>SLMJ01000099.1 GCA_007133615.1 Thermomicrobiaceae bacterium | reverse complement strand
TACACCCCGAGGATTGAGTGTCCCTCGCGGATCTTTCCAATAATGAACTCCTCACGCTGTTCCTGCTCGTCTGCCTCCTGTGCGATCTGCTCTGCCATGTCGACCGGGATGACGATCACACCCTCCCCGTCGCCGACCATCACATCACCCGGAAGTACAGTCACTCCGGCACAGACGATCGGACCGTTGATCTCGATGGGATGGTGCACAGTACTTGAGAGATTCGGGTTCTGATCCTTGCTGTAGGTTGGCATGTCGATCTCGGAAAAACCTGGCGTGTCCCGGAACGCACCGTCGCTGACGATTCCCGCAGCACCACGTTGCCAGATGCGTGTTGCCAGGATGTCCCCGAGCGTGCCGGCCCGCGTATCTCCACGGGCCTCGATCACCAGCACGTCTCCCGGTCCGACGCTCTCGACCGCGATTCGCTGCTTGTTGGTCGTGTTGTCGAACTCACCAGTTGGGTCGAGATCAGGCCGCGTTGGCACGAACCGCAGGGTGAATGCCTGTCCCACCATCCGCTTTTCCGGGTGTAGCGCCCGCAGCCCTTCAAGATACATCTCGTTAAACCCATGCTTGCGCAGCACGGAGCTGATCGTTGCGGTGCTTGCGCTGGCCAGTTGCGCTCTTGTTGCCTCCGAGATCGTCTTGCCGCGTTCTTCAGCCATCCGGGTAACCCCTCTCGATATTCTTCCGTCGATGCGCGTTCGCCTCAATTAGCACGTTGTTTCTGGAAATGTCAACAGGTCCGGCTCCGGGTGGTCGCGGAATGCTGCGAAAACCGCTATGCTGGGCCGGAGAGTTACGCAAGGGAGAGGTTGAAGGGGCGAATTAATGGCACGTTATCGAGTTGCGGTTATCGCCGGAGACGGTATCGGCAAGGAAGTGATCCCGATCGGTCAGAAGGTCATCGAGACAGCACTCGGAGATGCGGCCGAGATTGATTGGGTTGCCCTTCCCTGGAGCTCCGACTACTACCGCGAGCACGGACGGATGATGCCGGACGACGGTCTCGATCAGCTCCGCGCGTTTGATTCCATCTACCTCGGAGCAGTAGGCGATCCGCCAGACGTCCCCGACTACATCACGTTGTGGGGGTTGCTCCTGCCGATTCGAAAGCAGTTTGATCTGCACGTGAATGTCCGGCCGGTTCGACTGTTCCAGGGAATTCGCGGTCCGCTTCGGGACAAGGGGCCGGCCGACGTGGACATGCTCTTCATTCGCGAGAATACGGAAGGTGAATATGCCGGAGCGGGCGGCAGGGTCCACCAGGGTACCGAACACGAAGTTGCGCTGCAGACCTCAGTCTTTTCGCGCTTTAACGTCGAACGTGTGGTTCGATATGCGTTCGATCAGGCGCAGCGCCGTCGCAAGCACCTGACGAGTATCACCAAATCCAATGCAATGCAGTACGGCATGCCCTTCTGGGACGACGTCGTGAATGAGGTCGCTGGCGACTACCCCGACGTTGAAGTGACCTCCTTACTGGTCGACGCCGCCGCCGCAGCGATGATAACGAAGCCGGAGACATTCGATGTCGTGGTCGGAAGTAACCTGTTTGCCGACATTCTCACCGATCTGGGCGGCGCGTTGATGGGGAGTCTTGGCTTGCCGCCGAGCGCAAACATTGCGGCAGACCCGGATGTACCGTCGCTGTTCGAACCGGTGCACGGAAGTGCTCCCGACATCGCCGGACGGGGAATCGCCAACCCGATGGGAACAATCTGGGCTGGCGCAATGATGCTCGATCAACTCGGGGAGCCGGGGTCTGCCGAACGGATCATCTCGGCACTCGAAAAAGTATGCGCAGACGGGAATGCGCTCACGGGTGATCTGGGAGGCAATGCATCGACAACCGAGGTTGGTGATGCCGTGATTGCTGCGTTGTAATCAACTGATCAAAGGAGCCAAACAGATCCCCGGCAACGGGTCACACCGTTGCCGGGGAGTGAGGGTGCGTATCAGAATCGTCGGGCGCCGGGTTACCGCCCGGTGTTGATCTGAATCCGGCGACGATCCGACTGCTCGGCAACCGGGAACCGGATTCTGAGGACGCCGTTATCGAGTGTTGCGTCGGCACGATCCACATCGGCCGAGCGCGGTATCGGCACTGTCCGCTCACTGACACCCGATCGCCGCTCACGAACGTGCCAGGTCCCTTCCTGCTTTTCTTCTTCCTCTTCGGACGATGCCCGAATTGTGAGCAGTCCATCAGAGTACTGAATATCGAGCTTTTCTGACTCGACGCCTGGAACCGACGCAGTAACGACCACCTCGGTTTCTGATTCGTAGACGTCAACCGGCATACTTCGCTCGAGCAGTTCCCAGGTCCGGCCGCCAACCTCGCCGAGGAGGCGATCCAGACGATCCCGCATCGTTTCGATGTCCTGTCTTCCATGTCGCGGCGTCAAACTCATAACTGTCCTCCAGATTCGGAGCCAGCGGCATTAGCCGTACGACGCTTCCCTTGCCTGATACTCAGCAATCTGAATGCCCCGGTTACTGCTAGCTTCCCCAGGTTTCTCGAAGAACGCGGACCCAGTTCCGGTTTGCGATCTTCTCCAGCGCTTCGTTGTCATAACCGCGATCCTGCAGCGCTTTCATCAAGTTCGGAAGCTTCGAGGAATCGCTCACATCATCCGGGACGATCGCGCCATCGTAGTCTGAGCCGAGTGCAACACAATCAATGCCCATGCGCTCAACCATGTAATCCAGGTGATCGGCCATGACCGAAAGCGGGGTGTTGGTATCGACCTGTCCATCGTTGCGGAGGAAGCCGACGTGGAAATTGAGCCCCACGATTCCACGACTCTCCTTAATCGCATCGAGTTGCTTGTCGGTCAGGTTTCGCGGTGCGTTGGCGACCTCCCAGGCGTTCGAATGCGTTGCGACAATCGGGGCGTCAGTCACATTTGCGACGTCCCAGAAGCCCTTTTCCGTAATGTGAGAGACATCGACCAGGATGTTGCGGGCATTGCACTGGCGGACAAGTTCTTTGCCTTCTTCGGTCAAACCTTCGCCGGTGTCCGGGGAACTCGGGAACGTCATCGGAACTCCCTCGGCATACCGGTTCTTGCGGAAGTGAGTCAGACCGACCGACTGTACACCGGCCTTGTGGAAGACATCGAGCGCAAACCCATCGGGGTCCAGCTGGTCCGTCCCTTCGAAATGCAGCAGGATGGCGAACGTACCGTCCTTCATGCATTGCTCGACCTCGGCCGCGGAGTGAACAACCTTGCACGCACCGTTCGATTCGTCGGCGATCCGGATCAGGCGGCCGGTAAGTTCCAGCGCTTTCGACTGTGCGTAGTCCATCGCCATCGGTTCAGGCCAGCCGCCGGAGGGATTGAACTGGCGTGTGGTTCGGTCGATCGCGTTCTCGGCGTCGTCATTTTCGTCGGGCTCCTGCTCCGGTGGGCGAATGAAGACAGCAAAGAACCCTCCACCCAGACCGCCGCGCTTTGCACGCGGCAGATCGATGTGTCCGTTGTCAGTCTCTTCGAAAAACGATCGACCACCGGGCAACGGGTTGAACCCTTTTCCGGTCAGGCTGAGAATCGTGTCGTTGTGCCCATCGAAGATTGGCGGAAACCCATTCGAAGCCATTCGCGTGTTACTCCCTGTCCTAACGATCTGCGACTCAATCCACTGGATCATCAGGCAGGCGCATGAATGCGTCAAGCGCGGGTAATCGGCAAGAATGCCCGCGAGGACAGGCAAACGGCGACCCTGCAAGGGAGTCGCCGTCTGCCCGGCTGTGCGTTTGAAGCGTGTGAGCGTTAGACGGCTCGTCGAGTACGCGGGTTCGCAAGCTCGTCAAGTCCAACCGAGGTTGCGAAGAGGCCAACGAACAGCATGATAATCACGATGATCGGCGGCAGGAACCACCACCACATACCATGCAGGAGCGCGGCGTTGAACTGAACCCAGTAGATTGTCATTCCCAGCGTCGGTGAATCCATCGGTCCGAGGCCGAGTACTTCCAGTCCAACCGAGGCGAGAATTGCTGCGGCTGTGGAACCAACGAACGTTGCAAGGATATATGGCAACAGGTTCGGAAGTAGCTCCTTGATGATCACCCCGAGGCCGCTCGTACCAGAGAGTTTCGCGATCTGTACGTAGGCGCGCTCTTTGATCGAGAGCACCTGAGAACGGATGGTTCTGGTGGGCCAGAGCCAGGATAACGAGGCGACCACAACGGCCATCATCGTTACGGATAGTCCTCCCTGAATCGACACCGCAATCAGGATAAGAACGAGAAGCGCCGGGATTGTTAGTCCAACGTCAACAATTCCACGAATTATGGTGTCCCAGAAGCCACCGTAGTAGGCAGAGACGAGTGCCAGCACCGTACCGACTGTGACGCCGATTGCACCTGCAAGAACGCCGATATAGAGCGTCAAAGGCGTCCCTGCGATGATGGTTGCGAGGAGATCACGCCCCTGTCGGTCTGTTCCGAAGGGATGATCCCACGACGGCGACTGGTTCGCTGGAGCCGAGAGTGGACGGTACATCTGGACATCCCAGAACAGGTATCCGGCGATCGTAAAAACCGCGAGGAAACCGATCAGGAACAGACCGACCAGAAGAATCTTGTTTCGACGGAGATATCTCCACATTATTGGGTGCCCCTGTCTACTGTCGGCCGTACGAGATTCTCGGATCGAGAATCGGATAGATTAGATCGAGAATCAGCGTCGCCAACGTCACACCGACGACGATCGTGAAGATGATCCCCTGCAGCAGGAAGTAATCGAACTGGCGGATCGCCTGATAGAGCACCGTACCGATGCCCGGATAGCTGAAGATCACCTCGACCAGGATTGCGCCGGACAAGATCGTCGAGAGCGCCAGGCCTAGCTGCGTTGTCTGCGGCAGGAGCGCGTTGCGAATGGCGTAGTGGAAGAACAGTGTGCGATTCTTCATCCCCATCGCTTCAGCGTAGGTCATATAGTCTTCACCCTGGACGGTCACCATCATGCCCCGCATGCCGAGCGCCCAGAATCCCAGTGACGAAAGCAGGATCGATAGCGCCGGCAGCAACGAGTGTCTCAGAATATCTATCGCGTGGGACCAACTGAACTCCGGGAACGACCCGGCAGTATAGCCACCGAACAACGGCAACCAGTTCAACTGGAAGGCGAAGATGTAGATGAGCACAAGGCCAAGCAGGAAGTACGGGATCGCCGATAGCGTCAACAGTGGCGGGAACAGGACGTGTACGATCTTGTTTGCTCGCGGCCACGCCAGTAGCGCACCGAGGACCGTGCCGATTGCAAATGCCAGAACTGTGCTGGTAAGCAACAGTCCGACAGTCCAGGGCACCGATTCGCCGAGGATTGCCCAGACGGTCCGGGGGTAGTTGGCAATCGAGTAGCCGAAGTCCAGCCGAGCCATCTGGCCAAGATAGGTAATGTACTGCGACCAGAGGGGTTGATCCAGCCCGAACTTCTGCTCATACGAAGCGACCATTTCTTCCATACCCGTATGCACATACCCACCGGACATCGCCTGTTGGAGAAGCTTCTCTCGCACAGGGTCCTGGCCGGAGATTCGAGGAAGGAAGAAGTTCAACGTGGCGGCGAGCCACGTGATCACGACGAAAAGAAACACTCGCCGTATAACGTAATCCAAACGCACTGGGGCCCTCAACTCTCGGTTGAACGTTCGCCATTCACGCCAGCGGGAACAGCCGGTTGACCTGGTTATGCAAATCGCTCTGGCAGTTGTGTCTGCCGGCCGGAGACCGGGGAACAGTGTTGCCGGAGCGCAGATGCGTGCAGTTGCGTCGATTCCAACGTTGCCTAAAGAACCGGGGGAACCCGCAGTTCCCCCGGCCTGTTCGCTGATTACTGAGCCGGGTCCAGTTCATTCAGAACGAGCTGGAAGGTCAGGTGCCAGAAAGCGCCGTTGACATACGGGTCGTTCTCATCCGGCCAACCAGTCCAGAACGTCTGGTTCATCGGAATTCGGTGATACCACTCCTGGATCGGGATGTTCGGAAGTTCCGGAATCCAGATCTCCATTGCCCGGCGCCAGAGATCCATGAGTGCTTCCTCGTCGTCGAGCGGCGTAACTGCCATCTCGTCAACGATTTCGTCGTACTCATCGTTGACCCAGCGAGTGAAGTTAGTCTGGTGCCCGGCAGGTGAGACTGTTGTTGTGCTCTGGAACAAGCGGAGGGTGAAGTACGGGTCACCGCTGACACTACCTCCGTGACCGTTGAATCCTGCCTCGTAGTTCCCCTGCTGGAGCATGTCCGCCCAGTCCGGTGGGTTGGCGTACTCGGCGTCGAACCCGGCCTGGCGCAGTTGCTCCACGACAATCGGGCCGATGTCGTTGAAGATTGTCCAGCCGTTGATGGTGATCTCGAAGACTTCGCCATCTCGCTCCCAGAAGCCGTTGCCATTTTTCTCGAAGCCGGCTGCTTCCATAAGCTGGTCACCCTCTTCGGGGTTGTATTCCAGCGTGTCGTTCTCTTCGAGGAGGTCCTCCACCTCGTCGATGAACGGCTGAAGGCCGGGATAGGACGGCAGCGGAAGCGGCCAAACAGATCCGGCGCCGGCATAGCCGACTTCGATAATCTGGTCACGATCGATGTACTTGCTGATCGCCCAGCGAACGTCGACTTCATCGTACGGTGAGACTTCGTGGTTAATGAACAGCGACGTCGGCCACCAGTCAACATAACCAAACGGCGGTTCGGTTCCGGTGTGAGTGATGATATTCGGGTTGTCCTGCATGACGCGCTCAATGGTTAGCGGTCGCAGGTCCAGTGAACAGTCGATCTGGTTCGAGATGAGCTGCTGAGCGACGCCCGTTTCATCGCCGAACGGCAGATACACCACTCGCTCGACCCGCGGGAGGTCATCAACGAGGCCCTGGTCAACAGCCCACCACGAGTCGCGGCGATCGATGATCTTCTGCTCAGGAGATGAGAAGACGACTTCCCACGGTCCGGTGGTAACCGGCAGGCCGGCGTCGACATCGAAGCACGTGAAGGTGCTCCAGTCTTCGCCTTCGTAGATGTGTCGCGGAATCATGTAGAGTCCGATGTCGTACTTGTATGTCATGAAGAACATGAAGCGCGGCGCAGGAACGTCAAAGGTGACGACGACGGTGTGGTCATCGACTGCTTCGGCGTTGTTGACGAATTGCTGAACGTCGACACCCCAGCGAACCTCGGCGCCGATCTCGTTCAGGTGGTTAATCGTGAACGCAACGTCATCGGCATTGAATGGTTCGCCGTCACTCCATTCAATCCCCTGCCGGAGATTGATCGTGAGTTCGGTCGAGTCATCATTGTATTCCCAGTCTTCGGCAAGCCAGGGAATCGTTTCGTCGGCGAAAGCACTGTAGAAGGCGAGGGGCTCATAAAGAATTCCGAGGCCGTTCTGGTGGTTGGCGCCGATGGCGTACCCATTCCAGAGTTCGTGGTCGACAAAGCGACCTTCCTGACCGCCCCAGCGCAGGAAGAGCGTTCGTTCACGAGCAACATCGTCGACCTCTTCCAGATCGATCTCCGCATCTTCGGGAACGTCGGCGTCGTCCACTTCGAGGTCGTCGAGTTCGTCTTCCTCGTCGTCTACTTCATCAGGTTCTTCGTCTTCGTCGTCGGTATCGGGCTCTTCTGCAGCAGCTTCCTCTTCATCGCCGTCATCATCCTCACAGGCGGCAAGGAGACTGGCCAGAGTGGGGGCTGCGATGCCCAGAACCGCGGCTCGTTTCAGCAGATCCCGACGCCCGATGCGTCCTTGCAACACGTCGCTGGTCAGTGCCGACAATGCACGTTTATCCGCCATGTGTAACTGTCTCCTCCTCGATAAATACCGCTAAACGACGAACACTTCCGAACTGAAGTACACGATCGACCGGGTCGGTGCGATAGCCACAGGTATGCACCGATGCGCGCAGGGGATACAGTTCGCCTCCTCACTCCGCTGAGCATTTCGATTTTTCACCTGCTGTTGAGGGCGACGCGGCGCTCTTCAGCATTGGAAGTTGATTGAATAGTACGTATTTCGGAACACACTGTCAATAGTTGTTTGAGAGTCATAGATGTGGACGATTCTGCTGTATTACGCTGACAGTGCCGTGCACATATCTTGGTCAAACCGTACTCAGTTCTTTTCACAAGGGTGTCTAATCACTCAATTCCTTGCTATTGCGTTGGTTACGAAGCCGGATCCGGGCAGCGCAGACAGGTGGCGACCTGTTTGGAATCCCCCGCAGGAGGCCACGAATGGAACAGCCAAAAAAGGGCGACCTTTTGCAGGCCGCCCTCGCTCAAGAGACTGATTGTTCGGGGTAGTTCGCTGTTAAACCGCCCGTCGAGTCCGTGGATTCGCCAGTTCGTCAAGACCGACTGACGTCGCAAACAGCCCGATGAACAGCATGATGATCACGATGATCGGTGGCAGGAACCACCACCACATTCCATGCAGGAGCGCGGCATTGAACTGCACCCAGTAGATGGTCATCCCGAGTGTCGGGGAGTCCATCGGGCCCAGCCCAAGCACCTCCAGGCCGACAGACGCGAGGATCGCTGCCGCTGTCGAGCTTACGAACGTGGCCAGGATGTACGGGAGGAGATTGGGCAACAACTCCTTGATGATCACGCCCAGACTGCTGGTCCCGGAGAGCTTCGCGATCTGCACATAGGCACGCTCCTTAATCGAAAGCACCTGCGCCCGGATTGACCGAGTTGGCCAGAGCCATGACAGTGACGCGACGATGATCGCCATCATTGTCACGGACAGTCCGCCTTCGATCGAGACCGCAATTAGAATGAGCACCAGCAGCGGCGGAATCGTCAGACCGACGTCCACGGCGCCGCGGATGAGCGTATCCGGCACGCCGCCATAGTACGCCGACACCAGTGCCAGCACAGTTCCGACGACCACGCCGATCGCTCCGGCGAGAACGCCGATGTACAGCGTGAGAGGTGTGCCAGCGATGATGACCGCGAGGAGATCACGTCCTTGCCGGTCAGTGCCGAACGGATGGTCCCAGGTCGGCGACTGATTTGCCGGTGCCGAAAGCGGCCGGTGCATCGATACATCCCAGAACAGATACCCGAGTAAGGTGAACAACGCCAGGAATCCGATCAGGAACATCCCGACGACAAGGATCTTGTTTCGACGAAGGTAACTAACCATTCTCTATGCCCCTGCCTACTGACGATCGTAGGTGATGCGCGGATCGAGAATCGGATAGATCAGATCCAGGATCAGTGTTGCAAGCGTCACCCCGAGCACGATCGTGAAGATGATGCCCTGCAACAGGAAGTAGTCGAACTGCCTGATCGCGTTGTAGAGCACCGTGCCAATTCCCGGGTAGCTGAAGATCACTTCCACCAGAATCGCCCCGGACAGGATCGTTGAAAGCGCCAGCCCGAGTTGTGTCGTCTGCGGCAACAGCGCGTTGCGAATGGCGTAGTGGAAGAAAAGCGTCCGGTTCTTCACACCCATTGCCTCGGCATAGGTCATATAGTCTTCGCCCTGGACAGTCACCATCATGCCGCGCATACCGAGCGCCCAGAAGCCGAGTGACGATAAGAGGATCGATGCTCCGGGTAATATGGCATGGCGTAAGATGTCCATGATGTGTGACCAGGAGAATTCGGGGAATGTGCCGGCTTCGTATCCCCCGAACAAGGGTAACCAGTTGAGCTGGAACGCGAAGACGTAGATTAGCACCAGTCCAAGCAGGAAGTATGGGATTGCGGACAGCGTGAGCAAGGGTGGGAACAGGAAGTGAACGATACCGTGAGCCCGTGGCCATGCCAGGAGCGCACCGAGCACGGTGCCAACGGCAAACGCCAGAATCGTGCTGGTCAGTAGCAGTCCGACCGTCCAGGGAACGGATTCGAGGAGCATCGACCAGACGGTGCGTGGGTAGTTCGAAATCGAATACCCGAAGTCGAGTCTGGCCATTTGCCCGAGATACGTCAGGTACTGTTCCCAGAGCGGACGATCGAGTCCGAACTCCTGTTCATACCGCTCGACCATTTCTTCCATGCCAGTATGGACATACCCGCCCGACATCGATTGCTCGAGCAATCGCTCACGAACAGGGTCTTGACCAGAGATTCTCGGCAGGAAGAAATTCAGAGTGGCGGCCAGCCACGTGATGATGACGAAGAGTACTAACCGTCTCAGTACATAATCAATTCGCACAGGATCCCTCGCCTCTGTTAGCGATTGCTGACCCGGGACGTTCGCTGCGTGCCGGCCTATCTTTGCCGGTCCCGCGGGTCTCTGCAGTTGCGATCCGTTGTAGCCGCGCCTCATTCTGCGTTGACTGAGGCCAGGTCATAACGCTTCTATCAAATGGTGACGGGGTGACCCATTGGCGGATCACCCCGTCAAACCTGCGATTACTGCGCGGGGTCCAGCTCATTCAGAATCAGCTGGAACGTAAGGTGCCAGAAGGCACCGTTTACATATGGATCCTCTTCAGTGGGCCAACCGGTCCAGTATGTCTGGTTCATCGGAATCCGGTGGTACCACTCCTGAATCTGGATGTTCGGCAATTCCGGAATCCAGATCTCCATCGCCTGCCGCCATAGCTCCATCAGTCGATCCTGATCGTCGAGCGGAGTTCGGGCGACTTCGTCTACGATTTCGTCGTAATCTTCATTCACCCAGCGGGTGAAGTTCACGCCGTGCGTGCCGGGAACCGCCACGCTCGCGCTCTGGAAGAGTCGCATCGTGTCATACGGATCGGCGCTGACACTACCGCCGTGGCCGTTGAAGCCTGCCCGGTAGTTGCCCTGCTGGATCATGTCGGACCAGTCGGGTGGTTGAGCGAACTCGGCCTCGATACCGTTCATCCGAAGTTGCTCGGCAACGATCGGGCCGATGTCAGCAAAGATCACCCAACCATTGAGCGTCACTTGCAACACTTCACCGTCGCGTTCCCACCAGCCATCGCCGTTCTTTTCGAACCCGGCGGCCTGGAACATTTCGTCGCCCTTTTCGGGATCGTATTCGAGCGTGTCGTACTCCTCGAGAATATCCGAGACGTGATCGACATAAGGCTCGAGTCCCGGGTAGGACGGGAGCGGGAGTGGTGACACTGAACCCGCACCGTCGTAGGCGACATCAATCATCTGCTCTCGATTGATGTAGTAGCTGATACCCCAGCGGACTTCCACTTCGCCGAATGGAGGTTCGTCATGATTGACGAAGAGCGCCGTAGGCCACCAGTCAACGTACCCGTACGGCGGGTCTCCGAGCGTGTGGGTGATGACGTTCGGATTGTCTTCCATGACCCGTTCGATGGTGAGTGGCCGGAGATCGAGCGAGCAGTCGATCTGGTCCGTAATCAGCTGCTGGGCAACGCCCGTCTCATCACCGAATGGCAGGTAGACCACACGTTCGACTCGCGGAAGTTCATCCACGAGTCCCTGGTCAACGGCCCACCAGGAATCCCGGCGGTCGATGATCTTCTGTTCGGGAGATGAGAAGACAACACGCCAGGGGCCGGTGGTTACTGGAATGTCGTTGTCCAGATCGAACGCGGTGAACGTGGACCAGTCTTCACCTTCATAAATGTGGCGCGGAACGATGTAGAGACCGATGTCGTACTTGTAGGTCATGAAGAACATGAAACGCGGAGCCGGAACCTCAAAGTCGATGACCACGGTGCGCTCGTCAGTCGCTTCAGCCTGCGTGACGAAGCGCTGCACATCGGTACCCCAGCGCACCTCGGCGCCGATTTCGTTTAGATGATTCAGGGTGAATGCGACATCATCGGCGTCGAAGGGCTCGCCATCGCTCCATTCAATCCCGGAGCGGAGATAAACCGTCAGCTGAGTCGAATCTTCGTTGTATTCCCAGTCCTCGGCCAGCCAGGGGATCGTCTCATCGGCGAACGCACTGTAATAGGCGAGTGGTTCGTAGAGGATTCCGAGGCCGTTCTGGTGATCCGCACCGATGGCGTACCCGTTCCAGAGATCGTGATCGACGAAGCGGCCTTCCTGGCCACCCCAGCGGAGAAACAGCGTGCGCTCGCGCGAAACATCGGGTACGTCTTCCAGGTCAACATCTGCGTCCTGTGGCACGACATCTTCGTCGTCGAGGTCTGCCAGTTCCTCGTCGTCGATCTCATCTGAATCGTCAACAACGTCATCGAGGTCATCGTCTGGTTCGGCCGCGACATCATCATCGTCGGCGTCTTCACATGCTGCGATCAGGCCCGCCAGGGTCGGTCCGGCGATACCGAGAACGGCCGCACGTTTCATCAGGGTGCGGCGATTGATCCGTCCTTCGAGAACCTCACTCCGCAGCGCTTCAATTGCACGATGGTCCGACATTATTGCTACATCCTCCTGAGCTCAACACCACCGCCATCATTGCCGGGTGCTGTCAGCTTGATATCGGCATGTACCCGCCGCCGGATACACGTCTTCTCCTCCTTCGAGCGGGAGTACGACAATCCCTGGAAGTCGCCCACCTCCAATCGCGCCGGAAGGCCTTTTTTGTTGTCCACGTCAACCAAGTCTGGTAATGGTGTAATGCTAAACAGGATGAAACAGCGCTGTCAATCCCTTTCAAGCACGTATACTGTTAACGGGTGTTCGTTAGCTGAAACCTGTTTACAGACAAGTCGGTGCGTATCTCATTTTTAGTTTTGTCAAAATTCGAACAGTACCTGAGCGGGCAATGCCGCTGCAGGCAGGAGTTGTTCATGAAATTTGTGACGTTTTTCGGAATTCGTGATTGATATGGCAAGCGAGCAAATCATCTGGGCACCGATGTCGGCGCCGGATAGACACCACAACTCATGCCAGCCCGATAGATCCAGACGGAGAACCGACCAGGTGGGGAACCAGTTCCGGTTTCGCGCGTCCTTTGAGTCGCGTTGACGGGTTACAATACCTGTATTATAGTCACCACATCTCGCGAGCGAGAAGCAATGTTTGAACCGGGGAAACGTGTACCCGACGGACGAGCAACAAGTGCTCAAACAGGAAAATGGCCTTGGCTATCCACGGGTGGCTAGCTGGACAACGCTGTCCTGAGGAGGATGGTCCATTTTGGTAGAGGAAACGCTCAGCACCGAACAGACTGAGGTCGAAACAGATGCAACTCTGCAGGTACGCGACCTCCACGTCTACTTCCATACAGCCGCCGGAGCTGTGAAAGCAGTCAACGGGGTGAACTTCGCTCTGAAGAAGGGTGAACGATTCGGCCTGGTTGGCGAGTCCGGAAGTGGAAAATCGACGATCGCACTCTCGTTACTCCGCTTGATCAAGCCCCCGGGACGAATCGAAGGTGGCCAGGTATTTCTGAACGGAGTTGATCTCGTCTCTCTGACGGAAGAAGAGATGCGACGAAAGCGTCTCGATGAGATCGCTCTGGTGGCGCAGGGTGCAATGAACTCGCTCAATCCCGTTCGTCGTATCCGGGATCAGTTCATGCTGGCGTTCCAGGATCACGGAATAGATGTCAAACGATCCGGAATCAACGATCATATTGGCGATCTGCTCTCCCGTGTGGGCCTGAGTCGTGACGTTGCCGATATGTTCCCGCACGAACTCAGCGGTGGGATGAAGCAGCGCGTCTGCATCGCCCTGGCAATCAGCCTTTCTCCCAGCGTGATCATCGCCGATGAGCCGACCAGTGCGCTGGACGTGGTGGTTCAGTGGCAGGTTATGGATACGCTGCGTCGGGTTCAGGAAGATCTTGGCGCGTCAGTCATCCTGATCGGGCACGATATGGGCTTGATGGCGCAGTTCGTTGATCGTCTGGGAGTCATGTACGCCGGTCGACTGGTCGAAATCGCCAAAGTCAAGGACATGTTCGGTGATCCGCTTCATCCGTACGGGCAAATGCTGATTGCAAGTCTTCCATCACTCGAGGTGAAGCAGGATCGATTGCAGGGGATTCCGGGCATTACTCCGTCACTCCTCAACCCTCCCAGCGGTTGTCCGTTCCATACGAGGTGCCCGAAGATGATGGAGCATTGCAAAACAGTGACGCCGGTCCTGCAGGAGGTTCGTGAAGATCACTGGGTGGCCTGCCACCTGTATGAGGAGGCAAAATGAGCACCCCGTTGATTGAAGCGCGCAACGTAACCAAGACCTTCGGCGGCGGACTGTTTGACAAGAGCCGCACGGTGGCACTCGAGGATTTCTCCTTCAAGATCGACGCGGACAATCCCTCGGTTACCTCCATTGTTGGGGAAAGTGGTAGCGGTAAGACAACGCTTGCCCGGCTTCTTCTTGGTCTGGTTGCGCCAACTGAAGGTGAAGTTCTCTACAATGGCAAGAACCTCGAGAATCTTTCCAGCCGCGACCGCAAGCAGTTCCTCCGGGATGTCCAGGTGATCTTCCAGGATCCCTTTGAGGTCTACAATCCTTTCTATCGGATCGACCATGTTCTGGATACCCCAATTCGGAATTTCGGGCTTGCCAAAACGGAAAAAGAACGCAAAGACCTCATCAATGAAGCGCTCGAAGCGGTCGGTATCCGTCCAGAGGAAATCCTCGGCCGGTTCCCCCATGAGCTGAGTGGCGGCCAGCGCCAGCGTATCATGGTTGCTCGTTCGCTCCTTCTGCGCCCGAAACTAATCATTGCTGACGAACCGGTGTCGATGGTTGACGCCTCACTGCGAGCGACGATTCTCGGGAGTCTCCTCCGACTGAACCGTGAGTTCGGCATTTCACTGATCTACATTACGCATGACCTCACGACCGCGTTCCAGGTCAGCGAAGATATTATGGTGTTCTACCGGGGCAGCCTTGCCGAAGCCGGTGATGTCGATCAGGTTGTGCGGAATCCAGAGCACCCCTACACACGGCTTCTTGTTGGGTCGATCCCGTTGCCAGACCCAGATATGCCGTGGGAAGGTGAGCGTGCCATCGGCCGGCCTGCCGGAGAACTGGGAGAAGTTGGCGAAAAGTTCTGCAAATTCACTGACCGCTGCCCGTTTGCGATGCCGATGTGTGTTCAAAGCGATCCGCCCCTGTATCACACGCATGAGAACAGGGTCTCATCGTGTTTCCTGTATCGAGAGTCACCGACCATTCCCATGACTGAAATGACGAGCATATTCAGGAGCTCGAACCGTCAAGGTCCGGTGCAGGATAACGTGAGTTTCGACGCGCTCGATGCCGAACTTGAAGTCTCAACCGAGAGTTCATCCTCGGCGTCATCGAATGATGACTGATTCCAGTGCAATCAGGGTCGCTGCATCCCACCGCATTCGTGCGGTGGGAATCTCTTGATGCGGAAAGGAATTCAGCATGGAACCTGAACTCATTGCCGATTTTGAGTGCGTGACTGGTGAAGGGCCGATCTGGCACGAAGCCGAACAGCGACTCTACTGGGCGGATATCCCGACCGGTCGCATGTTTCGTTATGACCCGGCGGCAGGAACATATGAGCAGTTCTATGATGGCCCGGTTGTCGGCGGATTCACGATTCAGCTCGATGGATCACTGCTGCTTTTTGGAGAACGAGGCTCGGTCACCATCTGGCGGGACGGTGAGACGGAGAGCGTGCTGGATGAGATTTCCGCCGAGCGGGATACGCGCTTCAACGATGTCATCGCAGACCCGGAAGGGCGGGTCTATTGCGGGACAATGCCGACTGAGAATCGCCCGGGCCGTCTCTATCGGCTTGACCCGGACGGGACTCTGACCGAACTCGTCGATGGTCTTGGGGTTTCCAACGGCCTCGGGTTTACCCCGGATCTTTCACACATGTACCACACCGACACAACGAAACGAGAGATCAACCGCTACCGCTACGACCGCGCAACCGGCGATCTGAGCGAAAAGGAACTGTTTGTCCAGACCCCGGAAGGTGAAGGCGGTCCGGACGGGATGACTGTGGACGTGGACGGCTACGTCTGGTCTGCCCGATGGGATGGAAACGCACTGTTCCGATATACACCGGACGGTAAGTTGGAAAGCTCATACCCGTTCCCGGCAAAGAAAGTTTCGAGCGTGGTCTTCGGCGGCGCCGATTATCGTGACGTCTATGTCACGACCGCCGGTGGGCAGAACAAGTCCGAGGAGGGAGCAGGGGCGGGTGCGCTCTTCCGGCTGCGCCCTGGAGCGCAGGGTCGCCCGGAGTTTCTCTCCAGAATCGGTATCTAAGTTACGTGCTGACCGGGAGATCGGATCGATAGTACCGACGGGAAGGGCTTTCAGATGAGACCGGAGTATTTCGACCACGTTGATCAGCAGTATCCGTATGCATTGATCGGGCCGCTCCGTGAGCAACTGCAGGTATTGGAGGAACGTGCTGATCACTATGTTCACCATGTCCGGATGTCAGACGGAGATCGCAAGACGATGGAGCAGGTCCACCAGTTGCTCGCCGATACACGCGCGCAACTGGAGAAGCTCAGGGACGAGTCTGGTCAGCCAACTGAATAGTCAGAATCGGGAGTTGGGATTGTTATGAGCGCGACAAAACGGAAGGTGTTGATTACCGGCGCTGCCGGGCGGATCGGCACTGAACTGACCAGACGGCTCGGGGATCGTTACGACTTGCGGCTTCATTTCAACCGCACCGTTCCGGACCAGCCGCTGGTTGACGACTACGTTGTCGCTAACATTGCGGACTACGACGCGATAGCCCCGGCGATGGAGGGTGTTGATTCGATCATTCATCTAGCCGGGCAGCCATCGTGGCGAGCCGAGTGGGCAGACGTTCACGAGGCGAACGTTCAGGGACAGTTCAACGTTTACGAATCCGCGCGAAAGGCAGGCGTGCGGCGGATTCTGTTTGCGTCGACCAACCATGTGATGGGGATGTACGACCGGGACACTGCCTGGCCGATCTACGCGGATCAACCGGTGCGGCCAGATTCGCTCTACGGCGTCACGAAGGCCTTTGGCGAAACGCTGGGCAGGCATTATCACGACCGGTACGGCATGTCCGTTATCAACTTCAGAATCGGCTGGTTCCTGGAAAAACCCGAGGATGAGATTGCTCGGTACATGTGGTTGAGCCCGAGAGATTTTGCGCAGCTCTGCTGGCGGGCCATCGAGAGCGACGTCGGTTATGGAACCTTCTACGCGATCTCCGGCAACAGCAGTCGCAACTGGGATATTACGGACTCGATCGTTCGATTGGGATACCGGCCAGAAGATGACGCAGACGAGCACATGCCGCCGAAATACGGGCATGCCTCGTTCAATGACGGACAGGCGGGGAGCTGATCATGCCGGAAGGCAGACGCCGCGTACTCATTACCGGGGCCGCTGGACGGATAGGCCAGGACCTGACCGGATTTCTGAAGGATCGATACGATCTGAGATTGCATTTCAACCGGACGGTTCCGGAAGATCCTGCCGTTGATGACTATCTCATCGCCGACATCGCCGACTTCGATCAGATTCGCCCTGCAATGGATGGGATCGACTCGGTAGTCCACCTTGCCGGTGAACCGGCAGTGACGACGCCATGGGACCGCGTCAATCGCGCGAACATCGAGGGACTCTACAACGTGTATGAGTCAGCGCGGCAGGCCGGTGTAAAGCGTGTCGTCTTTGCTTCGACCAATCATGTTATGGGCATGAACGACCGGGACGAGAACTGGCCGGTCTATTCCAGCCAGCCGGTCCGCCCGGACTCGCTCTACGGCGTTTCCAAAGCGTTCGGTGAGACGCTCGGGCGACACTATTACGATCGTTACGGGATGTCGTTCATCAACCTGCGAATCGGCGCCTACGGACCGGAGCCGCGGGACGAGATCGCCCGGTACATGTGGTTGAGCCCGCGCGATTTCGGGCAACTGGTCTGGCGGTGTCTCGAGAGTGACGTTGGCTACGCCACGTACTACGCGATCTCCGGCAATACCTCGCGAACCTGGGACATTTCCGATGCGGTCGTTGATCTCGGGTATGGTCCGGTCGACAACGCGGACGAACATTTGCCACCTCGCTACCGGAAGATTGACGCTGCCGGAGAGTCGTGACTCATACTCCTGAGGAAAAGCGCGAACGGCGGCTTAGTGCTTCAGCCGCCGCGTTCGGCTCTACCTTGACAGCGTTTTGGCGACATCCTGCATAACGTTCAGCGCATCTTCGAGCTGTTCCCGCGTGTGGGACAGCGTGATTCCAGAATGGCCGGGCGCTCCGGCCGTTCGGTACGCATGGAAGTAGATTCCACGCTCGATGCAGCCTTTGACGAACGCCGCATTGAGCCTGTGATCGTTTGTTGCTGCATCCTCACTGGTTCGAACGTCTTCTTCGCGATCGAAGTAGATACCAAACCGCGCACCGAGTCCCTGCACCCGTACCGGGATGTTCGCGGCGTCGAAACTCTCCTGAAGCTGCTCGTAGAACCACTTCGCTGTCTTGTTCAGGTCGTTGTAGGTCTTTTTCTTCGAGAGCACGTCGGTCGCCGCGTTTGCGGCAGCAATTGCGAGCGGGTGACCCGAATACGTTCCGCTGTGCGCGACGGGGCCGTTCGGGGCCAGTTCCTCCATGTATTCGGCCTTTCCGACGATCGCGGACAGCGGCATCCCGTTCGCCAGAGCCTTTGCGAGTGTGGTGATATCTGGCGTTACCCCATAGTGTTCCTGGGCACCGCCCGGCGCCATCCGGAACCCGGACAGGACTTCGTCGAAAATGAGCACACAGCCGTGCTGATCAGCCGCCTCCCGCAGGTGCTGCAGGAAGCCGTCATCGGGAGGAACACACCCGGCGTTGTACCAGACGGGTTCACAGATGATCGCTGCGACGTGGCTCCCCTCGCGCTCCATGAGATGATCAAAAGCTTCTTTGTCGTTCCAGGATACGCTGAGCGAGTCGAACGCGTAATGCATTGGAATGCCGCCAGACACCGGTTGAGGTTGTGCGCTGGCGTGGAAGGTATCCCGAGGCTGAAACAGGAACGCGTCCGAAAGTCCGTGGAAGTGGCCATTGAACTTCACGAACTTGTCGCGACCGGTGACATGGCGCGCAATACGGAGTGCCAATGAGGTCGCTTCGGTGCCGGTGGATGCATACCGCACCCGCTCGGCGCTCGGGATCATCTTGCAGAGGCGTTCGGCAAGCTTCACGTGCTCTTCCGATTCTCCAGCGGTAACCGGGCCCTTGCTCAGAAGTTCCTGCATTGCTTCCTGAACAGCCGGGTATTTGTGCCCGAGCATCGTAGCGCCGTTCGAGTTGTTGAAATCGAGCAGCTTGTTGCCCTGGTCATCCCAGACGTACGCACCATCGCCGTGCGTGACATAGACCGTACGTTCCAGATACGGGTGATAACGCATTGACGCGCTGACGCCTCCTGCCAACACTTTCTCCGCGCGACGGTCAAGACGTTGCTTTGCCATACCGGGTTGACCTCCATTCAATCAAGCTGGACTGCTGTGCTCTGGCATCGTAGCAGCCTCTGCACTCCTCCGGGTTATCTCACGTGGCGCGTTCGGCGACGATAATGATCGAGTACGATCGCTCAACGTCTCGCGGCTCCGGATAACCTACTGTTAGCGCAAGGCGTTCAAGCAACGCCGGATCATGCAGGCTCGGCTCATCGCCGACCCGACCGTCAAGCTGCTTGCGTCGGATCAATCGTGTTTCGTTCTGATGTATTGTCGCCGCAATCGGCTGGCCCGCAACCGAGCGGATCTGGAACCCGGACTGCTCAATCAGTTCCCGAATCGAATCAATCGTGAACATGCGTTGGTGCACCGGGTTGGTGAGTAGTCCGACATCGTCGAGACGCTCGACCACACTGTTTGGAACCGAGAGAATCAGCGTACCGCCAGGCCTGAGCAGTTCCGCGAATTCGCCCAGCATCGACAACGGGTCGATGAGGTGCTCGAGCGTCTCGAAGCACACGATTGCGTCCAGCGGTTCAGTCTCGAGGCCTTCTACCAGTGAGTCGCTACCGAACGACAGTCTGGTTGGTTTGATGCGATCATCTGCCAGTGACAGGAGGGATTCAATCGCTTCTCGGTTCTCATCTACGGCAATTACGGTATCCGCCGCGTCAGCGAGAATTCTGCTCCCGTAGCCGGCCCCACACCCCATATCTGCGACCGTTTTGACGCCCCGGGATTGCAACACGTTTCGGGCAAACAGATAACGACCCAGATGCTCGATCTTGATCCAGAGGTGGGGATAATCGGGGTCAAACGGGTCGACCGCATCCCATTGCTCCGTGAATCGGTTCCGGTCACCCGCCACTGCGTCAGCTCTCAATCGGGAGGAAGCTGATGTCCTGAGCGCCGTTCCAGACCACTCGGCGGCCCGCTTCTGGCAACCGCTCGAGTCCCTCGACGATGGTCAGAAAGTGATTCCCGGCCAGCTGGCCCATCTTGCTGGCGAAGCAGGAGGGTCCGTATGGAAAGAGTATCTCGGTTTCCGAGTATCCACCGGGATAGAAGAGGATGTGGCCGGGGGCCGGATAACTCAGATGATTTTCGAATCCGACCCCGAGCTTGAATTCCCCGAGCGGGATCCAGGCCGACTCACCACTCCAGCGAGCCTGGATCAGCTTCTGATGGTATGGAAGCAGTTCCTTGAACGCAGCACATGTCTCAGGTGCTGCATCGTTCTCAAATCGTGCAACGAACTGCAGATCTCCGACGGTGATTCGAACCCTGTCCATCCCGGAATCCCTCTCCTCCGTGAACGCAAAATACCTGGTCACTGATGAAAGGTGTAGCGCGGTATGAGCGGTACGTCAATCTGTTGAGGTCTACTCAGGCGGCCTGATCATCATGACCGGCGATCGTCCGAGCTTGAGAACACGCTCGGCAACGCTACCAAAAACGACTCTGCTAACGCCGCTGCGACCCGCCGTTGCCATAACCACGAGCTGGAAGAATCCCCGTCGTTCGTACTCGATCAACTGTTCTCCAGGATAGCCTTCCGGCGTCGCAGTTTTTACTTCAATACCGTATGAGCTGACCTTCTCCGCAGTCTTTTGTAGATACTCGGTGGCTTCTTTTCGCATCGAATCGATGATCTCATCGAGAATATCGCCTGTTGCGGCGGCCTCCATGTGCCGGCTAAGCATTGCGTACGCAGATGGAGTGTCGACGACGCGAAGCAGGTGGATCGTGCTGTTGAAGACTCGCGCGATGGAGACGGCATAATCGATCGCGGACTCAGAGTAAGGCGAGCCGTCAACCGGGAGCAGGATGTTCTGTATCTCGAACTGATCGACTGACGGGAGTTCCTGGTCGCCCCGGACTAGCAACACCGGCTCCCCGGCCCCGCGAACGACTTCGTCGGCAACGCTACCGGTCATCCAGCGACGAAAACCGCCACGGCCGTGCGTCGACATAACGATCATCGGGTCGCCCGCTTCCTTTGCCAGCCGAACAATGCTCTCGGCGGGGCGACCTCGCTCCACTTCGAACTGAACCCTGCCCGGTACGCGAGCCGCAACCTTACGCAGGTAATCGCGGATTTCGGCAACTTCGGGCTCGTCTGCGCCGATCCGGGCGATCCTCAGGAGGAGAAGTGGCGCTCCGGTTCTCTCCGCGATCGTGACGCCGTATACCAGGGCGCGCTCGGATAGCTCTGATCCATCCAGTGGGACAACGACTGTGCCAATCATGTTCCTCGTGGCCTTTCGTTAGATACCAGATTCGCTGATGGTAGCAGACCATCCGCTGTCATGGTGCCTGATGACTGGTTCAGCGGTGATGACAGCTTGTTCTCCAGTGTGACAGAACAGTTACAGTGCAGCCGGAATTCGTCTAAAGGTGCCGTGAACAGCCGCAGCGATTCAGGTGGAATCAGGGGTTGTAACGATTGCGTAACGTTGACACGCTGCGCGTAATGCATCTCTTAGCATTGGATAGCTATCTTCGGAGTGAGCTGATTGCCATTATGCATCGGCGTTTGTTTTCCGGGGTCAGTTCGGGACCTTCGCCCGAGATCAGGAAGGGCAGTGATGAGAGGCGACGCAGCACAGGCACATACGACGATCCAGGTTGGCGCCGTTCGGGTCAGTTTCTATGTCCGTGAGCCGTCCCCGGATCGGTGGAATGCGATCGGGGTTGTGTCTTTCGACGGCGAAGAGTCGAGACCGTGTACGAGCGCTACGTGCCGAATGATCGTCGGTTCGGGCACGAGCCGTGATGAGGCGATTGGCGACTTGATCGCCCGCGTACTGACAGGCCAGCATCCGCATCTCCAGCAGGCCCGTACGATGCCTCCATTGACCGATCCGGCTGCGACGTCTATGCGCACCTGAGCGGTAACCGACACGGGAGCAAACGAAGAGCCCGACCAGGTACACCTGGCCGGGCTCTTTTGATCTCGATCAATGTGGAACCGGGTGATCAGTCTTCGTATTCCTTCAGGAATGATTCGAATGTACGGTAGTGATTCTGTTCATCCTCCAGAATCGCAACGACCATGTCCTGGGTGACCCAGTCGACACCCTCGCACGCCTCGATGATCTTGTTGTACTGCTCGAGCGCGCCTTTTTCGGCTTCCATCACGCCTTTAATCACGCTGACGACGTCAGTCGACTTCTGCGGTGGCTGCAGGAAGCGCTGCTCGGCGCTGAATTCAGCTGAACCCGGGACCGTTCCGTAGAGGTCCTTGATCCGCTGGGCAAACCGCTGAGCGTGCGCCAGTTCTTCCTGGACGTCGCCGCGTAGCGATTCGGCGATCTCCTCGGCGCGTACACCGTCAAGGTTCGTCGAGGCCTGGATGTAGTTCATGACCGTTTCGATTTCCATCCAGTACGCGACTGTCAGGAGATTGACGATTTTCTCTCGCTGATCGGAGTTATTCGTTCCAAGAATGTCTTTCGACTGTCCGATTCCTGCCACAAGTGGCCCCTTTCTGAATCGCTGCTAATCAACTTATTGACGCATTCATTGCGTAGTGGCTTCAGAGCCCACTCAGTTCACTGCAAATCGCGGGCCGCCGGTCAGTCATCGAGAAGCACTGGCAGGCTGAACCGAAATCGGGACCCGCCGTCTTCTGGCAGTTCGAGCCACAACTGCCCGCCATGTGCTTCAACGATCATCCGCGACAGGTACAGGCCGAGCCCCATGCCGGCGGTTGTCGCTTTGTCCCGCCCACGCTGGAAACGGTCGAAGAGGAGCGGCAGATCCTGAGGATCTACTCCTCGTCCGTAGTCGCGTACGCTAATGACGACGACGTCATCCTGCGTATCTGCGGAGATATCGATTGGCGAGTCGTCCGGGACATACTTGATCGCGTTCTGGACGAGGTTTCGAACAACCTGATCGAGGCTGTCTACATCGCCGGTTGCCAGGACGTCTTGAACGTCTGCGATGCGTATTGGACGACCAGAGGAGTTGGCATCGATACCGCGCAAGGAGCGCTGAATGAGAAGCCGGACGTTGATCGGCTCGGAATCGATCTTGAATCTCCCGGCGCGGATGTTGGCGAGCTGGACCATGTTCTCGACAAGGTTTGCAAGCCGTTTACTCTCCGAAAAGATATCGGTCAGGATCTCGGATCGCGTCTCCTGCTCGAGGTCGAGACCCGACTCCATCAGGAGATACGATCCCCCGTGAATTGTGGTCAACGGCGTTCTGAGTTCATGCGAGACAAGTGAGAGAAAATCGTCTTTGAGTTGTTCGGCGTCTTTCAGAAGGGTGATGTCCTGAAACACCAGCGCGGCTGCCCGAATCAATCCATCCGGTTGTCGCAATGGTGCGGAATTGACCAGCAACGTCAGATGGCTCCCGTCTTCTCGAACCAGATTGATCTCACTCCTCGTGACGGTTTCGCCGTATCTGAGCGATCGCACTACTGGAATCTCATCGACGGGTATGCGCTCTCCGGTTGGAGAGTAGCGCGGATTCCTGGCCAGGAATTCTTCCAGGGGAATTGATCCAGACAGGTCCCAACCCAGGAGCAGCGAGGCTTGTCTATTTGCCATCGTCAGCCGCTCCGGCTCAGATTCAACCAGAACAACTGCCTCGGGTAACTGGTCAATGATGAAGCGGAGTCGCTCCTCCTGAGATTCCAGACTGGCATAGAGCTGGGCATTCTCGATGGCGACAGCCGCGTGCCTCGCCAGAAGTTCAACCAGTCGCTCATCTTCGGCGGTGAATTCATCGGCAAATCGCTTTTCGGTGAGATAGAGGTTGCCGAGCACTTTGCCCCGGGCACGGATCGGCACGCCGAGGAAACTGCGCATCGGCGGATGATTTGCCGGAAACCCGACTGAAGACGGATGCTGTGAAATGTCCCGCATCCGCATCGATCGGCGTTCGGTCATCAGCGCCCCGAGGACTCCTCTCCCGCGTGGGAGATCCCCGATTGCCTCTTTCTCCGCCGGTCCGATTCCCGCGGTGATGAACGACTCCAGGTCACCACCAGCTCCCGGAACGCCGAGTGCCGCGTACTTGGCTCCTGAGACCGAACGGGCAAGCTCTACGATGCGGTTTAGCACGTTTTCCAGCGACAGTTCACCGGTAATCGCAATGATCGCACTGCTCATCAGCTCAAACTGGCCAGAGACTTCGAGCCGTTCTCGTTTTTCTTCATCAATGATCGCGAGACCCCAAGCCGCGTTGTTCAGGGCCTCCTTGAGAAGCGAACGCTCGTGATCGTCGGTTCGGGGAACTGATTCGTCACCCTCTTCGTCCACTGGACGAAACGGGCCGGCGATGATAATCGACGAGGGCTGATCCGAATAGCGGGACCCGATGTAGTGGAGCCCGTCTCCGGCGCGAAATTCCACGCTCCCGGTCCTGACCCCCAGAACGTGTTGCAATGCTGCCCGCTGGACATCCGCACTGACTTCTCTGAGTGGCCGAACCTCGACCCCGGTGAGAAGCTCGATGTTGCGGAGTAAGGGCTCAGCGGTCGTGAATGGCATTCCCTATTCTCCGTGCGGTGGTTCGAGGCGGTAGCCCATACCGGGGAACGTCTTGATCAGCGTGGGGTTTTCGCGGTCTTCTTCCAGCTTCGCCCGCAATCGGCTGACCCAGGTTCGGAGGTAGTACGTCTCGTCCCGGAACTCCGGGCCCCAGATTCGCGACAGCAGCTCCGTATGTAGCATGACGCGGCCGGCGTTGCTGGCGAGTTGATACAGCAGTTCCCACTCGGTGCGGCTGAGTTCCACTTCGCTGCCGCGTGCCATGATCTGCCGTCTGCCGAGATCAATGCTCAGATATCCATAATCGAGAACCTGGCTCGTCACAGGCTGTGACCCGGAAACCCGGCGAAGGACTGCAGCAATTCGCGCGGAAAGCTCGTCCGGATTGAATGGCTTGGTGACGTAATCATCAGCGCCGAGATCCAGTCCCCGGATCTTCTCCGGTGCCGCGGACCGCGCTGTCAGAATGACGACTGGTACGTTTGCTGATTGCCGGATCTGCTGCAGCGCGTCGTAACCGTCCATAACCGGCATCATCAAATCGAGAACCACGATGTCCGGCCGCTCGCGCTCGAAAAGCTCCACCGCCTCCTGGCCATTCATTGCGGTAATAACGCCGTATCCATCTGCCTGGAGTTTCGTTCTGACGAGTCGCAGGATCGGCGCGTCATCATCTGCGATCAGGACAAGCTGTTTTCTCATCGTCTCCCCTTGCTTCGCGCGGGCATAACTCGATCTCGACTAGCGCCTCGTGTCAGAAGGCGAGCGCCTCACGAACGATTTGCTCACCATTGTAAGCGAGAATCGACGATTCTGCGCGATGATTCGGAAAACAGGCATTGTTCACCCGTTTTCTCACCCATTCGTTGCTAGAATCAAGGGAACTGACGGATCGTTACGGATTCACTTGCTCTTCAACTCGTCGATATCAACGCAGGCGATGCATATGACGGAATGCCTTACGGACACCAGCAACGGAGAGATACGTGAGTTCTGAACTTCAAGCCAGACCAGCGTTCCCGGACGTACTGATTGCCCCGCTGGATGGTTCCCGAACCTCCGAGCGGTCTATACCGTTGCTGGTCAGGCTTGCCGACCATCTCGACGTGCCAGTTCGGTTCCTGCATGTTTTCGATTCGATCCGACAATTGCGCAAGTTCGCGCGCACGGACATTGAGTGGTCCGAAGATGCTGATCCACGCGCGCTCCTGGATCCCCCGGCCTGGATGGAGGACAGTGTATCCGAACTGGCCGCGACGGAGGCTAGGATCGAGGTGGTCGGTCGGGTTGGCAAGCCGTCCGAGGAAATCATCAAGGAATTGAATCGGACAGAGCATTCCTGGGCTATCATGTCGAGCCTCGGCGCGACCGGCACTCGCAAGCTCTTTCTCGGGTCGACGACGCGAAAAGTGGTCCGGAGCGCAACTTCACCGCTGATCGTGGTACCAGCCCATCTCCCGAAGCTGCAGGCAGAGTCAGAATCTCGTTCTGGAACCGTCAGTGTCCTGCTCGACGGCACGGAGGTTTCGCATTCATCGATCCCTCATGCTGCGGCGATCGCAGAGGGATGTGGCCTCAACCTGGAGTTCGTCCGGGTAGCCGAAACCTTCCGTGATGATGCTGGCGCTGCGGCTGATGAGCTTCGCTGGGAGAAACAGTCGCGAGACGAAGTAGAGGGTTATCTCAACAGAATTGCCGAAGAGTGGTCATCGCTGTCCTGTCCGGTTTCGACTGCGGGCCTGGGCGGTAATCCGGTGAAGCAGATCTGCCGACACGTAGAAGAGTCGAGCCCACTTCTCGTTGCGCTGGCAACGCGCCGGCGCTCGGGCATCGAGCGATGGACATACGGCAGTGTGGCGGAGAAGCTGGCCGATTCGGTATCGATCCCGCTGATGCTGGTGCCGGTAGACGACGTCTGGCTGGAATGACACCAGGTAGCGGGATCAATACCCCGGACATGATTATTGCTCGCGGCGACGCAGCCATTCGAGCACTGCAGCCCGCTCGAAACGAACGATGTCATTGCCAAATTTGACTGCGTGCAGATTGCCTTTCCAGACCTCGTTGAAAAGGAACTGTTCGGTGGTCCCGAGCAGCCGAGCCAGTTCGCGGGGCTGAAATTCGTTCTGTCTCAGTAGCTGTTCTGCGCGTCTGTATCCAACCTGAACCATGGTGTGCTCCTTTCCCGTGGGGAATCCCCACTGAGAGGAGCATAGTCGCCAGCCCATTACACGGGCCCATAATCACATCGTGATGGCGTAACGAAACTATGACGAACCGGTTAGTTTCGCATCTGGGCTCAGGTATCAATCGGGAAGATCTGCTCGAACGTCCGCTCGAGCAACTCTGTGGCTGTCTGCGGTTCGCCGTACTGGCTCCCGCTGACAAAATGAAATCCCGCCTCTCGTGCGCGCTGCAACTGGTAATCTGTTTCGATTCCCGGCGCTTTCGAACACACCCCGAAATGATCCGCAATCTGGACAATCGTTCCGAGCGTCGTTTCTGCAAGCGGATCGTGCTGCGGCGCCTGCACGAGTGATGGTGCGGCAACGATCGAGTGCATCGGGATGTGACGGAGTAGTGCAAACTCGCCGTCGAAATCTCCGGCGTGAGCCACGCTGAGTTCGAGCCCCGATTCGTGTAGTCGCCAGAGGCTGCGCATCATCGCGTCGTCTCCCCGATGCAGTCTGCCCGAGAGTTCCAGCCGCACGCGGATCTGGCTTCCTGCAACCGAACTGGCAATATCGACCAGTTGATCGACGACGCGTTGCTCGCGGAGGTATTCCAGCCAGTAGTGACGTGACAACACGATGTCGTTGCGTGCGCCCATCGCTTCGATCATAAGTGGGCGATCGTAGGATCCCAGTTGCGCCGCACGTTCGGCGATTGCGTGAAGCAACCCAGCTCTCCAGGCTCGTGATCGAATCTCCTCATCATCGAGCAGTCCATCCCGCATGTGACGCCAGAATAGCGCAATTTCAACCTCGCGCACTCGTCCGGATGCCACTTCGACGACGGGACGATAGAGCATCTCGAACTGCTCATTGTCGAGGGCGTGATGAATCTCTTCAGCCAGCGTGACCGGGAAGAATGCGGAGTCTGCCAGTCCGTCATGATAGTAGGACCAGCGGGCCGTATCCGCGGTCTTTGCCTGATACATCGCCATGTCTGCCCGGCTGACGATTTCCGACGTTGACACATTTGAATCAGGCTCGACGAAGCAGATGCCGATGCTCCCCGTCAGTCTGATCGTCTGATCATGGACGACCATCGTCGCCGAAATTGCGTCCAGAATCCGACGGACCACGAGTTCAACTGATTCGTGGTTTCCAACACCTTCGAGAAGTATCGAAAACTCATCACCGCCGATTCGCGCGATCGTGTCATCGTCGCGCACGGCATGTCGCAGTCGCGCGGCGATCTCCAGCAGTGTCTCGTCGCCGGCGTCGTGCCCGAGGCTGTCGTTGATCGCCTTGAATCCGTCCAGATCGAGGTAGAGGACGGCAATCGATTCGGACGTGCTCGCCAGCGCGGCATCGACAGCACGGAAGAACATGCGCCGGTTGCCCAGTCCGGTTAGTGGATCCTGTACCGCCTGCGACGCCAGTTCTTCCCGCAGCCGTTGCTGCTCGGTGATATCTACCAGGGACATCGCAGCTCCGATCGTCGAGCCGTTGTCGTCGATTATCGGGCTGGCGAGTGCCTGGACGGTAATTGTGGACTCATCAGCTGGGACGATAAGAAGCTCGTACGGTCCGACGTCTGTTCGCCGGCGTAACGCTTCAATAACTGGCGTCTCTAGCGGGGCGATTGGGTTCGATTCCGAGACGCGGAGCGGGATCTCGTCCAGTGTTGCCGGGGCGGCATCCAGTTGCCAGAATTCCTGCACTCGTTCGTTGGTCAGGAGGATCTCGCCGCTGTCGTCGCGAACCAGGATGATCGCTTCGGGCAACTGATCGATAATGGTCAGGAGGCGTTTTCGTTCACTTTCCAGTTCGCGAGCGAGGTCTTCGAGCAACTGCCCTTGATGCTCCAGTTCCATGCGCTGATGGCTGCTTTCCCGGTAGAGCGTAGCGAAATCAGACAGCATGGAAGACATTTCCAGGAATCGTCCGGCGTCGTCGGACGATCCCCGTGCCAGCAACACAACAAGACCGAGGTGGGTGAAGAAGTGGATCGAGTACAGCGCGGGGCGACCGTCGACAACGAGGACGAGTTCCGTGACCACGTCTTCGCCGTTTCGTACCCGCTGTAACGTCGACTCCAGCTTACCGTGACTGCCGGGATCAGTAATACCGTGAACGGATGCGCCGGACATGACCGGCAGCGCTCTGGCGGCTACTGCGTTGAACCAGACCACGTTATCGTCTGCATCAATGGCGATTGCAGCTTCCGGAAAATCTCTGAGGAAACGTTCGAACAACTCCGACGACAGGATCTCGTCGTCACTAAGATCGGGTTTGATGCCCACTTGAGAACCTGTCTGGCCAGAATGACTCACGCGACCTCCTTCGACAACACGTGGGTCTGTACTTCGCAGAGAATGGACCCTAATGTCTCCGGTTGACATGACTCACGATGGCGCTCATCGGCTGATTTCGTCGATGCCGAGTGCACGCCGTGACTGGTCGACGAGTTCTCGAGCATCGGCCGCGCGGATCGGAATCTCGAGCTCGTCCAGAAGTTCGGGCGTCAACTGAAATGCCTGACCGCCGGCGGCGATACGGATCTCTTCCCCCAGCGTGGTGCGTAGCTCTGCAACGGTGTTGCGAAAGGCCGGCAGGTTATAGGTCATCGTCGCAGACAGGGCGACGATGTCTGGCCGGGACTTTTTTGCTTCCTCAACGATGTCGGTTGACGGAACGTCTGCGCCCAGGTACCGGACGTCGAAGCCGGCCATCTCAAAGAAATCGGCCAGAATTCGTGGCCCCATATCGTGCGTCTCGCCCGGAACACAAGCGATCAGCACCCGGTGGCCGGCGGCACTGCTCCGCGGCATCATGGAGTAGAGCTGGGCAATTGCGAGCTGCGAGATCCCGGTCGCCAGATGTTCCTGCGAGACCGTGACTTCTCCCGCTTCCCACATCTTCCCGGCTCGATATTGCGCGGCCTGAATGACGTTGAGATAGAGCTGACTAATTGAAAGGCCCGCAGCGATTCCGTCCTCGCGGATGATACGCAATGCCTCGGTCCGATCACCATCAAGTGCAGCCGCAAGATAGGCTTCGAGAATCGATTGCTCTGGCCGCATAGACCCGGACGGGAATCCTGAAACCGTCGATCGTGAGTCCGCCGGTGACGTTTCGTTGCGGCATTCTTCGGTCATCATGCTGGCACCGTGCCAGTAGTTTTCAAAAGGCTCGTTCCGTGAATCTTGCTCATACCGAAATCGTACTGGCCCTCTCGTGATCAAATGTTCTGCTGGTCCGGGCGAAATGGCGTACGTTCTTGAACTGAGTGTACGAATTTCCGGCAATGCCGAACAGTTACGTGTTCGGACATCACTGATGTTCCACTCGATTAGATCGAGTAGGTCGCTAAGGCTGATAATCGATGCGTGCCCCTCCGGTCACCGAGGCGTAGATCTGATCTATCGACGCGAGGTGCTGATCAGCCGTGTAATGCTGTTCAAACAGTTCGCGGCCAAAGCGTCCCATCTTGCGGGCTCGATCCGGGTTCGCCCACATCTCCCGTGCGGTGCTAGCGAGCGTTTCAGGAGATGCCGGTTCAAACAGGAGACCGGTCTCCCCGGGAATAACCAGTTCACTGATCGCACCGAGGTTCGATGCGATCACTGGCGTCGCCCGGGCATACGCCTCGATGACAACTCGGCCGAACGTTTCGTACCACTCTGACGGAAACAGGATGGCAGTTGCTCGTCCCATGAGATCGTAAATACTGTCGATCGTCTGCGCCCCGAGCCAGGTCACGCCATCGAGCCGGTTCGCCGCCTCTTCAACAATTCCGGAAGACGGTCCGCGACCGGCGATTACCAGTGGGACTTCGTGGTGAATCATCTCCCAGGCTTTGAGCATCGTTTCGATGCCCTTTTCCTCGGACAGTCGACCGACGAACAGGACGAACTCACGCGGTTCCTCACTCGGTTCGGGTTCAGGATAGACGAAGTTCGGTTTAACTGTGATCTTTTCAGGAGGGAGCCCGCCCTCGATTAGCTTCTGACGTCCGAATTGCGAGAGCGAGATGAAATGATCGACCTTGTTCTCCCAGGATCCGATCGTGTGATGAATCGTCTGCATCGCCGCAATCGCAGCCGTTCCCGCCCGACTGCCTCGGTAACAGGAATGCAGCACTCCCGGCCAGGCGAAGCGCTTTCCCATACAGTCTTCGCAAATGTGATTGTCACGATAGAAGATGGCGCTCGGGCAGAGTAATCGGTAATTCCGGATGCTCTGAACGACCGGCACGCCCATTGCTTGCGCGGCGTAGTAGATGGATGGGGAGACTAATGGGAACGAGTTCTGAACGTGCATCAATTGTGGTCGGGTCTCCCTGAGGATGCGACTGACATCCCGATGAGCCTCGAGTGACCAGATGCAGCGCAGTCCCGAGCGCAATCCACCGAGACTATCAACACGATAATTCGAGTCGATGTAGGTGTGAACCGTGACCCCGGCGTGCTCAAGCGCTCGTCGTTCGGCCTCGAAGCTGAGATCTTCGCCCCCACGTTCCTGGTAATAGTTGTGAACCATCAGGATGGATTCAAGTCGCTTCATCTGGCCTGGCCGTAACTTTCCTGCTCTTCACCGGGCGTAATCGAGCGCACGTGCCCGATTTCGAAGCTTTTCGATTTTGGGACAGCCGTTGAATCTTGAGCCGATTATCGCATTGCGCAGCGATGTGCGCCAGAGCTATTGGAAATTGCGATCAGGCCCTACTATGGATCTAGCCATCTGCACGGGGCAGGTCGAAGGACGCGGTGTGAGGGATGTGTTGCTCGATGTCACGCATGAGCATCCAGAAGATGCCCCGTCCTATCGTGTTGAACCAGAAAAAGCGCTTCCATCCGCGGTTTCGCGCTTGCCGCCAGAAATATGTCCAGGCAATCGCTCGCACTCGGGAAAAATCAATTGGCTGGCACATCTGGACGCAACCGGTGATAGTCATTGCGATCGTTCGCAGTCTCCGACCTTCGGTCAGCTTCAGCAGACTGGAGCGCCGGACGCGATAGGTGAGTGCGCTGGTGAGGAAACTCGCCAGCGCCACTTCTATCGCAGTCGTGTCTTCCGGCAGATCTTCCGGCAGATGTGAAACCCGCTGCCGTGATGTGAAATCGATGAGCACGACATTCTGATCGGCGTCAATCAGCGTATTGCGGAGACTGAAGTCGATCTCATCGAGAGGCATGGTCACGGACAGAGCGAGGAATGCCCGGGCCAGCGATGCGCCCACCCGTTCTGGTAGTCCCTGTTCATCGAACAGGTTCGACGAAATCTCGGCATCGAGGCGCCTGGCCGCGATGTACTCCATCTCGAGCTCGCCGGTCTCCAGTTCGACCGCAAGCGGAGTCGGGCAGCGGGCTCCCGGAACATCCGCGAGCACATCCGCAACCCGAAGGAGCGCGTCATATTCCCGTTGTGCCAGCGCTCGACGCTGTTCAAGGTCCATCCCGAGATAGATCTTTCGAACTGATCTGCCATCAGCACTGCGATAGACCACAGCGTCCGTGCCCGAATCAAACACTTTTCGCTCGGGCAGGAGTGTTCGATCAGGCGAAGTCCGGGAATGGCTCGATACTGGCAAAGGACCTCATTCGGGCAGCAAAAGGTTGACGGAGGTCGAACGTATACCGGTTCGTTGCATCGTATCACGGTTTCGGGTCGCGGCCGCGCCCGGCATCGCAATTGCACGATCGATTAGCTGGTGATTTATGAGAAGTGTGGAGAATCGTCGAGAAATTAGATAACAAAACGGCGACTCATTGAGCTGCCGAAAAGTAAGAATACTCGAAGCGGGTTCCGAATCTTGACGGTAAGGCCAGAGCGAGCCTGGAACTTCAAAAAAC
>SLMJ01000011.1 GCA_007133615.1 Thermomicrobiaceae bacterium | reverse complement strand
ACGGCCGGGGTCTTTTTGTGTTTTGCACATCGACTTGATCTCCACGTTTCGGTTAACTGAATACGCGGAGCGTTATTAACCATATCGACTGCCTCAGAGAGTTTCCCGGGATCGCGTTCTGGCCCGTCTGGGTGGCTCAGTGAACCGTCGGGCGGTGAGAGTCAGCCAGCAGGACACAGCCAGGGCTATGCCTGTCGTTGAAAGTGGTGTAGTATGAGGTTTACCTAATTGTTGCGTCTCCGCATCGTGCAACTTGGCCATTGCCGGTATTTCCGGCAATCTGTCTATTTCGCACAATGGCGGCTCTGGCCGGGTCGCGCAATTGAACGTAGCACGGGGTTTCGAACACCAGAGCTCTTGGACAATCTTCGAAGACGGACGATGTCTTCTTGGAGTCAGGGCACATTCTCGAATCAACCGACGTATGCCGGCCTGATTCGATACTCCGGAAGGGAGCGAGGACATGAAACGAGGATACCTGAGCGTCATTCTGGCCCTCGGCGTTGCGATGAGCCTCTTCGTGGGCGCGATCGGGATTAGTGGCGCATCCACCGATGCGGATGGCGAACTGCAGTCCGGTGATCAAAGCACCGGCGCGTATTTCCCGTGGGTTCCCTACGGTCACTCGCTTGGCGATGATGGACCGTTCTACGGCACGGTAACCGTTCAGAACACGAACGCCGAAGCTGCAGATATCTACTTCTTCCCGGGCGATCCCGCCGGGTGGGGTGATCCCTACGTGGTTACCAATGTCCAGGTCTGGGCCTCGACCACTGCTACGGCAGCGCAGATTGGCCTGGACGAGCCGGGTGGCGCCGTCCGCGTGCATGCTGTTCCGACGGGCACTGGATTCGACGATGGCGCGTTCGAAGATGACGACAACGACGACGGCACCGTCGACTTTCTGCCGATCGCCGCATCCACCAAGAACGTGAGCCCGAATCCGACCGTTGGCACCGCGAACACCAACGCCGGTCATGTCACCGTCGACGGATACAGCGGGATGACCAGTGAGCAGGTGCTCTCTGGTGAGCATGTTCTGCCGATCGTTCAGACGAACACCGGCTGGAACACCGAGATCAAGCTGGCGAACTTCGGTGCCGGCGGCAACGTCAACTACAACGTCACCTTCTACGAGACCGGCTCCGGCACAGGCGACCCGTCGGCTCAGACTCAGGGCTCTATTCAGGCAGGCGAAACGAAGATTATCGATATCACGGATGTTGCCGGGATCGGGCCGGGTTGGACCGGAAGCGCCTATCTGAGCGCGAACGATTCCATCGGCGCGATAGCCGAACGGTACAAGAACATCGACAGCATGCTGGTGACGAACACGTCTCGCCCGACTGAATCGATCGAGTCTACCGGGACCAACAGATCGATCGCGCCGCTGGTCTTCCAGGATTACAACTTCTGGAACACCGGTATCAGTGTGGCGAACCTGGACGAGAACAACTGGAACGACGTCCAGATCAATTTCTACACGCCTGGCGGCAACCTGGTTGGCGGTGATGCTTTCCGGATCGAACCTCGCGGTCAGAAGTTCCTCTTTGCACCAGGCGATCAGGATCTGGGACTCGGCGGGCAGATCGGCGCGGCGATCGTCAGCGGGACGACCAATCTGCACGCGACTGTTGACCAGGTCAAGTACCTGGGCGACGACGAGGAGACCGGCAACGCCATGTCCTACGTAACCAACGGGCTTGGTGACAAGGCGGTGCAACCCGGTGATCTACTGTCGGTTCCGCTGGTGCAGAAGGGCAACCCGGACACCGGAAACGGAGATACCTCGGGTATCCAGTACTTCAACTCGCACGGCACGTTCGGGGTCGTCTTTGAAGTGCAGTTCTATACCACAACGGGGAACCCGGCAGAGCCGACAACTGGTACGCCGCTCGAGTTCGATCTCTCGAGCCACCAGGGTGCGACCGTCTACACCCACAACTACAGCTCGATGAGTTCGGGCTTCACCGGCTCGGTTGTGACCGAGTATCAGAGTGGTGGCGGATTGCTGTCTGCCGTCTCGAACAACGTCAACTACGAGGTTCAGGGCGACGGATCGGTGGCCTATCAGGCGGTATCGATCGAACGGGTTGGCACCGAGTTGCTGATCGAGCAGAGCTCCGACGACAACCTGCTGGGTGAACAGCACACGGTCACGGCGACGCTGCTGGACCAGTTTGGCTCGACGATGGCCGGTGAGGACGTAACGATCAACGTCGATCACCAGAATGATGATGACCCGAACGTTGCAGACAACACTGAGTCCGGCCAGACAGATGGTGACGGTCAATTCCAGATCCAGTACACACACACCAACGGTGCGGCACTGGGCGAGGATGTCGAGCAGATCCAGGCGGTCCACGATGCCAGCGGTACCGAGTCCGAAGAGCTGAACAAGACCTGGAATGCGAACATATCCCTGGAGCATGTTGAGTGTGCCGAAGAAGAGAATGGTCAGTGCATCAACCCGACGGACGAACCGCACACGGTCCTGGCGACGGTTACCGGGGATGGAATCGACGTCCCGGATGCCGAGGTCACGTTCAGCACGAGTGGTGTAGCCGTGGACCCGGCTAGCTCGGGTATCGTTACGACTGACGGCGGCGGCGAGGTCAGCTTCACCTTCAGTCACGATGACACCGAAACTGGCGATACCGTTATCGTTGCTCAGCTCGAGGCGGTACCCGGAAGCGCTCAGGTGACCAAGACCTGGGTCGATTCGGAGTTTCCATCCCTGGATCTCGTGGTCCTTGATGGTGAGGAGCCCGCCGATGAGGTCGCTGGTGGCTCAGAAGTCACGTCCGAGGCGACTGTCCTGGATGAAGACGGTAACGAAGCCGGCGGTATCACCGTTACCTTTGAGTACTTCGTCGACGACGAAACTGATCCAAGGGTAACCGTCACCGAGACGACCGACGGCAGCGGCGTAGCTACGCACGATCAGTTCATCGGGACTAATGTCATCGGCTCGACCATCACTGTCGTTGCTTCGGCCGAGGT
>SLMJ01000327.1 GCA_007133615.1 Thermomicrobiaceae bacterium | reverse complement strand
CCGGGCATCCTCCAGGAATGGTTGTTCCAGGCCAGCAAAAGCGGCGAGCATGCTGTCGTTCACGTATGACGAGGCACGGGAACGTCCTAGCGCTTTAAGCGCTATGGTGAAGATGAATGCTCGTGCCGTTTCCTCACCATGCTCAGCTAGCCAGTATTCCCACAATCTGGTCTCCGCTAGCGCGGGAGCGAGCAGGAACACACTCCCAACAGGGCTGGTGAGCGCTTTTCGAGGTTCGCCGGGATGAATCCTTGAAGCAGTCGAGTCACCACCCGGTGTGCCGGGTTCTTTCAGGTATGGTCGGGCATGATCATCCGTCGACGCAGCGCGTTTCCCGGTAAGGCCCATCCCTTCTGCGTCGGCGGCTGGGGATGAAGGCTCAGCCGGGTCGATATCATCCTTGGCTGCTGTCTCGCCAGGCTCAGAGTATCCATCGGTGAATGCCTGCGGTCGTACGACTTTGGATGCAGCCTCGGCTAGTGTTGCAAGTTGCTCTCTGCCGGCTGGCGTTTGCGAGAGCGGGACTACCCAGTTCAGCATGTCGGCCAGTTGGCTGGACGCGATGCGCTGGAGAGCATGGGGATAGAGCTCGCTTCGCATCATTAGCGTCATCGCCAGGTCCGGAGCCATGCGGCTAAGCGCAATAAGATCAAGCACTGCGTGGATGACTGCAGCTGCATAGGGGTCTCGCGCATCGATGATCGAGTCGCGGTCGGCCGCGAGGAGCATGATGAACCGATCTCGTGTGCGAGACCGCCGATCATCGCCATAGGAAAGCGCGACCGAGGGCCAGCGTGACATGAGCCGGGACAGCGTTCGCTGTTCACCGGAATGGGTGCTGAGTAGCAGTTCGGGACCGGGCTCCGTGGCAAGGTTCAGCGCGGACCAGAGCCGGGAAAGGTCGGCCGTCGTCATCCTGGCAAGCAGGCGCGGCGTGTGCCCGGAACGCTGTAGCTCGTCCATAGTGGGGAGAATCCAGTCCGGTCGAACCGCGAGTAGTTGAGCCGCGACAGACCCAATGGGCAGACGACGCAAGTAACGGAATTCTTCGTAGTACCACTTTTCCCAGCCCACGCCATCTACGATGTCGCGCAGAAAGGCGGCGACGAAGTGCCTGGGTGAGGAGAAGCGAACGACGTCGCGAGAAGAGCCGGATCGGACTGATTTCATTACTGCTGTTGCCAGCAGTGCTCCCCATTGCCGGGATATCTCCATTGTCGACATCGCACGTTTGTCTACCCAGAGCGAGAGGTGCAAGTGGCGAATGCGGTAGACTGCTTCTTCATCCGGCAAGTCCAGATGCTCTGCGCACGCCTGGGCAACGTCGCGGTTCGCCATGCGCTCGATGCGTCCGGACACCGAAGCCGCATCTTCAATGCTTCCGGGCAGGTTGATATGGCACGCGAGTCGCTCGATCGTGAGCTCCCCTTTTGAAACTGACTGCTCGGATGGGAGCATTGCCATTCTTACCCCCAACGCCCTGCACCGCGACGCCACTCACCGCCGCGAACCAGGAATCTGGCCTGAGCGAGCATCCCTCTGGCGCGAATCTCCGCGACGCCCAGGATCTCGGACAGCTTCACGGAATCTATGCGGGCCAGCTCTTCGACCGTGGTGATACCGCTTTCGTTTAGCAGTTCAGTCCGAATGCGGCCAATCCCGTTGACGGAAGATACCGGGCGCTCGGCCTCTTCTCCGGAAGGCGAGTCGGGGCCGTAGGCGAGGTATCTTGCCTGGGCGATCATCCCTCTGGCGCGAATCTCCGCGACGCCGATGACCTCAGCCACGACCTCGGGTCTCATGGCGGCAAGCTGACCAACGGTCAATACACCGTGCTCTCCGAGCAGCGCCGTACGCACAGGTCCTATACCGTTGACGTCCGCCACAGGACGGTCGGCGCCTTCTCCCGGAGGGGCGTAGCGCACATGTTTCAGAAACTCCATCATCTGCCACGACGAGAGGGTCTGATTGCGGTCCTGGTAGTCGACTATCAATCTATCTTCTTCCAGGCTGGCCCTCGCGAGAATGATCCAGGGGCTCACCGGTTCCTCAGGACACTCGAGGATAGGTTCGACATCGCCCAGACTTTCTGGCGGTCTCCGTGGTCCGACCAGAACATCACGCAGCGCCCAACCACTTCCGCTTTCCGGCGGGATGCAACCTTCGGGCAATTCTGCGAGACAGGTGATCTCAAACTCATCCTGGAACCGGGAAAACTCGCACGACGTTCGCGGGGCGCAACGCTCTGGAAGTGCTGGAATTGGACGGGCCTCTGTCTCATGATATCGGAGCACTACGTAACCTGGTTTGCCCTCGGCAGGCTCTTCGAGATCGGTGCAATCCTTCGCCGGGGCTACGCAGTCCAGTTGCACGATCTGAAGCTCAGGTACGTAGATCTCGTCACCGTAAGGGTCCAGCGCGTAGCCAGGCGTTATCACGACCTGGGGCGTTCCGGATTCGTCCGGATCGGTTGGCACGACTTCCAGGCCACACACCACGCCGCACCCGTGCAGAAATCGATTATGCCGCCGAAGGCGCTCCCGCAGATAGGCCTGGTCAGTCGTCAGGTCCTCAGCCGTGACCACTTGCCGTGGGAAGTACCTGGGTCGTACAAGTAGTCCAGATACTGAGGCTCCGTTTGCGGCATGCTTGCCGGTCATTCACGTATCCCTTCAAACCTCTGCGCCCTGAGCGTGCACCGGCGGTTTCATCGTTGCGCTCAACGCCAAACGCTAGCGTCGAAAAATTTCACCGATATCTCGAACTATATGGATCAGGCTAATCCAGTCGTCACCCTGCGTACCATTTCCGCTCGGTACCTGCGGGACACCTGGCCAGACATTGTTTCCATCCAACGCTTCGTCGTTTTCGTCTTTAATCCAGTCGCCTTTCAGCACGACTGCGAGCGTTAACCGCGGCGGGTGATGGGATTCCTGAATCTCCTCAAGGATTCGATGAATACTGTCAGAGTTTCGCAATCCTTCAGGAGGCATGAGCCGCACGACACTG
>SLMJ01000179.1 GCA_007133615.1 Thermomicrobiaceae bacterium | reverse complement strand
TCGATGAAGCGTAGCCCGATCAGTGTCACGAGGGACAGCACCGTCCCGAAGACCCCGATCAGGAAGAACCCCGAGCCAATCAGCATCCCGATCGCCGCGGCCACCCAGATCCCGGCAGCGGTCGTCAGTCCCTGAACCCGGTCACCGGATCGCAGAATCATCCCGGCGCCGAGGAATCCGACCCCGGTCACGATCGTCGAGCCCACACGGGTTGGGTCGATCACCGCAAACGGACCGGTATCGGTCTGCTCGGCAAGCAGGATCGCCCCGACCATAAAGAGGCAGCTGCCCTCGGCGACGAGCATATGCGTCCGCAACCCGGCCGGTTTCGCCGTGATCTCGCGTTCCAGCCCGAGCATAGCGCCCAGCGCCGTCGCGACGAGTATTCGAATTAGCGCATCAACTTCAGACATGGCATGTATTCCAGGCCGTCAGCACGGTTCTCGGGTTCCGCTGTTCCGGTGATCGTCCGATTTCCGGCGAATTCGTGAGATCACAGGATTCTATCAGTGTCTGGCAAGCGAGATGGTCATTCCGGGGCGAAATCGAGAAAAGTAAGAAGCGGCACCGGTGGATCAGGCGCCGCTTCCTGGGGGTTGGGTGGTGTAAACCCGTGCGGTAGCCGCTCGAATAAGCGCTACCTGCACACTAGCATGAGCGATTGCCGGCACAGCGTCCAGACACCACAAGGGCCAATTCGATTCCTCCGAAGGTCCCACTCATCGCACTTGACTACCGCGAGATAGTGTCCTCGTCATCGGTGGATCCGTAGGTGTGGACGTCCACCCACGGCTTGCCCTCGGCGAACCGGGATGGCCGGAACGGCGTCAGGTCGACGGTCGAACTCGCCCCGGTCGTGATCAGCTCCGAAAGGCACTTGCCGATCGCCGGGCTCGTTTTGAACGATGTCCCGCTATCCCCGGTCATGCAGTAGAGGCCCTCGTACTGATCGACGCTGCCGATCACCGGTCGGGAATCGACGCTCCGCATCAGGATACCGGCCCAGGTTCCCCGCATCGTGCTGTGGCGCATGACCGGGAATCGGTTGATCAGTTGCTGGCGACAATGGTTGACGTAATCCTGATTCGGGGCTTCCTGATAGTGGTCCGGATCGTCGGACGGGCGAACCCCGGTCTCGGCGCCAATCAGTGTGCTGTGCCCATCGGTCGGTCGGGACCAGGTTCCGTTGATCCGGTCGATGTAGGTCATGTGTTTTTCCGGGCGGTCGAACGACCAGCGAAATACGCTGACCCGGGCGTACTTCGGCTCGAGAGGCAGGTCGACACCGATCGGCTGGAACAATTTGTTCGCCCAGGCTCCGGCACAGACGACGACGTTGGAAGTCTGAATCACGCCGTCCGGCGTCTCGACTCCGGTCACGCGGTCGCCCTCGGTCAGAATCCGGGTGACGGGCGTATCCAGCTTGAACCGGACGCCCATGTCCATCGCGGCCCGGGCAAAGGAGTAGGTTGTGGCATTGGGATCGGCGTAGCCGGAGTTCGGCTCGTAGGCCACGTGGGTGACGTCGTGAAACGAGACGGATGGATCGATCTCCGCGGCATCTTCGGCCGTCAGGAGATATGTCTCGGCACCGACCTCCTTCTGCATCGCCACGTTGGCTTCCAGATCAGCGTAGTGCTCCGGCGGGGTGAAGACGAACAGGCCGATCTGGTTCAGCCCGCAGTCACCGCCGACCATATCCGACCAGTTGGTGAAGTACTTGAAACTCTCGACGGCCAGCCGGGTCTCGTGTTCATTGGTGTAGTGCATCCGGACGAGCGCACCACTCTTGCCGGTTGCTCCGGCTCCCAGATGGTTCTTTTCGACGACCACGACATCCTTCACGCCGGCTTTTGCGAGATGAAATGCGGTGCTCGTCCCGTTCGCACCGGCACCGATAACGACGACGTCTGCTGTCTCCATGCGTTCGACCCTTCCCGCCGTGACACTGATATCCAGCTCGTGTGATTCTCCGACGGTATTGTGACAGATTATTGCGACAGAGGCGGGATCGGGTAGGATACGAACACGGTTGGAATTCGGCGTCGCAGTTGCTGAAACGGTCGGAGCGTATTTGTGCCGCAAGTGTTGCTGTTCGATATCGATGGAACGCTGATCAAGCCGGGGGATCCGATTCATCAGCAGGCACTGCTGGATGCAGTCCGCACTGTGTACCAGGTCGAAGCATCGCTGGAAGGTATTCCACTTGGCGGCATGCTGGACAGTCAGATCGTTCGACTGACGCTGGAGAAGTACGATGTCCCGGCGTCAGATATTCGGTCCGGCCTTACCGAGACGATGTCGATCATGGGCAAGCGGTATGGTGAACTGCTGGATGGCGGTGAACGGCGAAGCTGGTTGCTTCCGGGCGTTGTCGAGCTACTATCCCGGCTCAATGGAGAGCGAGTCCTCAGCGTTCTGACGGGGAATGCCAGTGGCGTCGCCCGGGCAAAGCTCAGTGCAGCCGGGATCGATTACTACTTCCCGCATGGCGCCTATGGAGACAGCGCGGATCATCGGTACGAGCTGGTGGCGGTAGCCATTGAGCGGGTTACCCACACGACCGGAGAAACGTTCCAGGAAACCGACGTTGTGCTCATCGGCGACACTCCGCGTGACATCGAGGCTGCCCGGGAAAGTGGAGCGAAAGTCCTCGCTGTGGCGACGGGGCGGTACTCCGTGGATGACCTGGCCGAACACGACCCGGATATTGTGTTCGAGGATCTTTCAGAGACCGAACGGGTACTGCATGAGCTGAATGCGATGGCTGATTCACCGCGTGGCACTCGGTAAACGTCGACCCTGAGCAGCCTGGGGCAGACGGAGCTGCCCGGTCTACCAATGCACGAGATTGCGGTAGACGTCGATCTCTGTGTCGACCCTGAGCGGCCTGGGGCAGACGGAGCTGCCCGGTCTACCAATGCACGAGATTGCGGTAGACGTCGATCTCCGTGTCGACCCTGAGCAGCCTGGGGCAGACGGAGCTGCCCGGTCTACCAATGCACGAGATT
>SLMJ01000381.1 GCA_007133615.1 Thermomicrobiaceae bacterium | reverse complement strand
GATTGACATCGACCTCCAGCGGGCAGCCTACGATGCGCTTGGAGAAGAAACCGGCAGCATTGTCGTGGTCGACCCGGATAACGGAGCGGTCCGGGCGATGGTTAGCAAACCTTCGTTCGATCCGAACGATTTCATCCTGGGACACACGTCCGAGAGCTGGGAAGCAATCAACGACCCGGAACTCCGACCACTGGAGAACCGAACCACCACGTTCGCCTATCCGGTCGGGTCGATTTTCAAATCGGTCACAATGGCCGCCGCGATGGACCATCTCGGAATGTCGGCCGAATCCACAATGGAGTGTTCAGCGGAATTCCAGCTTCCGGGATCTGATCAGGTGTGGACAGACTGGAGTCCCCAGGGCCAGGGAACGCTTTCGCTGCACAACGCACTCGTCCAGTCCTGCAACACGATCTTCTATCAGATCGGCGCAGATCTTGATTCCGAAGACGAAAACCTGCTTCCTGAAGCGGCACGAAATTTCGGACTCGGTTCTTCAACCGGTCTCGATGCCCTCCGTGAAGTCTCCGGCACAGTTCCGGACCCGGACTGGAAGATCGAAACCGTCGGTGATTTCTGGGCCCGCGGTGATGCGGTTAACCTCTCGATCGGGCAAGGCTACTTCGAAGCCACTCCGCTCCAGATGGCAGTGATGTATGCCGCAATCGCAAATGGCGGGACGCTCTACGAGCCGTATCTGGTGCAAGAGATCAACGACCTCGAAGGCGATGCACTGTACGAGGCGGAGATTCAGGAAAACGGAGAAATTCCCTACTCGGATACAATCCTCGCGGAGATTCGCTCCGCCATGCGTGATGTCAATCAGGCCGGCAACGGCACGGCTTCTGATGTCTTTGATGGAGCGCTGATCGGGTCCGGTGGTAAGACCGGAACGGCTGAGACCGGACAGGACGACCCGCACTCCTGGTTCGCGGCATTTGCCCCGGACGACGACGCCGAGATGGCGATGGTTGCCATGTCTGAGTTCGGTGGTGAGGGCTCGGCAACCGCCGCTCCGATCTCACGCCAGCTGATTGATTTCTGGGCAGACAACATTCGCTAGGCTGATTGTATCTGCCACCTGAACTGATGGAGGCCAGCAATGAACGCGCCCAGAACTGTCGGCATTCTGATCTTCGATGACGTTGAAGTGCTCGACTTCTGCGGACCGTTCGAGGTCTTCTCCGTTGCTCGCGTCCCGGACAATCCCGACGAGGAGAACCCGCTTTTCCGCGCAGTGACAATCGCCGAAGAGGATCGAATTATCAACTGCCGTGGTGGTTTGCTGGTTCAGCCACACTACACCATAGCAAATCACCCTGAACTGGATATCCTCGTCGTTCCCGGCGGAAAGGGAACCCGGAAAGAACGCTACAACCAGAATCTGCTGGACTGGATATCCCTGCAGGATCCGAAGGTGGAGTTGCTCACCAGCGTCTGCACCGGATCCTTTCTCCTTGCCGAAGCTGGCAAGCTCAATGGCCTAAACGCCACCACCCACTGGGCGAGCGTCGACCACATGCGTGAGACGTACGATTCGATCACGATGCTGGCCGACACCCGCTTCGTTGATGAGGGGCATGTCATCACGTCCGCCGGAATCTCGGCAGGGATCGACATGTCCCTGCACATCGTCGAACGTCTCCATGGTTCCGAGGCGGCTGCCTATACCGCCAGGCGAATGGAGTACGACCGGGTGACCGCCACATAACGCCTCGCTGGACTCGATGCCAATCCTCGCCGGTTGCCGAATCTGACGAGTACGCTAGAATCCCGCCAGCATTCCTTTGAAGCATGGGGGTGAATTTCGGCGTGGGCGAAGGGTGATAGTCAGGGTGAGGGGGGGCGGTTGATGATTGTGCTGTTGATACTCGGCATTGTGCTGCTGATCGGTGCAGGCGTCGCGCTTTGGAATCGACGAACGTATTCTGAGCGCATGAATCTGATCCGTCGCGGCGTTGCCGCAAGCTCCAGCGATGTACCCAATTCGTTTCCGGGCGAAATCGTGGCGCTGAACGGGGATGCCCATCCGGAACAACCGCTCGTCAGCGAACAGAGCGAGACCCCCTGTATCTATTATGACTTCGAAATCGTCCGCCGCTACGAACGTAGCCGACGTGGTGGAATCAACGTGGGCAGACGCCGGCGACGGCGGGGCCGGTCACGTGGCCGGGAAACCGTCGCCCAGAACGAACAATGGGTTCCATTCCACCTAGCTGACGACCATGGCGGTGTCCGAGTCAATCCGGATGGAGCATGGTTCGAGGCCCGGCAGGTTATGAATCGCTACGAGCGCGAGGGCAGCAACAACCTCTTCGGCATTCCCGGTCTCGACATCAATATCAATCTCGGCGGTGACCAGACCCTTGGCTACGAGATCAAGGAAAATGCGATCCCGGCCGAGTCTCCGGTCTACGTTGTCGGGCCAGTCAATGAAAACGGCGAGATCGAGCGCAATCGCCACCACGGCGTTATCGTCAGCTACCGGTCTGAATCTGCCCTTCGTGACGACTGGGGCAAGCGGGAGCGTTACCAGCTAATAGGCGGTCTCGTAGCTGCCGGGCTCGGAGCACTGTTCCTGTTCGGCGCCGGAGTTGCCTGGATTATCTCCTTCTTCTAGCGCAAAGCCGTTACCCCGGTCTTAACCTCTGCGTCTACCCATGCAGACGAGTCGATGCATCACGGTGTGAGGCAACCGGTGGTAACGAGCTGGAACCAAGAGACGACAATCGATCCACCGGACTCCGGAGGCACTGAAGATCGCCAGCTCGCGGAGCAGGCACAGTACTCTTCGGACGCCTTCGCGACGCTCTACGAGCGCTATCTGGACGGCATATTTGCCTTCTGCCAGAGGCGGGTGAACTCGACTCAGGCGGCTGAGGATCTTACGTCCACCGTCTTCGAGCGGGCCTTCACCCGGCTCGACTCTTACCGAGGAGGGTCGTTCCGGGCCTGGCTCTTCCGGATCGCGCACAATGCCGTCACCGATCACTACCGCCGGCGACGGAATATCGTCTCATGGGAACCACACATGAGCGGACCGGACG
>SLMJ01000174.1 GCA_007133615.1 Thermomicrobiaceae bacterium | reverse complement strand
TGCGCATCCCGCAGCATTCGCTGCCATGACGTCTGGAATGGATAGATCGTCTGGACAGTTGCTATGTCGGATTCATCCCAGTTACCCGGAAACTCAAAGAGCTGTGCCGATGCGAACGCGGAGTATGGAGTCTCAGTCGCGTCAGTATCGTCTACATCATCATCGTTCGTCGCTAGCACGGCAAACGCTGCGGTTCCAATCACCAGGACGCTCAACGCGAGCGACAGGAAAATGATTCTTGATCGGCGAAACTGATGTCGTATCCTTGTCATTGTCTCCCCTACTTCCACACCCGGACTTTGACGTGTGAGAACCAGGCGCCGCCGATGTCCCAGAAGCCATCACTGAACAACAGGAGTTGATTCGCGCTTGGTTGATCCGGTTTGTTCACATGGTGGGTAATCGCCGCACTATCCGGTCGAATTGCTTCCGTGGTTCTGACGAAAGTTTGAAGCTGTCGTGTTTCACCGGTGATCGGATTCTGCGATTCAACCGTGACCTCGTCACCGTCCTGGAGGTCACGTTCCTCGGCCGTTCTTGGATTCAGCAGCACAGGATTGTCCGGCATGATCTCGTCAAGCAGCGGATGCGACTTGTTGGTTCGCGTGTTCTTGTGCTCGATTCGCTTAAAGTCGACCAGGTAGAGATCGTATTCCGGATCGGCCTGTTCCATCGGTTGATCGGTCCAGGTCGGGTATCCGGCATACTTGCTCCACAAGCTTTCGGGAACATCCCGCTCCCGCATTTCCTCGCGGAGCCGTTCAAACGCTTCGACGTAAAACGCGGCGCGCACTCCGTCGAACGGTTCATCCCAGACTGATAGATACAGTTCCTCAGTAGGTATGGGAGAGGACACAACCCCTGCTCGCTGGATTGTCGCCATGTTCGTCCCGATACTCTCCATCCAGTTGGACAGAATCGTCTCGGTTTCCGGCTTCTCATCAAGCGAGAGCGCAAGCTCATCTTCAAGCCCGATGTTCTGATTCACCAGATCGATGAAGCCGTCTTCACCAAAGAGAACACCCATCTTCTCGCAGAGATCCATATAGATCTCGGTTTCGCCTTTCGAATCACCCATCGGCTCCATGACGGGCTGACGAACGGTCTGAGCCTGGTGGTAGAGCGTCCGGACGTTCAGGGGCCCTTCCCACTTGTCGAGCGTCCCGCAGGGAAGAACGACATCTGCGACATATTCCGCAGTCGCGTTCATCTCCGGCGTGACCACCGCGACAAATCCAAACCTGGTCCAGGCATCCATTACCTTGTCCATTGGGCGTGAACTCATAATCGGATTGACGAAGTGAACCCAGACCGCCATATCTTCAGGTTGATACGGGAGGTTGTACTCTTCCGGATTGTTGACGGTGTTCGGGAATTGCAGGTACCCGGACGAGCCCATTGGGAACCACTTGGTGCCGCCGAGATCGAGCCGATCCGGTTCTTCATTCTCTACAGCATCGAGCCAACCTTGATGCGCCTCGGTTGGATCGCCGACTGCTTTGTTCCAGAAATGCGGCCCGCCGGCCGCTTCCACAGCGCCCAGAACCATGAACGAGAGTAGAATCGCGCGATTGGTCTGGACTGAACTGTGGAATTTAACTGCTGTGCCGTGCATCCCGAATGCGACCGGTCGATACGGGACCTCGACGCCGTCGATCATCGTCGTACTGCCGATCTGCGCCTCCTGGCCCAGTTCCCGGGCAATGCGTCGGATTTGCTCAGCGGGCACCTCGGCAACGCTGGCAGCCCAATCGGGCGAATACTGGCCAACGTGTTCCAGCAACTTCTGGAGTGATGGTCGGACAGTCTCACCGTTTACCTCAAATTGCCCAAACAGCGCCGGTTCAATATCATCGCTGTAAGGGACCGCTTCCTCCTCGTCCGGATCCCAGACGAGTTCGTCCTCCCCGTCACGCAGGAGTGAACCGTCTTCACGTACCAGCGAGGGAGCGTTCGTATGTTCGCGCAAAAAAGGCTCGTCAATGAAGCCTTCATTAAGCAGAACGTGCAAGACGGCGAGCCAGAATACCATGTCGGTGCCTGGCTTGATCGGTACCCACTCATCGGCCTGGTTTGCGACCGACCGGGCGTACGGGTCGATCGACACGACCTTCATGCCGTTCTCTCGCGCGTTGGCAACCTCGCGAGGGTATGTGATCTGGCACATGCTCGGTCCACCGGCCTGTGTCAGATTCCAGTAGCAAATGAGGTATTTACACTGCCGCAGATCGGGAAGCATGACTCCACGATTGCCCCAGGTTGCCAGTACCGCGTCCTGGTGGGCCCCACCACAGTCGTTACCGCGGCGGCCATAGGCGTACGGCATTCCGGTCGCACCGCGGAACGCATCGTTGTAGATGGATCCAACTTTATTGCGGCCGGAAACGTAGGCGGTGAGCCTTGGATCAGTGTCCAGCGCCTGTTGAAACCGCTCGGCGACCAACTCCAGAGCTTCATCCCAGGACGCATCGCGCCACTCGCCCGGGACGCCCTTTTCATTAGTGCGAATCTTGGGTGTTGTTACGCGGGTGGGGTCGTAAAGTGTGGTGATCTGGGCCACCCCCTTCGGGCAAAGCCGCCCGAGATTCCGGGGGTGTCGGTCGTTGCCCTCCAGCTTCACGACGCGACCGTTCACCCGATGAGCGGTCATCCCACAGTCCTGCTTGCCAATCCAGCACGTGGTCTGGACAGTATCCTCAACGATCTCTTCCTGGCTTTGCACCGAGGTGGAAACCAGCGTATCCAATTGAGAGAATCTGCTCCCGGGAAACTGGCTGGCAAGCAGCCCACCCCCGGCTACTGCGGCAGATCCCTTGAGAAATGTTCGTCGGGTAACGGCCATATGCTTCCCCCCGAGTTCGTTGATGAGCGTAGCCAATGAGCGGATTTTTACGCTGCAAACAAGTTATTCCATCATCGGTTACACGGTGATGACAGTCCCATCACTCGCGTTACAGGATCGTGACACAATGCACAATCCTCAATCACGAATCCATCGCAGCGCACCCAGGTTCCGCTGATAAGTGCGGGCAGAAAAGCATATATCTG
>SLMJ01000133.1 GCA_007133615.1 Thermomicrobiaceae bacterium | reverse complement strand
CAGTCGAAAATTTCACGATGAGCCCTGGCGAGGTCGAGATCTTTGAGTTGACCGACTTGTTGCCGGAAGGTAGTGATACCTTCACAGGATCTGTTCGGATCGATTCCAACGCCCCCGTTGCTGCCGTCTCTGAGCGACGCAATCTGGAAGAAAGCCTGAGCCTGAGCAACACGTCGACTCCAGACGATTTCGGAGACGGACTGAAGCACGCGTCACTGGTTATACCGGATGAGCCCGGCTGGACTTCGACGCTCAACTTGCTCAACACGACCCTTGATGAGGTATCTGCGTCCGTCGAGTATCTCTCCAAGGATGGCGGTTCCCTGGGTGGTGATCAGTACGACATTGGCGCGAGCGAACTGTTGCGGATCGAGTTTCCGTTTGATGAAGACGCGCCAATCGGGGTTTCATCGATCCTCGTTACCTCTGATCCGGCCGTTCAGGGCTCAGTGGATCTGATCAATCCGGATGCAGACACCGCAGACGGGCCGATCGGAATGACGTACGAACTCACGTCGAAAACCGCGGCTGTGGGAGATCGTCTCGGGGTGCCGCTGGTTCAGAAAGTCAACCCTAACGCTGAGTATGGCTCGACGACGGAGATTCACCTCTTCAACCCGACCAGTAGTGAGGTTGATGCAGAGGTTACCTTCTATGGGGCTAACGGTAATCCCGCCCATCCGACTGTTGACGAGGGGAACAACCCCGATCCAATCGTCATCACGATCGACGGTTTTGAGTCAGCGTCGCTCTCGACAGCGGATGACATCCTTGACGGCATGATCGATGGTTTCGAGAGAGGTGCCGTAATCGACGTCGTCGCCCCGAACGGTGGAGTTGTCGGGGGCGGCGAGGTTATCGGAGTTGCAACGAACGTGACTGAAATGGCGGATGGTGACCGTGGCGTCACCCATCGCCTGCATCCGCATCCGTAAGGGGCTAGGGGAAACCGGTGGACGAGTCTGGACCGTTCCCGTTGATGATCGAACCCGCAGGCGGGGAGACTACGAATGGTGACCCACATACTGTGACCGCATCCGTTGAATGGACTGTTGAGTAGCAACCTCCTAGTCACGAACGACGCGCTAATACCCCCGGAGCCAACCGGCTCCGGGGGTTTCTTGTTCTCAGTAGTTCCGTTTCGCGACGTGAGAGATATTCAAACGCCGGAGAAGCTCTACCCCTCCCGGTGCGGGTCTTCGGTGTTGGGGCCGTGGAAGCCTTTGCCGGGGGCGTGGGAATGGCCGAACGAGCCGTGGTTGTGCCAGACGGGGCGGACGTCGTTCGGGTCTGGTTTGAAGAGGAACTTCGGCGAGGTGATCACGCGGTGGGCCGGTCGCTCACAGAACGGGCAGGGTTGCGGGTCGCTGGCTTCAGCGATTGGCCGTTCCATATCGAAGTGCTCTTCACAGTGATCGCATTCGTATTCATACCTGGGCATCGGATTCGCTCCTGTTCACCGAGTATATGTTTCGAACGGCCATTCGGGCGCTGGTTTTCCCCAGTCGGGTCAGCGCTATCCTACCAGCAGTACGATGACAGGGACAGACCTGAGTCAGGTCGTCCGGGCTTCGAGCAGGTATTGCTCGACGACCGGGATGATGTTGTCGAACGGTCCTGGTGTCGCGATGTAGTACCCCTGAGCGAGCTTGCATCCGAGTTGCTCGGCGAGCTGTAGCTGGCGTTGCGTTTCGACGCCTTCGGCAACGACTTCCAGATTCAGCGCTCGTCCCATGGAGACGATCGCCTGCACGAGTTGAGCTTGCTGCTCGCTGTCTTCCAGGCCCTGGATGAACGTCCGGTCGATCTTGAGCACATCGATCGGGAACGTGCGGAGATACGAAAGCGAAGAGTACCCGGTGCCGAAGTCATCGACCGCGATGAGCACTCCCTGCGCACGGAGTTCCTGGACGACCCGGGTGGCCTGATCGGTATCCCGCATGAGCGTGCTCTCGGTGATCTCGATGCACAGCAGGTTCGGATCCAGTCCCGTTTCCTGAAGAATGTCCAACACCCGCCCGACGAGGCCGGATCGCCAGAATGAGCGGGCAGATAGGTTTACGCCGGCGTAGAGCGGAGCCTGATCCGGATTGGCTCGATTCCACTCGGCAACACGCTTACATGCCGAATGCAGGACCCAGTGGTCAATATCAACGATGTGGCCAGTCTCTTCGGCGATTGGGAGAAACCGCTCGGGCAGTAACAGCCCGCGCTCGGGATGGTTCCAGCGAAGCAGTGCTTCCAGGACGCCGATTTCGCCCATCGCGATATCCAGCATCGGCTGGTAATGGATGACGAACTCCTGATTTGCCAGCGCCTGGCGGAGGTCGGCTTCGATCCAGAGCCGCTCGAACACCCAGCTATCCATGTTTTCGTGGAAGATCCGGTAGTTGCTCTCACGGCCGTCCTGTTTGGCGTCGTAGAGCGCGATGTCTGCCCGGCGAACGAGTTCCCGCGGCGAGCATCTGGAATCGCGCGTTGCCGAGGCAATGCCGACGCAAACGTTGGAGCTGAGGTCGTACCCGTCGATCGTTATCTGGCCGTGCAGGGTCTCCATGATCGTCCGGGACACCTCGACCGCACGGTCAAGCGCATCTGGCTCTTCCGGGAGCAGGACAGTGAACTCATCGCCGCCGAAGCGGGCAACGACTGCGTCCGCTGGAACTGCTTCCCGGAGCCGGCGGCCGATCTCGGTCAGATACCGGTCGCCAACGTCGTGGCCGAGACTGTCGTTGATGACCTTGAAGTTGTTCAGGTCAAGGAACAGCACTGCGAGCACGTTTTCTCGCTTGAGGGTTTCCATTGCGTTGGCGAGGGTCTGGTCGAAATAGATTCGATTGGGAAGGCCGGTGAGCGCGTCATGGTAGGCCTGATGCAACAGCTGCGATTCAAGGTTCCGGCGATCCGATATGTCCTCACAGATCGCCGAGATCCCGACTATCTCATCATCTACGATGACAGGACTCTGGCTGACGCTGAGCTCGGTTGGTTCGCCGTGCTTGTTGATAAGTGACATTTCGTAATGGCACGGAGAACCAGCCCGTGTTTGAAGGAAGTATTGTTCGACTCTCTCCCGGTCTTCAGGGATGATCATGCTCAGCAGTGCATGACCAATCAACTCATCTCGCGAATATCCGGAAGCTCGCTCAGCGGCCGGATTCATGTCAACAACAAAGCCTTCATAGTCGAATATCACGATGAGTGAGGGGTTCTCACCGAAGAGTGATCGATACCGGCGATCGCTCTCCTGCATCTGTCGGATCGCTTCATTCCGGTCGGTGACATCCAGCATGACACCCAGCCAGTGCAACGGCTCGCCAGTGTGGTCTCGTACGAGGAAGACGCTCGTCTGCAGCCAGGCAATGTTTTCATTGAGCCGGCGGATCCTGAACTCGATTCGCAGTGGCTGTCCGGTCTCGGCAGATTCGGTTACTGCGTTGAGTACGCTATTCCGATCCTCAGGATGGATTACGTCCAGGACGTGCTGCGGATTATTGAGAAATTCTTCAGCCGGACGGTCCGAAAATGCGTCGAATTGAGGGCTAAGGTATGTCAGGTGGAAGGGATCAGCCGGATCAGACATGAACGTAATCGCTGGCGTCCGTTCGACGAGCGTCTGATAGCGGGCCTGGGCAATCTGGCGCTGCTCCTCTCGCCGGGAGACATCGAGTGCAATTCCGGCGATCTGCGCCGCAGATTCCAGCACTGAAATCTCGTGGTCAACCGGGGTCCGCGGAATCGGGAAATAGAGCGCAAACGTGCCGGCGACTTCGTGCGACGAGTCGAAAATTGGCGTAGACCAGACCGCGCGCAGATCGTACCTCCGCACGAGGTCGAGGTAGAGTTCGAACCGTGGATCCTGGTAGACATCGGGAACGATCGCCAGTTCACCATGGTGCGCGGCACTTCCGCAGGCGCCATGCTCGGGGCCGATCGGCAGTTCAGCTATCTCCTCGACGAAATCGCGCGGAAGACTGACCGAGATCTCAGGACGCAACACGCAGTTTTCGCGATCAACGAGCTGGACGGATGACATCGCGTCCGGGATCTGCTCTTCAACGACATCGTTGAGTGCTCTGAGAACGCTAGCCCGGTCTTCTCCGTGTGCGATCATCTCGAGAATCGACGCCTGCACCGTTAATCGGCTGTAGAGCAGTTTCTCGTTGGTGATGTTCTGCGCCGCACCGATGATCAGCCACTGGCTGTCGGTGTCGTCCGCCGGAATCGCGCGGATATGATCGCGAATCCAGAGAACCTGTCCGGATCTGGTGATGATCCGGAACTCGTCTGTCCGCGTTTCACCTCGTCGCATCGCTGCACGCCGGGCTTCGAGGATCGGTAGATCGTCCGGGTGCATGAGCATCTCGGTGCCACCGGAGTCGATCTCTTCATCGGAATATCCTGTGAGCGAGATCAACGCATCGCTGCGATACTGAACGGTCGTGCTGCCGTCATTCCGCACACTGCCGATATAGACATAATCCGCGGTCAGGCTCGAAATGATCCGGAAGATGTCCGGGCTGAATTGCGGCATCGAGGGAAACGGATCCAGCTTCCCGGGAGTCTCCGCCTGCTCCCACTGCCGTTGCTTGATGATCAACGGGACTCGTGCGAGTTCGTGCTGCGACAGGATGGTCAGTCTGGCCGGGTCAACACCGCTGGTCGAAATCGGATAAAGACGGTTCTGACCGGAAATCAGGATGATAGCTGCCATCGGGAAATGCGCGCCGAGTCTCGGCAATAGCTCCGAGAAATCCGCATCTCCGGGCACCTGACCGATCACGACTGCATCTGCTCCGACCGGTGACGTCAGGAGGTCGTCGAGCTCGGTTGATGTGCTTGCGTCGCTGATCGCGTATTCGTATGAATTCAGCGATTCAAGGTGACGGTCGATTGCCACCCGATCCAGCGAACCAGCATCGATGAGCAGAACGTTGAGTGTTGACACCCTGATGAATCGTCCAATCGCGTCGCGTGTCTGCCAACAGCTTCCGTGCCTACAATTTTCCCGTGATTATGCAAATCCCGAATGCCGCTGATCGTCTCTCCCCGGCGAGCTCGCCTGCAACATGGGATGGAGCTGTTCAAGCGGCAATGGGTGTGCAATCAAATACCCCTGGGCCCGGTCGCATCCAAGCTCTCTGGCCCGTTCCAGTTGCAGATTTGTCTCGATGCCTTCTGCAATGGTCTCGAGCCGCAACGACTTCGCAAGGTTGATGATCGTCTGGACGATGATGTCGTCGTCACCGTTTCCTCCGAGTCCGTCCACGAAGGTACGATCAATCTTGAGTGTATCCAGTGGGAATCGCTGCAGGTAAGCCAGGGACGAGTATCCGGTACCAAAGTCATCGATTGAAAAGCCGATGCCGAACTCACGGAGCCGATTAAGCACGGCCAGTGTCTCGGTCACATCCTGCATCATCGTACTTTCGGTGATCTCGAAGCGCAGAAGCGTTGCATCGAAACCGGTATCGTTGACGGTATCCATGATCCGGTCCACAAGGTCCGGACGTCGAAAGTCGCGTGCAGAGAGATTGATCCCGAGCGATAAGGGGGGCAGCCTGCGGTTGTGCCGGTTCAGTTCGGCAACTTCACGACAGGCGATTTTCATCACGAGTTCGTCGATTTCTGTGATCTGGCCGGTCTCCTCGGCAATTGGCAGGAACTCCCCGGGGGCGAGCAGGCCCCGTTCCGGATGCATCCAGCGCACAAGCGCTTCGAGTTTGACCACTCGCCCGGTCGAGAGCTCGATGATCGGCTGGTAGTAGACCACGAATTCTTTCTGGCGGATCGCGCGACGCAGATCCCGCTGGTATTCGAGCCGCTCAATGATCCGTTGATGCATGGAATCTTGATAGACCTGATAAAGCTGACCGGTCCCGGCGCGCTTGGCCTGATAGAGCGCAATATCGGCCTGCCTGATCAGATCGTCTGGTTCCCGGTTATGTCGATCGTAGATCGCGATTCCGATGCTGACTCCGGTATTGATCTCATGACCCTGAATCACGACCGGGTTTGTGAGCTCGCGTCCGACTCGCTCAGCGACTCGTAATGGATATCCCTGATCGGTGAGCGAGTATTTGAGCAGAACGGTGAATTCGTCTCCTCCGAACCGGGCGACGGTATCGGAAGGGCCGACGCAGGATGTCAGCCAGTTGGCGATAATCTTGAGGTACTCATCTCCGTTCTCGTGACCCAGGCTGTCATTGACCGTCTTGAAATTGTCGAGATCAACGAAGAGCACCGCGACCTGCTCCCGCGTTCGCTCAATTGTTGTGATTGCCTGGTTGAGCCGCTCGGAGAAGAGCGTCCGGTTGGGCAGACCGGTGAGGCTATCGTGGAATGCCTGGTAGCTGAGTTGATCCTGCAACCGGACGCGATGGGTAATGTCTTCGGCGATGCCAGAGACGCCAGCAACCTGTCCGTCCAATATGTAGGGCACCGTTGTAACGCTAATCTGCACCCTTTTACCACGCCTGGTGAAGATCTCTGTCTCGAACTGCTGAGAGTCACCGGTTATGGTGTCGCGGAAGAATTGCCAGACCCTCTCCAGCTCGCCAGCGACAAGTACAGAGGTGAACGGCCGGCCAACGAGGTCTTCTTCCTGGTATCCGGTTATTCGCATTGATGCCGGATTGATGCGCTGAAATCGTCCCCGGGTATCCAGTGTGAACACGATATGCGGGTTGTTGTCGAACAGTGCCCGAAACTGGGTCTGACTCTCCCGCAATGCGAGTTCGGCGTTGCGACGACTTGTGACATCCAGCAGGATGCCCTGCCAGCTGATCTCATCTTCCGGATGATCATCGATCATGGCGGCGCTGCACTGGAGCCACCTGTCTTCGCCGTAGTCAGGGTTGACGCGGAACTCGATGAGCACTGAAGTCGGGTCTGCGTTCAGTTGTCGAAACGAGGCGGCTACGGCTCGCCGATCGGCCGGATGAACAATGTCGAGCAGCGAAAGCTGGTCCCAACTTGCCAGCACGGTCTCGTCAATGATCGCTTCCGCCTGTGGGCTGAGATAGCGGAGAAGAAGGGTGTCATCAGCGGTGGCGACAAACGTAATTGCAGGAATCTCTTCGGCAAGGCGCTTGTAGCGCAACTGCGCTCGGGCCAGTTGCCGTTCGTTTTCGATCTTCTCGATCGCTATTCCAAGCAGTCGGGACGCGATGGTTGTTCGCTCCAGGTACGAGGCTGAGGGCTCACCGGTCTCTCGCCGGCAGACAGTGAGAGTGCCGAGAATATTGTGTCTGGTTCCGATGATCGGCATGACGATCTGTGAGGTGCAATCGCAGGATTGCACGAGGCGCATTTCCTCATCCCAGCGGTCTTCCTGCCGGGCATCTGGAACGACGACGAGTTGCTGGGACGCGACCGATGCAGTCTGCACGGTATCGTGTAAATCCACGTTCAGTCGCTCGAGGAACAGGCGGTACTCCGCGGTCAGGTTCCGGTCCCGGATGAGGCGTAGCGTTCCATCCTGTTCATGGAAACGGTGAACGGCGCAGGCAGGTTCCGGGGCCTGAACTGAGAAGAGGCGCACGGTTTCATCGAAGATGCTGGAAAAGTCAGCGCCGATGGCGATGAGTTCCAGAATATGCATTTGACCTGACTTAAGGTAGGTTGAGATGCGTTCCTCGGTGATGTCCTGTGCGGAGCCAACGAACCGGCTGCATCGATTCTCGGAGGAATCCCAGATCGGTCTCGTGTACTCGCGGATCCACCGAACCTCTCCGGATCGGTTACGCAATCGGTATTCGGTCACCGGTGCGTTGCCGCGCAGGACGCTTCGTGTCCGCTGCCAGAGTGTCTCGTGATCCTCTTCGAGGATTATCCGTTCCCAGCCAATCTCGGCGAACTCTTCCGGTGTATAGCCGCTAATGCGCTCGAGTCCTTCCGAGCGCCACTCATTGACGATCGTTCCGTTCTGGTGAACGTAGAAGGAAAAGACGTAGTCGCTGACGACTGACGATAGCGCCTGCGTCTCCTGGTCCGGTTCGATGATTTCGGCAAATTCCGATGGGTGAGACAACCGCAGTGCCGACGGTATATCAACGCCACTGATTGCCGTAAGGAGACGGTCAAGTTGCGAGCTGCGCATGAAGTCGTCCAGCCCAAGTCGGAACCCATCAGCTACGAGGTCCGCGCCGTTGCTGTCCGTGATCATGATGATTTTGACTGAAACGCGTCGCCCCGTGATTTCAGGGATGATATCGATCCCGGTAGACCAGCCAAGGTCATTGCCAAGCAGAACCGCCTGGAAGCGATCCAGTTCCTTCAAGGACCGATCAAAATCTTCCCGGTTGCTGATCGGACGACAGTTGTATTCCGCACCGATCGTGTGCACGATCGATGAGTACATTTCGTCGCCGGTTGGACCGGTTTCGCTAATCACTAGCACTTCGAGCGTGCACGATTCAGGCATGCTCGAGCCCCCCAAGGGTGCGTCGCAAACTGTTGTCTTCAGGAATCCTTAGGTCAGAAAACCGGCACGTGGGCACTGTGCGAATCGGTATTCCGTTCCATCATCGTAACTTTTGACCCAGATCTTCCTGCGCGTATCGAAGTGACTCTATTCTAATGCAATCCAATTCAGCCGGAAAGCATCCGATGGTCCCGAAACGAGTGATTCTCTGGTCATGGCAGCTTTTCACTCGGTCTCAATACCCGCCTTTTGGGGTAGGTCCAGACTACCCGGCTGTAGATGTTGTGCACCTCCGACGAAGCATAGCCTTCGGATGTCAGTGACAGGGACGCTGACACGGGAGCAAACCGCGAGAGACGTTCAGGAGTGGATGCGTGGAAACGATGAAGAAGAGTGTCAGCCGGAGACGATTCGTTGGGGCGCTTGGTGCTATTGGTATTGGCGGAGCCGGACTCGGCATCTATCAGTCGACCGGGTCTTCTCAGTTGTTCAGCACCGGACGTCCTGATGATGAGGCGAGTGGCGCCAACGATCATGCTAGCGATCATGGTGACCACGGGTCGTCTGACGACGACGACGCTGTTGACTGGGAAGAAATGGATCGGAAGCACGAGGAAGGCGTCAACGCTTTCCCGGCGGAGACTGAAGGGCGGGGCAACCAGCCGCTCGAGTACGAGATGGATGGCGACGTAAAGGTCTTCGAGATCGTCTGCGAAAAGGGCGAGTGGGAAGTTGAGCCTGGTGAGGTCATGGAAGCGTGGACCTATAACGGCACGGTTCCGGGGCCCGAAATCCGGGTCACCGAAGGCGACAAGGTCCGAATCCATGTCCATAACGAAATGAATGAAAGCACGGCAATTCACTGGCACGGGCTGAAGGTTCCGAACAGCCAGGATGGCGTTCCGTTCATCACCCAGCCACCGATCACGCCGGGGGAATCGTTTACCTACGAGTTCGAGGCGAAGCCGGCCGGTACCCATATGTACCACTCGCACTACAATGCCGCCGAGCAGACGGCGTTCGGCCAGGTTGGCGCGTTTATCGTGGAACCGAAGGATCCGGAGGAGCGGCCGGAGTACGACCGTGAGTACACGATTCTGCTGAATGACTGGAAACTCGGCTATACGATCAATGGGAAGGGCTTCCCGGCGACAGAGCCGCTTATGGCCAAACTGGGTGATCGAATCCTCATCCGCTATCTCAACGCAGGTACGATGCACCACCCGATGCATCTGCACGGCCTGACCCAGAAAGTGATCTCCAAGGATGGCTATATGCTGCCGGAGCCGTATAACTGCGACAATCTCGACCTTGCGCCAGGGGACCGCAAGGAAGTGATCGTCGAGGCGGACGAGCCGGGGACCTGGGCGATGCACTGCCATGTGTTGACTCACGCCGAAGGCCCGCACGGGATGTTCGGCATGGTCACGGCGATGATCGTCGAGGAGTGAACGCCCTCTGCCGGCCCGAAACGAAACACCCCTCTCCCAGCATTGGGAGAGGGGCCGGGGGTGAGGGCGGTTAAATCTTCTCTCCTACACCAGCTCGAGGATCCGGGGTCGGAATCCACCATTCCTCACCGCGAGCCGTCTGGACGTACTCTGGCCAGCGGAGATCAACCGGCGGCGGGTAGTCACTGTCAATTAGCGGTGCAACCCATTTAGACCCGCCAACGCCACCACCGGTCCGCTCCTCGAATTCCGCTTTGCACTTCTTGAGCTCGTCTTCATTCGTGAGCAGATCCATGACGGTGCCGGCAATTGTCCGCCCGGCTACGAACATACCCGGGTCGATCAGCTCTGGCACACCACCCATTGCATTCCGGCACCAGGCTGGATACGCGTATCCGGGCTCCGGTGGGCGCAGACTCGGGCGAGCAGTAAACAGTCGCACGGTCGGAGCATGCCAGCAGTACTCAACATAGTCGTCGGATGTGAAGTTCTTCTGCCACTCTGGAAGCAGTGTCCGGGTCTTCGCCTCATAGTCCCGCGGATTGAGTAACTCAGTGTTGACGTCGGGAAGCGGGTTTTCCATCGGCTCCAGGCCGAGGTTCTTCTGAATCTCCCGGGCGAAGTCCAGCCCTTTTTCGTTGTACGTTGGTGGACCAACCTGTTCCAGATTCCGCCATGTCAGATCCGTCAGTGCCAGGTTCGCCAGTCCGACCCGGGTTTTGGTCACCCAGCGGATAGATGCCTCGCACTGAGTCATCGCTGCGATGTGCTTCGCGTTCTGTTCGATAACCCGGTAGATCTGCTCCTGGATATTCAGATCTGGTGAGCGCCAGGAGTACTGGATCTGGCTGAAGCGTGGTGGCAGGTTGTCGGATGTCGCATCCCCGCCAGCCAGAATGAACTCGTTGAGCGTCCAGGTTCCGGATTTCGGGAACATCGCTTCCTTGGAGTACTTCGTCTGGGTGTACATCAGGCAGAGTGCGTCGATCGCTCCCGGTGGTCGGGCCGAGGCATGCGTGCTGTGAAAGCTCGGGATCAGGCTCGGGTCGATCCACTTCTCGGGCTCTTTGCATTCGAACGTGACGACTACGCTCCAGTACGAGCCACAATGCGTTTCCCAGGCCGCCGAGTTGTTCGGGTGCGGATGATAGGCGATGAACGCATCGAAGCCGTCGTAATAGCCTTTTGCTGCGTGCATCGGCTTGGAGCCGCAGACCTTTTCTGCCGGCTCACCGAAGAACTTGAGCGTTCCCGGGATGTTGTGTTTGATCATTGCGTCCTTGGCGGCAAGAAAACCCGTTAGACTGGCGACGCCAAGCATCGAGTGCGGGTCGGTGTGACCCGCGGCCCACGGGTGCATCCCTTCCCGGGGGGCCTGGTATGGGACAGCCTGCTGCGAGTTGCCCGGAACGGCGTCGTACTCGGCGTAGCCGCCGATGACAGGGCCATTGCCATTCTCGAAGGTCGCGCAGAATGCGGTCGGCATTTCGCCGGAACCTTCTTCGACGTCCCAGCCATCGTCGCGGAGGAAATCAACGTACGCCTTTGCGGAGCGATATTCACGCCAGGCGGGTTCGTGGTGGCTCCAGATTTCCATATCGAAGTCGGAGAGGCGTTGTTCGTTGGCGTCGATGTAGTCCATCGCTGCCTGCTTGGCGGGATAGCGTTCTGGCATAGAGCGTTCCCTTCACTCATTGTGAACCGTGCAGCCCGGCAGACACCGCGACGACTCAACCGGTGACGCAGGCTGCTCAATACATGATTGGGCGATTATCGAAGAGTTGCTTTGCTGGTGCAACAGGAAACGAGCATCCCCAGCTACGCGGCCGTGATCTCCCCCAGCGACATAACCACGAGCACGCAGACGCCGAGGATCGGAACGCCCAGCGCCGCGACGATCAACGCGATCAGGCACCCCATGCCTTTCGGGGACTGGCCGGTCTCTCGTCGTT
>SLMJ01000098.1 GCA_007133615.1 Thermomicrobiaceae bacterium | reverse complement strand
GTCCACCTTGTCTGTTGCACCTCCGGGGATCGAGGGAGTAATGACAGGAGGATGACGTCGAGTCGCCTGGCTGCGATTCGTGAGGAAGAACAGCGAGAAGCCGCAGCGCTTCTCGGGATCTCGTCCGTCGAATTCCTCGGCTGGCCTGATGGAGACGTGGGATGTGGAACGGTCCTGCGTGAAGAGATTGTTCGCCGGATCCGGACACATCGCCCTCAGGTCGTCATAACGCACGATCCGGTTCATCCATGGCCGGAGTATACCGCCCACCGTGATCACCGGAACGTCGGACGGACAACACTCGACGCGCTGTATCCTGATGCGCGTGATCATCTTGCCTATCCCGAACACCTGGATGAAGGACTTGAACCGCATATCACCCGGGAAGCGTGGCTGATCATGTCGAACCAGCCGGACTGGTTCGTTGATGTCGGGGAGAGTCTTGATCTGAAGATTCAGGCCCGGTTGTGTCACCGCAGCCAGACGGGAGATTCAAACGAATTGAGTGATCGCTACCGTGAACGTGCCACTCGACTTGGAGCTCAGGTAGGACTTGCCTACGCGGAAGCGCTCAAACGGATAGAGTTTGGGTGACGAAAGCCAGGCGATCATGGTTGATCGCCTGGTTCCGGTACACGCGGCTTGTGATTTCCCACCTGGTCGATCTAGCCGGTATTCGTGGACTCGACAGCTTCGACCAGTGTCCCGATTGCCGAGAGCACACTCTTCCGCTCATCTGCGGAGAGCGAATCAATGGCTCTGGCAAGTCGATCGGAGTCCAGTGGTTGCAGATGCTCGATGACGTCGCGGCCGCGATCGGTCAGCGCGTTAAGCACGACACGGCGGTCGCGTGGGTCATCAGCCCGATACGTCAACTCCTGCCGGACAAGTCGATCGAGGATTCCAGTAACGGTCGGCGTGGAAACGTTCAGTTTCCGTGCCAGGACCGAGACCCGAGTCGGGCCGTCGGAATACAGGATCATCATGACCCGAAGTTGCTGCATCGTAACCCCGGGCCACTCCGCAGAGCCGCGCCCCGGATCCTGCTGGAGTTGAACCAGCATTTTCGTCGTCAGTTCGACGATATCGCGGGTATTCGCCTGTGTTGCGGTCATAGCCGAACTCACATTCCCCTCTCTGTGCCCGGGAAAGGCGCAAAGACCGCGGAACCGGTCTGGTTCCTGACGGTCACAAAAGTTCAGGGTCAACGTCCCCATGCTGATCACCTGAACTGTTCGATTACTGATACTCGAGAACGCACCGTACTGATTACGTGCGTAAAAACCCCGAGCGCTTCTTTCCGCACCGGGTCCGGTACGGATCCGAGAGAAACGTTCTCAGAAGCGTCTGCTCCTGCCCACACGAGACACTCTGTGATTACTCAGATAATAGTAGTTGCCTGGTGAACGATACGCAACACCCGTCTGGTCTCGTCCACAGGTTATGTGGCCTTAACGCGAGATGTTTGGACAGGGCGGGTATCCGTTCACGACCTCTAGTTGATCGCGTCGATTCCGGTTCTCACGTTCATTCAGGCAATACCTTACCCCCTACGGGTAAGGAAGTCCAGCCATCGCTGCCAGTTGGGGTCTGGCTTTTCGGGGTCAGGCTCGGGTTCAACCGGTTCTGGTTCTTCCGGAGGATCCGCCCATCGGACCAGCATCACCGTCTCGCCGGGATAAGAGAGGTTGAGATCCCGCCGGGCAATTTGCGAAACGTAGGTTTCGTACTGCTGGCTGTCGTACGTTGCGATCTGTTGCTGAAGATTCTCGCGCTTTGTCTCGAGCTCGGTGATCTCCGCCTGGCGCTGAGCCACGTCCTCTTCGAGTTCGCGAGCGCGCCAGGCTTGCTCACCGAATGACAGCACGAAATACATACCGACGATCAACACGAAAGCGACCATGATCCGGCCACGCAGTGGTCCAAGAATGTTTGAGATGCGCGTGTACATCCGGTCCATAGTGTTGTCTCCGTGCGTCAGTTACCGGCTGACGCGGCGATTGCCTCGTCCAGCGGTGGTCGTGCCTTGTGCCAGTCAGTATTCTGTTCGTAGGCGTGAGCCACGCGCAGGATGGTTGCTTCGTCAAACGCCCGTCCCATGAACTGCATGCTCACCGGAAGATCATCGACGTACCCGCACGGAATCGCCACTCCGGGGATCCCTGCCATGTTGGCCGGGATCGTGAAAACATCGGAGAGGTACATCTGCATCGGATCGTCGGTCCGGGCGCCTTTCTGGAATGAAACGGTTGGCGATGTCGGCGCCGCGATAACGTCGACGTTTTCGAATGCCTGATCGAAATCGCGCTTGATCAGGGTGCGAACCTTCTGTGCTTGAACATAATAGGCGTCGTAGTAGCCGGAACTGAGCGCATAAGTGCCGAGCATCACCCGTCGCTTGACTTCCGCGCCGAATCCTTTGCCGCGTGTTTCCAGATAGGTATCGAGCAGATTGTCCTGGGTCAGGCTGAGTCCGTATTTGACGCCATCGAAACGAGCCAGGTTCGCGGATGCTTCTGCCGGGGCGATGATGTAATAGGTCGCCAGCGCGTGTTCGGTGTGCGGCAGGCTGATGGGAACGATCTCGGCGCCCATACGCTCGAGTTCGGCAATCGCCGTCTTCACCGATTGCTCAACGCGAGGATCCATGCCCTCGATCTGGTACTCGTCGGCGACGCCGATCCGGAGGCCGGTGAGGTCTCCGTTCAATGCTGACCGGTAATCTGGAACCGGGGTATCCACCGAGGTCGAATCGTTCGGATCCTTGCCAGAGATTGCTCCCAGCATCAGTGCTGAATCTTCTACGGTACGGGAGAATGGCCCGATCTGGTCGAGGCTGGACGCAAATGCCATGAGCCCGAAGCGGGAGACGCGTCCGTAGGTTGGCTTGAGTCCGACAACGCCGCAGAAGCCGGCCGGCTGACGGATCGATCCGCCGGTGTCCGAACCGAGTGAAATACTCACTTCGTTTGCTGCGACGCACGCAGCCGATCCACCGCTGCTGCCGCCCGGCACATGATCGAGCTTCCAGGGGTTGCTGGTGAACTTGTAGGCCGAGTGTTCCGTGGAGGAGCCCATGGCGAATTCGTCAGTGTTGGTCTTGCCGATGAACAGAGCATCCTGCTCCCGCAGACGCGCAACGACGCTGGAATCGTAGGGTGAGACGTATCCTTCGAGAATTCTCGATCCAGCTGTCGTCGGAGCGTCGATTGTGCAGAGAATATCCTTGAGGCCAACCGGAATTCCGGTCATTGGACCGGCGGAGCCATCCTTGATTCGCTGATCGGCCGCCCTGGCCTGTTTCCGGGCGATGTCGCCGGTCACCGTGATGAACGCATTCACATGCGATTCCACTGCTTCGACTCGCTCCAGATGGGCCTCAGCGACGTCTGCGGCGCTGATCTCACCGCGATCCAGCAGATCGCGCAGCTCGGCCGCAGTTCGATGAATCAACTCTGACACCAGAACCTCGCTCCCACGGGTAAACGTCGTGCTACTCGAGAACTGCTCGTACTTTGAACATGCCGTCTTCACTGTCCGGGGCATTCTTCATGACCTCGTCCAGCTCCAGGCTGTCATGCACCTCATCAGATCGCATTTGATTCTGCAGCGTGATGACCTGAGCGGTAGGCGGGATTGCGGAGGTATCGACCGACTGCAACAGGCTGATGTGATCGATAATCGAGGACAGTTGCTCACGCATCATCTCTCGCTCGTCCGGTTCGAGTCCGAGACGGGCGAGCATTGCCACGTGGTCAACTTCTTCCAGGCTGAGCTTGTCCTTGCTCATCGCGGGTTCTTCCTTCCTGCAACACCGTTTATCCAGCCTGGATGGGGCTGGTTCGGCACAATGGGAGTCTAACATACTGCACGGCGAGCGGAAGCTCGATTAACCCTGCGTTCGTACGCTATTGACGCTAAATGCGGTGCGTATCGCGGTTTCCGCATATTCGTTCGAACAGAAGACGCCTGCTACATGCAACGAGCGGATGTCCGTTACAATCCGGTGAGACGAAGATTACACCAGAGTGAAATCAGGCTACGCGACCTGGCTGGTACGGGGAGCATGATTACCCGAAATTGTGACAATTCAGCACAGCGCCGATTACCGGGGCTGGCGTTTCTGGCGTTGCTCGGGGTGATCCTGATGACCCTCGGGGCCTGTGACGATGATCCTGGCGCGCCGCCGGACCCGGGAGCGGTCAGCCAGATGGCGACAGCGGTCGCTGGCTCCGATGAACAGGCCGACGGCCCCGACGCGGGTTTTCAGGCGCTGGGTGATTTCGAGTTCACGACGGATCCGCTGCCGGATCCAGAACGGATCTACTTTTCAGTTGGTGGTGATCTCTGGCGGCTTCCTGATCAGGGAGCGCCGGACCAGGTGACTGAAGATCTCTCAATCGCCAGCTATTCGTTCAACGCGACCGGCGATGTTCTGGCAGTGCTCAGTTTGAATCGAAACGACGATCGCGAGGTCGTGGAAGTTGCGATACTGGATCCGGATGGTGATCCCCGACTGGAAATCTCCAGTGAAGATTCGCGGGCTCTGCGATCGAGCGAGTCGGTTGCGATGACGCCGCCGGGTGATGCGGTGGCGGTCACCGGTCAGGATGGTGCGATATCGCTCATCAGCCTCGACGGTGAGATTCAACCGCTGCTGCAGGCATCGCTCCAGCATCGGCCGGGGCGACTGGCGTGGTCGTCGGACGGGCAGTTTCTCTCCTACCTTGACCCCTGGATGCCGGACGAGTCCTCGTCGCTTTACGTTCACGTGCCGGCGAGGGATATACGGCAGGAGATTGTTCAGCCGGGCTCCGATGGACATGGTGTTATCCGGGCGCGCTGGATACCAGGGACCCCATACATTGTGATGATCAAGGATTCAGGCTCGACGATCTCGCACGGCGGGGATCTGTTTCTCGTAGATGTGGAGACCGGGCGTCAGGAACTGTTGAAGTCGTCCGGTTCGATCGCCCCGGTCGCCGGAGTGGTGGACATCGTCCCGTCGCCCGATGGCGAGTGGCTTGCCGCGACCGGATTCGTGCCGGGTGACGATTATCCAGGGTTTGCCGGGCTCTGGCTGATCAACCTGCAAAGTGGACTTGAAGAGGAGATCGAGCTGGACAACGGGGAGACAATCACCGATCTCTGGTGGCTCGGAGATGAGTTGATCGTCCGGGCAATCGATCAGCCGCAAACGAGTCTCCCCGGTACCTACACCGGGCGGGAAACGTTCCGACTTCTGGAGATCGATCCTCAGGATGGGTCGGTAGAGGAACGGTACGCGAGCGACGACTGACGCCAGCCCTAGTTCGGCTCGGACTCTTCCGCCTCGAAGATCCGCTTGGCTGCCTGGACTCTTTCTTCGTCGAGTTCATCCGCGCTCGATGAATCCGCTTCAGTCGAACTTTCGTCGTCAGCAGGCTCGGATACCTGTTCGGTTTCGACCGTTTCCGACGATGCTTCCTGTGTCGGTTCGGGCTCCGGGGCCGTGGCGTCTGACGACGGCTCTGCTGGAGTGTCCGTCTCCTCAGAGGGAGCAGGAGGTGGATCGGCCGGGCCATCTGCAGGTGCCTCTGACTGTGGCGTGTCCTGCGGAACATCTTCCGGCGCCATGCAGACCATCGCCAGTTTGCGGTGTGTGTACGTCTCCAGGACACGTTCGATTACCTGCCGGACGCTGTCCTCATTCAACTTGTTCCGGTGGAACTCGTATGGAGCCGCGAGGATTACCTGTTCCGCGGTTACGTTGGCTGGATCGGCGGAGCTGAGCAAGGCCGCGATGCGCGAGTTCTCTGCTTTGACATCCCGCCGGATGTGGGCCCAGTTCGCCACAAGATGCTCGAGCATTGCGTTACCGGAACCAGACGGCGGCGCAGGGCGGGAGCGTTGGGCCGGCGCCGGCTGCTCCTCGGATTTTGTCCGGGCTGCCCGTTCTTCCTGGATGTTTGCCGGCGCGGGCTTTGACTCCGATGGCGTATATGCCTGCTGTGGGGGCTCCTGTGTCGACGGTGCCTTCGGCGGTGGAGCCGCCGGAGCGGAAGGCTGATGCATCTCCACCACGTTTGCCGGGACCTGCTCTCCGACGATTGCCCTGACCACGGCGAGTTCCAGCGGCAGTTGTGGGTAGGATGACTTGTTGCTCGCCGCATCGATCTCGGAGAATGTCCGAACCAGCGCGGTGAGGTGATCGAGCGAGAAACGATTGGCCAGATCCGTTGCAGTCTGGTCCGCTTCAGGTGGCTTCCCGCCGGCGCGGATGTGCAGCAGGAGCCGCAGATACCCGATCATCTGCCGGTTGAGCTGGTGGATGTCTTCTCCCTCATCCGTCGCTTCCGTGATGAGCCGGAGACCTTCTCCCGCGTCCTGATCGGCGATCGCGTTGACCATTCCGACCAGCCGCTCATTGTGACTCAGGCCAAGTACCTGGCGAACCGTTTCGGCATTCAGCATCCGGCTGGATGAATCCTGATCGCCGTAGAGGGCGAGTTGGTCCAGCAAACCGAGGGCGTCCCGCAGACTGCCGGTCGCGTGCCTGGCGATGAGGAGCAGGGCCTCTTCTTCAGCGTCAATGTGCTCGGCTTCGGCGACATTTTTCAGGTGCTGAACGGTGCTTTCGACCGGGAACCGGCGGAAATCGAACCGCTGGCAGCGCGACGCGACGGTGTCCGGCAATTTTTCGGCTTCGGTCGTTGCCAGAACGAATTTGACATGGTCGGGCGGCTCTTCGAGCGTCTTGAGGAATGCGTTAAAGGCATCCCGGGTAAGCTGATGCGCCTCGTCAATGATGTAGAACTTCACCCGGAGTTGTGTCGGCGCGTAGCGAACCTTCTCCCGGAGATCCCGGATGTCATCAACGCCGCGGTTGGATGCTGCGTCGATCTCGATGATGTCGACGACCGAGCCGCTGTTGATGGCCAGGCAGGATGGACATTGATTACAGGGCCGCTGTTCCGGATCTTCGGCTTCGCAATTGACGGCTTTGGCGAGCAACCGGGCCGTGCTGGTTTTACCGGTGCCGCGCGGTCCGCAGAAGAGATAGGCGTGGGCAACCCGATCGAGCACGATCGCGTTGCGCAGCGTCCGGGCGACGTGCTCCTGTCCGATGTACTGCGTTGGCTCGAACGAGGTCGGCCGGTACTTCCGGTACAATGACTGAGATTGGGCCTGAACCGCCGATTCTGGAGTGGTTTCCTGCGCCATATGCTCTACTTCAACTTTCCGGATCGGGATGTACGGTGAAGGCCCTGGTCGGATGAACGCTCAGGCGGATTATACCGACCACCTGCGACGCACGAAAGCACCAATCACCTCACTCGGCACTCGTTCTTCATCCCACAGTCGGAGCAAATCACCATGGGCACGCTGTTTCTGGTCGGCACGCCAATCGGCAATCTGGAAGATATGAGCTTTCGGGCAGTCCGGACGCTCAAAGAGGTCGACCTGATTGCCGCCGAGGATACCCGTCACTCCGGTCGCCTGCTTCAACATTTCAATATCGAAACCCGGATGGTCAGTTATCATGGCGATTCCCCGGAGAGCCGGATCGACGACATTCTTGACACTCTGGGTAAGGGAAATGTCGCGTTGATCAGCGACGCCGGGATGCCGGGGATTTCTGATCCAGGCGCGGAACTCGTTCGGGCGGCGGCCGAGGCCGGCTTCGAGGTCCAGAGTGTTCCCGGCCCCTCGGCCGTGACGACGGCCGTTGCCGTTTCCGGGCTGGTGAACGCAGGTTTTCTGTTTGCCGGGTATCCCCCGCGGAAGTCGAAGGACCGGGTGCCATTCTTCACACGGGTGCTCGGGAGTGGTTATCCGGTGGTGTTGTATGAGTCGCCGCACCGACTGGTGGACAGCCTGAAAGACCTCGCTGGTGCATACCCGGACCTCGAGATCGCGGTCTGCCGGGAACTGACCAAGCTGCATGATTCAGTTGTTCGGGGAACGGTACAGGAGGTCGTGGGCGAGCTCGGTGATCCGCCACCACCCGGGGAGTACGTTCTGGTGCTCTCGGCATCGACTGGTGAAGCGGGCGAGTCGACCGCCGAGGATGCGGAGTCGATCGCCCGGACATTGCTCTCTCAAGGGCTCTCGACCAGCAAGGTTGCCCGGGAAGTTGCCCGCACCTGCCGGATCAACAAAAGTGCGGCGTATGAACTGGTATTGAATCTGAAGTCGGACTCGCCACTGGAGTCGTAAACGACGGTAGACAGGGCAGCTCCGTCTGCCCCTGGTTTTGCGGCAGGATATCCCGGGCAGGGCGACACGGAGGTCGCCGTTCTACCGGGTGATGGTTGTTCAGGACGACGGTTTGTAACCACCGTAGACAGCATGTCCGGCGCGGAGCCAGAAGTAGCTGGTGTTGAATCTGAAGTCGGACTCGCCACAGGAGTCGTAAACCTCGGTAGACAGGGCAGCTCCGTCTGCCCCTGGTTTTGCGGCAGGGTATCCCGGGCAGGGCGACACGGAGGTCGCCAGTCTACCGGGTGATGGTTGTTCAGGACGACGGTTTGTAACCACCGTAGACAGCATGTCCGGCGCGGAGCCAGTAGCAGCCAACTCCGGTGAAGCCGATCTCCTCGAGCCAGCCAAGCTGATCTGATAGCAGTGACGGCTTGTCGAACTCGACGTCCGGGGTGCGAAAGTGATTCCAGCCATCCTGAAAGCGTTCGAAGGCATGCAACGACCCGCTACGGGCGAGTGATTGCTCGCGGACGTCGCGATCCCACTCGTTGGCCCAGGCCTCGGCAACTTGATCGTTCGGTGGATGGACCAGATCGGCAATCAGTAGCGCACCACCAGGTGCCAGGTGATCGAAGAGATTCCGATACAGAGTCCGTTTCCCGTCATCGTCGAGGTGGTGGATCGCCAGTGACGAGACAATGCACCGGAATCGTCGCGGGAGCTCTTCCAGCCAGTTGGCATCGTGAAGATCGAACTGGCGCAGATCTATCTGATAGGCGAACTCGCCCAGGTTTTCTGCCGCTCGAGTCAGCATCGACTCAGAGCCGTCCAGCAAGGTCATCTGTGCGTCTGGATAGCGCTCCAGAACTGCCTTTGAGAGCAATCCCTCACCGCAGCCGATATCGACGCCCATGAAGTGCTCGTTCGGCGATGCCGGGATGAGATCGCAGATCAGGCGAGCCTGTTCGTCTCTGCCAGGAACGACGACCTCGCCGAGTTCGATGAAGAGTTGCGAGTCCTGCTCTTCCCAGGACTGACGGTCGGACATGTGAACTCCTCATTCGTTGCCGGGAACGTCCATCAATTCTCTCAGTACCGGACTCTCGAACTCCCGCGCCAGGATGTCCATCAGGATCACGTCGTGCTGCTGTCCGCCGAGTTGCCACCCCTCACGCCAGCGACCGCTCTCCCGAAATCCAGCTTTCTCGTAGGCACGGATTCCGGCCTGGTTGAACGCAACGCATCGCAGCCAGATGTGGTGGAGCCCGAGTGCGGTGAACCCATAGTCGAGTACAAGCTTCGTCGCCTCGGTGCCGTACCCCTTGCCTCGTGCCCATGGTTCACCGATTCCGATGCCGAACTCCGCCGAGCGATGATGTGACCTCACGCCACTCAGGCCGGCATTGCCGACTGGCAACCCGCTCTCGCGTTCATAGATCCCGAACAGGACGCTGTCCTTGTCGCTGCGAGCGGCTTCGAACCAGTCTTCCTCATCCTGGTCGGTCATCGGAAGACCCTGATCGCTGATGACGCCCATCGTGCGCGACATCTGCAGGCTGTTCAGCCAGCGGCGATAGACCGGGGCCAGGTCCCGTCGGACCTGGCCGAGATAGACGTGTTCGCCGGGTACGATAACGTCGCCCGTTTTCTCTCCATCAGTCATATTAACCCTCCTTGAGGGTAAGACAGTTAGAACGCCAGGTAGTGAATCAACTCCTTGACGTGTGCTTTGGCGTCCTCCACGTAGACGAACTCGTCCGCTCCGTGAGCACGGCTTTCCATTCGGCCCGGCCCGCGGAACGGAATGTCCGTCCAGCCGAGAATCTGCTGGACGTTTGCCATGTCAGTTGAACCGGCGACACCGAATGCCGACCACTCATCGTCCGAGTACCCCTGCACAAGCTGGACGGCTTCCTTCATTTTCTGCATGCGTGGACCGTTCGGGTCAAGCTTCATTGGAGGATAGACGTTGTAGAAGTCGACGTCGATCGACTTTGCCGGGCTTTTCTCTTTCGCGCGATCAACCGCTGCCTGGATCTCCTGCGTTACCTGCTCGTAGGTTTCCTCCGGGATGAAGCGTCGGTTGATCAGGAGCGTGGCGGTTGCCGGGACGATGTTTGATTTGACCCCACCGTTGATGATCGAGAGATTGAACATCGGTGTCATCTTGTTTGATGGGGCCTTCGGATGATCCCGACCGGGGAGTTCGGATTCCCGTTTCTCGACGTCCTGCTTGAGTTCGTAGAGCTCATTCAGCACCGGGATCATTGCGTCGATCGCGTTGATACCCAGGTAGTTCATCCCGGAGTGGCAACTCTCGCCGGTGACGGTGATGGTGACGTCCGCACTTCCGGCGGAGCCCAGCCAGGTCATCGGGTCCTGGCCGCCTTCGAGGCAGAGCATATGACCCTTGACGTAGCCGTGTCTGGCAAGGTGTTCGATGCCCGGGTAGCCGCCGATCTCTTCGTCGGTGCAGAGGCAGACGATCAGATCATAGTTTGGCTCAATCCCGGCTTCGTCCATGGCTTCAACCGCCGTCAGAACCGATGCGATCGCGCCCTTCATGTCTGCAGTTCCACGGCCGTAGATCTTGCCGTCCTTGACCTCAGCGCCGAACGGCTCTTCCGTCCACTTCTCCTCGACCGGCACGACGTCCATGTGGGCATAGATGGTGATCGGTTCCTTGCCGTGGGAACGAGTCGCGACGAGGTTTGTCCGGGGACCCTTCAAGGGGAGTGGAATGTGTGCGTATTCCGATTCCGGTATGGTCACGCGTTCGGTCTGAAAGCCGAGTCGCTGGAATTCGGGCTCGAGCTTGTCAATCAGATCCTCATAGGTTTCACCGGGTGGAACCGAGGTGTCGACGCCGATCACGGTCTTGTAGTGTTCGAGAAGTCGAGCTTCCTTCTGCTCGACAATGTCGAACGCTTTCTGCTCCTGTTCCGGGATCATCACGGCTCCTTTTTACGGTACGAAAGTTCCATTCAGTACCGATGCAGGGTACCCGAGGACCGGGAACCTGCAAAGAGGGAGACCAGGGCCGATGATATGATTATGGTGACGAAATGGCGGGAAATCACCGCCCGTATACGGAGCGAGCCAACAGCACTGAAAGCGCGTTTTCCATGGCGAAGATCCTCGTTGCGCTGTCCGGCGGAGTCGACAGCGCGGTAACCGCACTCACATTGAAGCAGCAGGGGTGGGAACCCGTCGGGATCCATCTTCGCCTGTTCGATTCTGACCCGGAGACGCTCCTGGAAGGTGTTTGCTGCGGTGATCAGGCAGCGGAAGACGCTCGACAGGTTGCGGCGCAGGTCGGGATCCCATTCTATGTCCGTGATCTTCGGGAGGAGTTCGAGGCGGATGTGGCGCAGTTCACAATCGCATCATACGCTGCGGCTCGGACTCCGAATCCGTGCCTGAACTGCAATCATAAGGTCCGGATTCCGGCGTTGCTGCGGCTGGCGGACTCGCTGGACATCCATCACGTTGCCACGGGCCATTACGTCCGCAAGGTGAAGCGAGATGGGCGCTGGTTCCTGGCCGAGGGCGAGGATCCGAAGCGGGATCAGTCCTATGCGCTGTACCGGTTGACGCACGACGATCTGGATCGGCTGGAGTTTCCGCTTGGCGAGATGGACAAGCAGGCCGTGCGGGATCTGGCGATGTCGGGAGATCTGCATGTGCACAACAAGGCGT
>SLMJ01000253.1 GCA_007133615.1 Thermomicrobiaceae bacterium | reverse complement strand
CGAGTTTGCGGACAACCCCGAATCCCGGTGCCCATGCCTGCTGATTCTGGATACATCGGGGTCAATGCAGGGAGAGCCGATCCGCGAGTTGAATCAGGGCCTGATCACGCTTCGCGAAGAACTGCTGGAAGACGACCTGGCCTCGAAACGCGCGGAGATCGGCGTGATCTCCTTCGGCCCGGTCATCCCGGAACGAGACTTCACCACGGTCGAACAGTTTGATCCTCCGGAACTCAAGGCCGCCGGAACCACACCGATGGGTGAAGCGATCGAGCACGGAATCGAACGAATCAAGCAGCGCAAGGAGACCTACAAGCAGGCCGGGGTCGGCTATTACCGTCCCTGGATCTTTCTGATTACCGACGGTGCTCCCACAGATTCATGGAAGCGCGCGGCGAGTCTTGTTCGTGAGGGTGAAGACGACGGTTCGTTTGCATTCTTCGCAATCGGAGTCAAAGGCGCCCGGATGGACGTCCTCGAACAGATCGCCGCACGCCAGCCTCGCAAGCTGCAGGAACTGCACTTCCGGGAACTCTTCCAGTGGCTATCTGCTTCCCTGAAAGCCGTGTCGCACTCGCGTGTCGGTGAAAAGGTCGGCCTTCCAGAGACTACTGGCTGGGAAGCGGTGTAGGCGAATGGGTCAGTGGAGAGTCGTCTCTTCATCTGTTCGCGGCACTGGACATGTGTCCACAGGAATCCCGTGCCAGGATGCTGCCATGACCGAGATCGTCAATGTCGATGAGTGCGGGCCGACACTCATCGCAGTTGTCTCCGACGGAGCCGGGAGCGCGCGATTCAGCACGGTCGGGGCAAGGCTGATCTGCGAGCACATGGTCGATTCCGCCATTGAATTTCTCTGTGCCGGAAAACATCTGGCAGCCCTGAATACGCGCACAATGCACTCCTGGCTGCGTGGCTACCGGTTGAGAATGTCCAATCTTGCTGACCGGTTCGGCGTGGAGATTGACGACTTTGCCTGCACCCTGCTCGTGGCAATTCTCGGCGAACGACACAGTGCCTTCGCGCAGGTCGGAGACGGAGCCATTGTTGTCGGTCCGAACGACGAGCCAGATCATCTTCTGTGGGTCTACTGGCCGCAGCAGGGTGAATACGAGAACGTGACCTATTTCGCCACCTCCCAGGACGCCGCCGCCCAGTTGCAGTTCGATCTCGTTCCACATCCGGTCGATGAGCTGGCCATGTTCACGGACGGTGTCCAGCGTTTCGCCCTGCATTACCAGACCCGGACCGTCCACAAACCGTTCCTGCTGCCCAAACTGGGTGCGTTGAGATCCGAATCCCCGGGGCACTCCGAACGGTTGAGCGAGGCGCTGACCCGATACCTCGATTCCGAACCGGTGAACTCCCGAACCGATGACGACAAAACGATGGTTCTGGCGTCCAGGCGAGAACCGATCAGTCGCCACCAGCCAGGAGTAAATGGCGATGGCAACAAACACAGCTACTCATGCAACAGATAGTGCCAGTCGTGCCATTACATTCGGCAAGGTCATCGGCAGAGGTGCTGAAGGAACGATCTTCGAGGTCGTCGGTCGACGCGACCTCGTGGCCAAGATCTACCATCAGCCTCCGGAGGAACGGCATGCCCGGAAACTGAAGGCGATGACGGGGCTGGCGACCAGTCAGCTCCAGAAGGTCGCAGCCTGGCCGGTCGATACGCTGCACGCCGGCCCGTCGGGTCACATAACCGGCATCCTCATGCCCCACGCCGGAAAACGAAAACCGATCTATCAGCTGTACAACCCGCAATCGAGGCTCAAAGAGTTCCCCGGACACGACTGGCGCTTCCTCATTCAGGCTGCCGAGAATCTGGCGATCGCAATGCACACCGTTCATCAGGACGGTCACATCATCGGCGATGTCAACGAGCAGAACGTGCTCGTAGGCACCGACGCAAAGGTGTATCTCATCGACTGCGACAGCTTTCAGATCGCAAAGAGCAACACCGTCTACACCTGTGATCTGGGTGTGCTCAACTTCACACCGCCGGAACTGCAGGGAAAACACCTGCGAGACCTCAAACGTACCCGGAATCACGACTACTTCGGCCTGGCAGTTCTGATCTTCCAACTCCTGTGCATGGGGCGCCATCCGTTCAGCGGTCGCTATCTTGGATCGGGTGACATGCCGATCGAGCGGGCGATCCGCGAATTCCGATATTCCTACGGATCTGATTCTGCATCGAAGCAGATGCAGGCACCTCCGGGGGCGGTCCCGGTATCCGCGATCCCGTCCAACGTGCGCGGTCTGTTCGATCGCGCATTCAGCCGGAGTGGTTCGAAACCCGGGGGCCGGCCCGATACTGAATCCTGGATCGCTGCGCTTCGCAATGCCCGAACTAACCTGCAAAAGTGCGGCACGGTTGATTCGCACGTCCATGTCAAGGGAGACCACGGATGTGTGTGGTGTCACCTCTCGAAAAACACTGGAACCGACTTCTTTCCGGGACCCGGAACCAAGTCCGATCCTCGCCCGGGTCCAGAGACCTCAGGCCTCGACCTCGATGCCGCCTGGAAGCGAATCAAGAATGTATCTCCACCATCTGAACCCGGCGACCTGAAAACTCCCGGGGACTGGCATATGGCGCCTGCCGCGCAAGCGGTTGATAACGGCAATATAAGGAAGGAGCGGCAGGGGAAGTTTCTGAGCCTCGCAGTTCCGATTGCACTGATCAGCGGATGCACCCTGCTCCTTTTCGCGCAAACCCTTGGGTCCGGTTTCACGGCATCTATCGCAATACTCGGCGGGCTGATCTTCCTGATCTCCATGCACCTGTATTCGAACTCGGAGATTGAACACGTCAGATCGAAGTACTCCGGCGAGCTTCAGAGCGCTCGTTCCCGATACGACGAGTGGCTCGAAAAATGGATCGAGCAGGCATCGCAGAAGCGTTTCGAGGATGAGGTCAAACGCCTGGAACGACAATTCGACGATTACAAACGTCTTCAGCAGGAGCGCGAACAGAGGAAGCAGGATCGCGAAGCAGAACTGCGGGAGCGCCACTTCGAAAGCTTCATGAAACGCCACCACATCGTCGACGGCATCGTTCCAGGTATCGGAGCGGGACGTGTCGCAACGCTGCACTCACACGGGATCAAGTCCGCCTGGGACATTTCGGAAGAGAAGATCCTCGATGTCCCCGGCTTCGGCGAGACACTTGCCGCGTCACTTGATGCCTGGCGAGACTCGGTCGAGCGCCGGTACAAGCGGGATCGTTCAACCGGACTGACAGCATCCGATCACAGAAAGATCGAAGCCGAGTTCAAACCCAGATTCGCCCGGATCGAGAAAGATCTCTTGAACGGCGAAACCCGATTGAAGCAGATCCGTAAAGAGATCCAGCAGGCGCAACGAGATCTGCGCTCGGAACTGGACAAGCGGTCGAAAGAACTCGCTCAAGCCGAAGCCAATTGGAACGCGCTCTGAGTTATGTTGCCTTCCCCACCGTCCGCAACACCGCCACGATCGCCAGAACGAACATGACCAGAAGCAAGCCGAAAACAGGGACGTAGCTACCTGTAACGGTAACGATCAAACCTGCGGTAACGGGGGCGGCGGCACGGGAGAAGGTGATTCCCGTCGCCAGGGCACCGTTGATGGCACCGTAGTTCGTCGCGCCGTAGAGATCGCCGATGATTGCTGCCCGGGCCGGAGTAATCGCCCCGAATCCCATCCCGAAGAGCACGACGAACATGATCGCACCGAGACGTGAGTCCAGAACCAGCAGAATCACCAGTCCAAGGGCAATCAGCCCGAAGATGATCGCCGCAACGTACTGCCGGCGGATGAACTCACCCAGTGGCGTGAATATGATCCGCCCGGGCATCGCCATGATCCCGGCGATTCCGGCCATCGACGCAGCGAACGCACTGCTGAATCCCTCGGAGATCAGGTATGGGACCAGATGGACGAAGATCGCCAGTGTCGAGAAGTTCGCCAGCACGAACGCCGCCGACGTCCACCAGAACACGCGCTGGCGCAGCGCATCCGAGAGCGTGATCGTCGGGCGAGATGGCGTCTCGGCGGAATCGTTCTCGGCTGATTCCTCAGCGGGCGGGTCGCCATCGGGCAACTCGCCGATGTCCGCCGGACTTCGTCGCAGCACGAAAGCGTGAATCGGGACCGTGCCGATCGCCATCAGCACGGCCATGATCCAGAGGGCGGTGCGCCAGTCGTAACTGGTCACCAGCCACCCGGCCAGGGGCAGGTAGATCACGCTTGCGAATCCGGCTACGACCGTCAGCATCGTCAGTGCGCGGGAACGCAGCCGGCGGAACCACTGCGCCACGATGACGAACGCCGGCTCATAGAGAACCGCGGACATCGCCAGCCCGATTCCGATCCAGACCAGATAGAAGACGATCAGACTGTCCACGGTCGCCCAGCCGACGACGAGCAACGTCGCCAGGACTGACCCGGCCGTCATCAACGCTCTGGGGCCGTAGCGATCGAGCCATCGCCCGACCGGTACCGCGGCGATCCCGCTCACCAGCAACGCCAGCGAGTAGGCGCCGGTGAGCGTCGCCGTTGACCAGCCGAACTCCCGCTGCATCGGATCGAGAAAGACCGTGAACGCGTAGTAGAGCACACCCCATGAGGTAATCTGAGCGATCGCGACCGCGAACAGCATCGGCCAGCCGTAGTATCCGGATCGCAACTGATTGATCACCTGTGCGGTTTCCTTCCCCTGGCCCGACCATTCCACCTCACCGACTCTAACGCGACACGCGCAGATCTGGAACGACTCCTGCACTGAGCGGGTGAGTGAAGCTGCACCTGTGAGGAGGATTGCCTGATGGACCAGAACCCGGATACTCGCCAACGCGAAGAAGAGGAACGCGAGCGATGGACGCTCCTCCGTGAAGTAAATGAGTTCACCGAGACGCCGCTGGTGGTGCTCTCCTTTGTCTGGGTGGGACTGCTCATACTGGAACTGGCACGTGGGCTAACCGGATTCCTACCGACAGTGGTGCTGGCGATCTGGGCGCTGTTCGTGCTTGATTTTGTGATCGAGTTCATCATCGCCCCCAGAAAACTCGTCTATCTTCGCAATAGCTGGCTGACAATGATCGCCCTCGTCATTCCGGCGTTCCGGATCCTCCGGATATTCCCGGCGCTGCGACTTCTGCGGGCAACCCGGTTTGTCCGTTCCACCAACCTCGTCCGCATGCTCACCTCGACGAACCGGGGATTGCGGGCAATGCGCTTCGCTCTGGGACGCCGCGGATTCGGGTATGTCGTGCTCGCGACCGTCATGATTCTCTTCCTCGGCGCCGGGGGAATGCTCCAGTTCGAAAGTGCAGGAGCGCTCCAGCGCGCCGGCTACGAGAACACCGCAGGTATCGACCACTACGGGGACGCGGTCTGGTACACCGCGATGATCATCACTACGTTCGGATCAGACTACTGGCCACAAACCACCGAGGGAAGGGCACTGACGGTGGTCCTTTCGATCTACTCCGTCGCGATCTTCGGGTACGTGACGGCCACGATTGCCAGTATCTTCGTCTCGAGTGATACCGCCGCTCGTGAGCGAGAAGGGCGATCTCGGCGACGACCGGTCTCGCCGGCCGTCCGGAGATCATGAGCGATCCAGAAACGCCAGTATCAGCTCGTGCTCTGCTCACAGTACAGTCATCGATGTTTGCACCCCCTGATAGCATGTTAGTCTGATGGTTGTTCGTGACGAGATTGGATATTTTGTGCTCTTTCGAAAGTTCGTTGCATTAGGCGTTATCGCACTGTTGAGTATGACCGCCCTCGCCGCCTGTGGAAGCGATGACGATTCCGGCGATGACATCGCAACCGACGATTCGATCGAAGCCCCCGTAGTCGACGATGCAGCCCCGGAGGACGAGCCCGAAGAGAGCGACGACGCAGTCGCGACAGAACCTGAGGACGACCCCGACGAGCATGACGATGTCTCGGTGCCTGACGATTTCGAGGGCCAGGTGATCGAAGTAACGATCACCGACAACGAGATCGACATGGATGTCGACGTCAATAACGTCGAAGGTGGCGAGCTCTACATCATAGGGACGAACGAAGGCAGCTCGGAACATGGAATGGCTGTCCGGTTCCCTGAACAGGAAAACCCAACGTCCGAGCGGTCGCTCCAGCCGGGCGAATCAGACGTAATCCACACGTTCTTCGAAGACCCCTTCATTATCTACTGCCCGGTTAACAACCACGCCGAAGAGCATGATATGAAGATTGAGATTGATCCTGTTATCTAGGATCTGATCTCGCCATGATGCCCGGAATTGCAGAAGCCGACCCGGAACACACACGGTTCCGGGTCGGCATCATATCGGGCTAACATGAACCGCCGCAGCAACCACTACTTCCGACCGCAACGCCGGCGGGTTCGAGCTTCAAGCCCGGGCTTCCGGCGGTACATACCCCGGTCTCCGGCAACTCCAGATGGACATCCCGGGCAGATTCCCAGTCTCCAGCCAGCGCTGCGGCAATCGACCGTACCTGCTCGTAACCGGTGAGCATCAGGAACGTTGGCGCCCGGCCATAGCTCTTCATTCCGGCTATGTAGAAATTCGGCTCGGGCTGGGTAAGCTCGATCGCCCCGTGCGGCCGAACCGTCCCGCAGGAGTGGATGTTCGGATCGATCAGCGGCGCCAGCTCAACCGGGCTCTCCACCGCGGGATCGAGCGAGAGTCGCACTTCACGGAGCATCTCCAGGTTCGGGCGATACCCGGTTACGCCGATGATCTCGTCGACTTCCGGAATCTCCTGATCTTCGCTGCGGGCGATGACGCCATGTTCGGTCCGCTCGAGTTCCGTCAGCAGGAAGCCGGAATACAGCGTAACCTGGCCGGTGGCGACGATCCGCTGGACTTTCTGACCGAGCGCGCCACGCTCCGGTAAGGCGTCGTTCTCCCCGCCGCCGAAGCTGATGTTCCCTGCGGACTTCCGGACCGCCCAGAGAATCTGGGTGGATGGATCCTCTTCTTTGAGTTTGATCAGATCCAGCAGGGCGTTGAAGGCAGAGTCACCGGAACCAACAACCAGCACCCGCTTTCCGGCGTAGCGCCGTCGCTCTTGGTTAAGCAGATCGGGCACGCCGTAGACGATTCGATCGGCTGCCTGAGATTCACCAACCGCCGGAATGCCACCCGTACCAAGCGGGTTCGGCGTGTCGACCGTACCGGAGGTGTCGATCACCGCAGACGCAGTCACGGTCGACTCGGCTCCATCACTGGCTCGAACCCGGAGCAGAAACGGCGACTGCTCCCGACCGGCGTCCTTCATCTTGTCTCGATTCATCCGGCTGACCGCGATCACCCGTGAGTCGTATCGAATCATCGACGCCAGATCCGGATGCTCTGAGAGCGGCACCAGATATTGCTCTACGATCTCCTGCCCGGTCGGGAAGTGCTCCGGATCCGGCATCGTCCAGCCGGTCGATTCGAGCAACTCCCGGGCAGCCGCATCTACGTTGTATTTCCACGGCGAAAACACGCGAACGTGACCCCAACTGGAGATGTTGTGGCCGGCCGAGGGGCCCGCTTCGAGCACAATAGGTGTCATGCCGCGTTGCTGAACCTGAACCGCGGCGGCAAGCCCGACCGGTCCGGCTCCGATGATTGCGACTGGCAGTGTGGAGGATGTCATCCGCGAACTCCATCTATCGTATTTTTACGAAGTTACGAACCTGAAAAACGGCGCTCCCAGCGCCTGTTCGTTAAAATACGATAGGTCGCCTCAGATGTCAATACCCTGTGCCTGGAGACGAAGGCAAGAGAAAACGGCTCCGGAAGGATCCGGAGCCGTTTCCATGACGCTTCACGAGTAAGTAGAAGCTATATCTACTCCTGAGTGTCGCCCTCTACCCATGTCTTCCAGGCGTAGGTTTCGATCCACGGATCTTCCGGCCATGCTTCGCCGGGATCGAAGCCGGGATAGATGACGATGAACCGGTCGACTAACTCCGATCCGCCACGAGTGAACCCGTCGTTAAAGACGACCTGTCCTTCAGCGTTCGTTGTAATTTGCTCGGCCTCGCCTGGAGGACCCTCGATCGATGGATCGACCATGATCAGCACTTCTTCGTTCTCTACCGGGTTGCCATCAACATCAAGCAACGTCGCGGTCAGCGAGAACGTTGTGAACCACTCGTTGGTTGCCCGGCGTGGATCGGTGCGCAGGATGTACTCTGGCGTCTCCGGTCCTGCTTCACCTGTCAACATCAGGTTGAACGATGCCGAGCCGTCATTAGCCACCGCATAGTTCACGTTGTTGGCCGCTGCGGTGATCGCACCGTCTCCGGCATAAACCTGCACGAGCGCCGAACCATGAACGTTTTCCGGAAAGCCGGGGATCTCGTATGGATACACCGTGTACCCTTCGCCCGGTTCCAGATGCACCACCAGCGGTTGACGGTACTCGAAGCCGAACTGTGTGATGAATCGCACCGCGCCAGCAACCCACTGGTCAGTCGGGTTGAACAACTGGAGGCCAGTCGTGTCGCCCATACCATCTTCCCCACCAGACTGGAAGATCGGCATCGCCAGCGTTTCACCTGCGGTCGCCGCCTGGTCCTCGACCATGTAGGACATCGCGTGACCGGTATCAGGGTCATCGCCGAAGTACTTGACCTCGTCGACCGCACCGCGGAATGGATGATCGCCCGTGATGACCGCGGAACCGACAAAGCCATCGAGTTCCATCGCATCATTCGCCACGACGGACGCCGGCGTATAGACATAGTCCATACCATTCGCCGGAACCGTCAGCGAATCAGTGTTCAACTCTTCGCCGTCACGATCGTAGTAGGTGATCGAGATGTCGTTCTCGACCTCAGCCAGGTTTGCGATCGAGATGCCGGTGTTCCAGTGGTTGTACTCCTGGAAGACCAGCGGCGCGTACTGGGTCGAGCTGTTCTCAGCCAGGAGAGCAGCATTCATGATCAGCATGTCGGTCTCGTTCTTGGCGCGCTCGGCGACCGCTCCGACCGAACCCTCGGTGGAGATTCGCGCTGAACCGGTCCATCCATCCGGAATGCCGTTCTCATCACCGAGCAGGTTGATCGTTTCGGTGTCGCCGGCATCAATCGACAGGTTGAACGTTGGCGCATCACCCTCGCCACCTGCCGGGTTGAGGCTTACCTCGACATCGGCGGATGCTTCACCGAAGTTGGTGAGTCGAATCAGCGTATTCCAGTTGTTGTTCGTCTGAACAATCGGGAGAACGCTATCGCCGGAAACGTCGGTCATCGCGGTGTACCCACCAACGATGCCGGACTCGGGCGATGTCCGTGCCTCTTCATTCGGAGCCGCTCCAGATGCTTGCTTCTGCACGGCAGCAATCCGGGCATCATTCGCTGTGCTCAATACGACGCCGGAGCCATCGACCTCATCAGTTTCGTCGAAAAGCGCCTCAACTGTGAGCGTCTTCGTCTCCCACTCTTCAAGCTGCAGCTGATCGGTTTCGCCTGTCGCAAGAACCTCATAGTTGACTGTTACGTCCGCTTCTTCGAGGTTCTGGACGGTGATCGACCCGTAGTACGGGCCAGTTGGATCAATGCCATCTCGAGAGTCGTCGAGCATCGCGCCGTTTGGAACCCATGGGACGAAGAGCTCAGTTGCTCCATCCATTTGATTGTTGCCGTGTTCGTCGGCTGAACCTGTCACCAGAGTTCCCGCGAACACACCAATCACCAGCCCCATTGCGAGGATGATGTGGAGAGTACGTTTCGACATGGACATGCCCTTTCACTGGAACGAGTGCCGGGCCGGGCTCGCCTCGGTCAGCGAGTGGCCACCTTGAATGAGATCAGCCAGATCGATGTTCGATTGAACTAACCTCGTTTCCAGACTAGTCCAGCCCTGATGACAAAACCGTCACAAGTTGTCGCGACGACCTGTCAGTTTCTTTACAACCGGTGGTTCTGCCTCGAAGAGCTTTGAGAATGAAGAACGCACCGGGGAGTACTTCCCCGGCGCGTTGACGTCGTGCTTCTGTATCTCTCGCTAGCTTGTTCCGCTGTCGTCCGATGACGTGTCATCAGCGTCCTCTGGCTCGACCCAGGTGACGGTGACATCAACCGAGACTTCGGTGCCGTCGATGGTTGCCGTGATCGTGGCATCGAATCCGTCCTCGAGCCAGTCCTCTTCGGTTTCCGGATCGTCGCGAGTGACTTCGACGACTGCCTGGCCGCTGCTGTCAGTTTCCGCCGAGAACGTGTCGTCCTTGTCCGAATCGTCCCCCACTTCGTGGAGTCCGGCGTGGTCCGCGCCATCGACGTCTAGTTCGAACTCGATGTCGACTCCGGCCAGCGGCATCGGGTTGCCGAAGCCATCCTCGAGCTGGGCCGTCAGTTCGAACGTCGCCTCTTCGTTGTCGCCATCCGGTTCTGCAGCCAGCGACAGGTCAGGCACCAGATCACCCGAGACCGCCGGCCCGGCCAGCTCGGTGCGGAAGAGGTTGTATGAGGATGATCCATCGTGCTGGACTGCGTAGTTGACGTTGTTGGACGCCGCCGAGACCGCGCCGTCACCAGCCAGCACCTGGATGATGGCCGAGCCGTTGAAACCGGCCGGCATGTTGTCCTCATCCATCGTATAGGCGGTGTGGCCTTCCTTTCCGTCCAGCGCGATGATCTCCGGCGAGTCCTGGAAGGTATCGCCGTCGGAATCGATGTACCAGAGGGCGACCGTCACGCTGTCTTCGGTCGGGTTAAAGATCTGGATGCCGGTGGTGTCGCCGAATCCTTCGGCCTGCGTGCCACCGCGCTGAACCAGCGGCATTGACAGCGACTCACCGACCTCAGCCGCATGCATCTCGACCATGTAGGACATCGCGTGGCCGGTATCCGGATCATCCCCGAAGTACTTGACTTCGTCGACCGCTCCGACGATCGGCTCCTCAGAGGTAATGACGGCCGAACCGACCATGCCACCTTCGCCGTTGTCATCGTCGTCTTCATCCAGACTGGCCGGCGTGTAGACGAAGCTCATCCCGTTGCCCGGAAGTGTAAGATCCTCGTCCCCGATCTCGACGCCGTCCAGGTCGTAGTAGGTAATCGTGACGTCGTTGCTATCGCTGGAGAGGTTCGCGACCGAAATCCCGGTGTTCCAGAGCTCCCAGTTGTCAAAGACCAGCGGCGCGGATTCAACACCACCAGCGAAATCCGGGTTCTGCGAGACGTTCATGATGAGCATATCGGTCTCGTTCTTGGCGCGCTCGGCAACAGCGCCCACGGTGGTATCGGCCGAGATCGTCGCTGAACCAACCCAGCCAGACGGCGGCCCCAGAGCTAGCAGATCGATCGTTTCGGTCTCGCCCGGATCGATCTCTTCGGTCTCGGTGAAGCTCCATCCGGAACCGTCCGCCGGGTTCATCTGGATGTTGACGTCGGCCGTCTCGGAATCACTGAAATTTGTGACGTGGATGTGCGTCGTCCAGTTTGTGTTGACCTGAACGATCGGAAGAATCGACGAATCGCCGACCTGCTCCTGCTGCAGACCGGAGTAGCCGCCGACGATGCTGTGGTCCTCGCTCGTCTCAGCGTTATCGCCCGGTGCGATCTCAGCCGACTGTTTCTGCACCGCGGAGATCCGGGCTGGGGTTGTCTCGCCTTCGATCCGACCAGCCACGGCTGCGCCGCCACCCGGGGAATCGAGACCGATAGTGCTGGCACTCAACGTTACCGTTTCATAGGCGCCGAGTTTCGTTGCGTGCCATGTTTGGAGATTCCCAGCGTCGTAGCCGTCCGTTGCGGTATAGAAGACGTCGATCCGCTCGTCTTCGAGATTCTGGACGGTCACCGATCCGTGGTAGGGGCCGGTCGTCCCGAAATCGTTACGCGGATCTTCGATCGTCGAGCCGTTCGGCACCCACGGGAAGTAGAT
>SLMJ01000371.1 GCA_007133615.1 Thermomicrobiaceae bacterium | reverse complement strand
GGGGCGTCGTCCATCTGTCGCTTCAACATACGGAGCGCGGCAGCACGGTCAACCGCATTGAGGTCCTCCCGAACGACGTTCTCCATCAACTGATGAACCAGTCGCCGCTCTTCCGGGATATCCCGAACAACCGCGGGAATTGATGTCAACCCGGCAATCCGCGATGCCCTCCAGCGACGTTCGCCGTGCAGAATGATGTACTGATCGCTCGATTCGTCATACCGAACGGCGATCGGCTGCAGCACACCCTCTTTCCGGATCGAGGCGGCAAGCTCGTCGAGCGCTTCTTCATCAAACGTCTGCCGTGGTTGATCAGGATCTGGAGCAATACGTTCCAGGTCAATCTCTTTGGCATCGACGAGATCCCGGACTCCGGCTGCCCGGGGCGAGGTGTCCTGAAACAGTGAATCGACGGTGAACTTCCGGCGGCCCTTTCCGCGACTGCTACTCATGGAGGACCTCCCCGGCGACCTGCTCTTCCAGCGCTTCCGCCGCCTGGCGATAGGCATGGGAGAGCGGCGAATTCGGCATATACTGCAAGATCGATGTGTTATCGACGATGGATTCGGCGCTCTTGACCGAGAGCGGTATCGGCGGCAGCAACCGGATGTGCGGGAACTGTTCACGCAGCATCTCGATCATGTCGGCGGCCAGACGTGATGAATGATGTACCTTGGTAGGCAGGAAACCCGAAATAGTCAGCCCCGGATTCAAACGATGGATCCGGTCAACGGTCTCGAACAGTCGCCTCAGCACCATTAGCGACAGCGGATGTGGCTCGATCGGTATGACCAGGGTGTCGGACGCAACGAGGACGTTGATACTCAGGATATTCAGTGACGGCGGGCTATCGATTACGATCAGGTCATATTGATCGAGCGCAGAATCATTCAGAACGTGCTGCAGGCGGCGCTCGCGCTCGAGTTCGTTTAGTAGTTCGAGTTCTGCAGCCGCAAGATCTGGGTGACTCGGAATCAAGTCCATCCCCGGCACGGTGGATGGTTGAATTACTGACTGCAGCGGATGATCCGGCTCTGACAGCAAGTCATAGATCGACCACTCCAGGTTGATGACGTCCACCCCCAGCGCCATCGTGAGGCTCGCCTGTGGGTCCAGATCCAGGGCGAGGACACGACGGCCCCGTTCCACCAGCGCAGCACCGACGTTCAGCGTGCTGGTGGTCTTTGCCGTGCCACCCTTCTGGTTGAAAAAGGCTACGATCGTTGGCACGCAACTGCTCCCAAACTGCCCAGTGAACACTTCACACTTCCGGGAAAGATTAACAAACCGCAGCCTGCACTCCAACTAAACAACGGGTGTTATCCGCATAGTAACATGCGTCCCCCTTCTCCGGTTAAATGATGACTCGTCGACCACTCACTGTAGGAGAATTCCCGTAGTTTCGTTCAATTCGGGGGAAATCAATCAAGTTACCCCGTGCGTAAAGCGAACAGAGCAGGTAGAATTGGCCAGTGCAAGCGTGCTGAAATGGACTCTGGGGGAAGCATCCATGGCAACAACGACCAGCTCACTCGCCCAATCACGACAGCCTGCTGGACGCCCGCGTCGAAACACGGCCCCGATCAGCGGCCTGATGATCCTGTTTTCCGTCCTTATGTTCGGGATGGCAGTTGCGATCCCCGCTTCGCGAGCAATTCAGGAAGCCGAAATGCGGGATCGGATTGCAGGTCTCGCGGTGGCAGACGAAGAGAACGACGAAGAGTCAGACACTGCCTCGGAGTCAAGTAATGGTCTGCTGCCGGCGGACGATGATGGACGCCTCGCCTCCGCAGGTGGCGGCGCGAGCGCACCTCCCCCGAGTCCGATCGAAGTCGACGATATAGAGCAGGAAAGTGATCGTGCGAGCAAGCTTGAAGCTCTCCGCAATAGGCAACACGCCAGCGATAACGGAGAACAAGCCCGAGAGCCCAAGCCGACGCAAATCCGGGTTCCTGACCTCGATATCGACGCCGAAATTCACCAGGTCGGCTACGAGATCAAGGAAATCGAAGGCCAGCGCGTGCGTGAATGGGATGTCGCGTCCTACGCGGCAGGTCACCACAAGACTTCTGCCCGGCCCGGTGAAGGCGGCAACATCGTCGTAACGGGTCACAACGACTGGGAAGGCGAAGTCTTCCGCACACTCGAGTACGCCGAGTATGGCCAACAGGTGGAGATCGAAACCGAAGATGGTGTCCACCGCTACGAGATCAAGGAAGTCCATATGCGCCGGGAAATTGGTGCATCCCTGGAAGAGCGACTGGAAACGGGGCGCTTCATGGCGGATATGCCTGAAGAACGCCTGACACTCATTACCTGCTGGCCGTACGGAATCAACGATCACCGGGTCATCGTCGTCGCAGTGCCCGTTGATTGATACGCCCTGCTTCACCGGAAATGATGTGATAATGCGTGGAGCGAATGCTCCGCGCATTCTAATTGTGTAGCGGCAGTATCCGGGATAATCGTCGTTGCATTGCAGGGTTCCATTGCATCAGCCGCCCATAAGGAGGGGCTGTGTCCGAGTCACAAGATCTTATTGCCGGTCGCTACCGGCTCGAACGGCACCTTGGTCAGGGAAGTTTCGCGGAAACGTACCTGGCTGAAGACACCACCCTGAGCCGGCAGGTCGCGATCAAGATCCTGCGCTCGCAGTATGCAAACGACGAACGCTACGCGCTGCGGTTCGAACGAGAAGCCAGAGCAGCGGCGGCAGTTCGCCACGTTAACATCGTCGATGTGTTCGACTACGGCCAGCATGATTCCACGCTGTTCATGGTCATGGAATGGGTCGATGGCCCGAATCTCAAGGAGTACATGCGTGGTCAGGGTCAACTTGCGCCAGACGACGCCGCTCGACTCATGCGCGATGTTCTTCAGGGCCTGCACGCCATCCATGAGGTCGGGATCATCCATCGGGATGTGAAGCCTCAGAACGTTCTGGTAGACCAGGCCGGCACTGCAAAGATATCCGACTTCGGCATCGCTCGAGGCGCACTGGACGCCGGGCTGACTGACACAGGCATGGCACTCGGCACTGCCGCCTACATGGCGCCCGAGCAGGCACGTGCTGGAGAAGTTGGACCCGCTGCTGACATCTACGCCGCCGGGGTAATTCTCTTCGAAATGCTCACCGGCCGGCTACCATTCCCCGGCGAGAATCCCCTTCAGGTGATGTACCACCACGTCAACGAGCCGCCGCCGGATCCACGCGAGTTCAACCCGGCGATTCCCGCCGGTCTGGCCCTCGTGGTTATGAAGGCGCTGGCCAAGGAGCCTGAAGATCGCTTCGGCAGTGCAGCCGAGATGCTCGCCGCCATCGAGCAACCCCCGTCCGGGGAAGAGGCGACCCGGATTATGGCTGCGGTTTCCCCGGATCAAACGCGGGCACTCCCGGCTGGCGCTGCAGGTGGCCGGGGACGTCGTCCTCCGCCGCCCCGTCGAGCACAGCGACGACGCCGATCACCGAGATGGCCGATCTTTCTCGTCGCCGGCATGCTGATTCTGTTTGCGATTATTGGTATCTGGTTCCTGGCAACCCGCGATGATACGCCGGTTGCTGACCCGACGCCGACACCGGTAATAACGCCAACACCGACGGTTACGCCAGAGCCAACACCAACGGCAACGCCGGAGCCGGAAGCGACGCCGACGCCGACGCCAGATCCAACGCCGACTCCAACACCGACACCGACGCCGGAACCAACTCCGACGCCGGAGCCAACGCCTACGCCCGAGCCGACTCCGGAACCCACGCCCACGCCTGATCCGGATGAAGACCCGGGCGTTGGAAGCGAAATGCAGGCGATCGCGTTCAACGCGATGGTACTCGGCGCACCGTCCTCGGAGCTACAGGGCGTCGATTTCGAGGGCTCATTCCAGCCGCAAAACTGGGACAATCTCCCTGAACTCTCTACGTTCCTCTACAGCGAAGCGACAGAGTACAGCTCCGGCGAGGCGATCTTTGTGTCCGACGATGTCGCCGGGAGCGTCTTTGTCGGGATCGAGATGACAGCCCTGACCGGCGGTCCGTCTGAAGAGCTACCGATCGAGATCTGGATCAATGAGATTCTCGTTTTCCGGGGTGAGAGCCCGTTCGATTCCGACGATACGGAGACGATCCGATGGTGGTTCCGACAGAACGGCGCGATCGAGACCGGCGAGAACACAATCCGGGTTCAGAACACGGCGGAACAGGGAGGCGTTGGTGAACCGCCGTGGTTACTCATCGATGAAGTAACCGTGTACTACCGCTAGGTATCAAGCGTTCTCACACGCAAGTCAGCCTGCAACGCGAACGGGAGGGCGGTTATCGCCCTCCCGTTGAATCGTTTCGTGAAACCGAAAGTCGGAAACTAAACGTATTCCTTGAACACCGCGGCGACGTTCTGACCACCGAACCCGAAGGCGTTTGCCATCGAAATGCGGACCTTCGCCTCTCGCGCTGTGTTCGGCACGTAGTCCAGATCGCATTCCGGATCAGGCTCATCGTGGTTAATCGTCGGTGGGATCACACCGTGCTTGATGGCCAGCACTGAAGCAACGCCGCCAACAGCGCCAGCGGCGCCAACGAGGTGACCAATCATGCTCTTTGGCGAGCTAACCTGCAACTTGTAGGCGTGATCACCGAACACCGTCTTGATGGCCTCAGTCTCTGAGACGTCATTCAACGGTGTGCTCGTGCCATGGGCCGAGATGTAATCCATGTCCTCTGGATTCAATCCGGAGTTCTTCAACGCCATCGACATCGCGCGAGCCGCTCCGGCACCTCCTGGAAGCGGGGCGCTGATATGGAACGCGTCGCCAGTAACACCCCCGCCGACGAGTTCGCAATAGATCCTGGCGCCGCGCTTCTTTGCATGCTCTTCTGTCTCGAGCACCAGCGCACCAGCACCTTCACCGAAGACAAACCCGTCGCGGTCCCTATCGAACGGGCGACTGGCGTGTGCGGGGTCGTCATTTCGTTTGGAAAGCGCGCCCATATTACCGAAGGCCGCAACAGAGACCGGATCCATCGCAGCCTCGGTCCCGCCGCTAATCATGACATCGACTTCTCCGAGTTGAAGCATCCGCAGCGAATCAACAAATGCCTGATTGCCAGCCGCACATGCCGCAACTGAAGCCTGAACCGGGCCGAGTATTCCAAAGCGGATCGAAACCTGGCAGGCAGCCATGTTTGAGGCAAACATCGGAATGAAGAACGGACTAACCCGGCTCGGACTCTTCTGATGATAGTTGAGCACCTCGCGGGTCAGCGTCGGAATACCGCCGCCACCAGTGTTGAACATTACCCCGATATTCTCGGCGTTATCTTCGGTGATTTCCAGGCCAGCGTCGTTGATTGCTTCGCCCGCCGTCGCGACAGCGAATTGCGAAAAGCGGTCCATCCGCCGGGCTGCCTTGAAGTCCATGTGCTCCTTCGGGTCAAAACCCTTAACCTCCGCAGCAATCTGGACTTCCAGCGGTTCCGGGTCGAACGCAGTAATCCGGGTAACCCCATTTACGCCGTTGACAAGGTTTTCCCAGAACGTCGGGGCGCTGTTGCCAATTGGAGTGATTGCGCCCAATCCAGTTACGACGACTCGATGCACGATCCTTCCTCCCTGGTGTACCGACCAGACTACTCCTGGCCGTATACCCCGTAATCCCTGGCGCTGAGGGTTTGAACATCACGTCGAATCCGGCGAATCAATCCACTGAGCACCTGCCCGGGACCGACTTCCAGGAACGTGGTCACCCCTCCGTTGACCATTTCTTTGACCGAACTCGACCATTGAACCGGCATCAACACATGCTGCGAGATCTCATTGCGGACATCATCGACCGTGGTCATAATCTGCCCGGTCATATTTGCCACAATCGGCACTTCCGGGTCTCGCAGCGGCATACGGGCAACGAGGTCGTTGAGTTGCTGTGCCGCCCGCTCCATCAATGGTGAATGTGACGCGATCGAAATCCCAAGCCGGACGGTTCGCCGGGCGCCCCGCTCCTCGGCCAATTGCATTGCGCGTTCAAGCGCAGCGATCTCTCCGGAGATCACCGATTGGCCGGGACAGTTGTCATTTGCGAGGACGACGATTCCAACCTCGCCCGCCTCTTCGCAAACCTGTTCAAGCGGCTCACGGTCCAGGCCGATGATCGCCGCCATACCACCCGGGCGCTCTTCGCCACTCTGTTTCATCAAGCGACCTCGTTCACGGACGAGTACCAGCGCGTCGCGGAAATCCAGCACACCGGCAGCAACCAGTGCCGTGAACTCTCCGAGGCTGTGACCGGCCACGTAGACTGGCGCAATTGACTTCCCGAGATCCCGGGAACGCTCCCGCAACGCCTCCAGGTAGGCAATACTTACTGTGAAGATTGCCGGCTGGGCGTTTACCGTATCCTCGAGTTCGTCTGCCGGTCCATTGAAGCAGAGAGACGATATCCGGTATCCGAGAACGTCATCTGCCTGATGGAAGATCCGGCGAGCCGCATCGGACACTTCGTAGACGCGCTGACCCATGCCAACGTACTGGCTACCCTGACCCGGAAAGACCCAGGCGATTCGCTGTGCTAGATCGTTTTTGACGTCCATCGTGCCGTCCCCTTGTTCCCCTGTCAGAACTCGACACGCCACCTCAGTTTTCCGCAGCCGGTGAACGCGAACAACCGGCAAACTGCGGAATGATACCACGCAGAATATGCCGGTTCGCGCGTTACATACTGTTCACGCAGGCATGTTTCGCTAATCTGATCGATGCTCGTGGTCATCTGTACGCGACATGTCCGCAACCGCAGTCGTCTCGCCAGCTGGCACCGCATGCGGGCCAAGCAGCTCGAAGAGTCCATCACGGTCAACCGTTTCGTCTTCGATCAGCCGGTCCGCCAGCGAATCCAGCTTGTCTCTGTGCTGCCGCAAGAGCGCTTCCGCCCGATCCATAGCTTCATAAAGAATGCGCTGGACGGCCTCATCGGCGCGATCGACGGTCTTTTCGCCGACCTCGCGGTCCTGTCCCATCTCACGCCCAAGGAAGACGTGTTGCTCACCCATTCCGAGGAAGATCGGGCCGATCTCGTCGCTCATGCCCCACAGTCCCACCATTCGACGGGCGAGCATGGTCGCTTCCTTGAGATCGTTCTGCGCGCCGGTCGTAATCTCATTGAAGACAAGGCGCTCGGCAGCCCGGCCCCCCATGATTACCACGAGCCTGCTCAGGAGGTAGCTTCGTGAGTAGTTGAACCGGTCCTCCTCGGGTGCCTGAATCGTCACACCCAGTGCCCGGCCTCGTGGAACGATCGTGACCTTGCGAAGCGGGTCTGCTCCTGGCGAGAAGTGCGCCGCGATAGCGTGTCCGCCTTCGTGATACGCCACGACCTTCTTCTCATGCTCGTTCATGACCATCGAACGCTCGGTACCGAGGATGATCTTGTCCAGTGCAAGGTCAAAGTCATCCTTCTGAACGACCTTCTTGTCACGTCGGGCAGCCATCAGTGCAGATTCGTTCACCAGATTGGCAAGGTCCGCACCGGCGAAGCCAGGCGTTGCCGAGGCAATCAGGCCGAGATCAAGGTTTTCATCAACCGGAATCCCGCGCGTGTGGATCTTCAGAATAGCCTCACGGCCCCGCTTGTCAGGCAGGCCAACCGTCACCTGTCGGTCGAAGCGACCCGGACGCAACAGCGCCGGATCGAGCACGTCTGGTCGGTTCGTCGCGGCGACAACGATGACGTCCTCATGTGGATCGAAGCCATCCATCTCGACGAGCAGCTGGTTCAACGTCTGCTCACGCTCGTCGTTACCACCGCCGACACCGGCAAATCGCTGCCGGCCGACCGCGTCGAGCTCGTCTACGAAGATGATGGCCGGAGAGTTCGTCTTCGCTTTCTCGAACAGATCGCGAACGCGACTGGCACCAACACCAACGAACATCTCGACAAACTCTGAAGCGCTGACGCTGAAGAACGGGACACCCGCCTCACCGGCAACCGCCTTGGCGAGCAAGGTCTTACCGGTTCCTGGCGGACCAACCAGCAGGATGCCCCGTGGCAGGCGAGCGCCAATGTTGTGGAACTTGGCCGGGTCCTTGAGATACTGCACCAGTTCTTCAAGCTCGGCCTTGGATTCTTCCTCACCTGCGACATCAGAGAATGTCAGCTTGGGTCGTTCCGGGTCATACTGCTTGGCCTTGGACTTCCCGAAGCTGAAGACGTTCTGCTGGCCGCGAGACATACTCCTCCCGATGAAGAAGAGAATGACGATGAAGAGCAGTAGTGGTATCGCAAAGAACAACAGCGTACTCGAGAACCCGTTGGAAGACGGTTCTGCAGTTACTGATACGTTGTTTTCAGTGGCAAATGCGACGAAGTCTGGCTGTGTGTTTTCTGGCACAGCAGAGTCGAAACTGGCGCTCTGGGTGATGTCGTCGGACTCCGCACCGGAAGGCAGTGATTCATCAGGGCCGTAGATCTGCCCCTCATACTCGGACATCTCGGAGGCGAATTCACCGGAGACATTCTCGCCTTCCATGGTGATCTCGCTGACGTTCCCGGCCTCCACCTGCTGGCGAAGCTCGGAATACGAGATCGAGATCGTCGGGTCACCTGATGGCCAGAAATAGGCATAGGCACTATAGGCGAACAGTGAAATCAACAGTGCCCAGAGGATCCAGATCGGGAAACTGGGACGCGTTTTCTGCTCCCCGTCTTGCCCGCCAGACTGTTTCTGCCGCTTGGATTGATCGTCGCGATTATTCATCAAGGTGTGGAACCCCTTCGGCAGGCGACCTGGTACGCTAGCGCGTCTTATCAAATACACACCGCAGTAGCCGTGAATTCACGCAAAACCCACGGTACACAGATGATACTACCAATTCTATCGTCTCGAGCCACAGAATGCGGAGAAATTCCAGAAAAACGAACGAGGCAGCCGCTCGACTACGGCTGCCCCGCACGTGAGGAGGAGATGAGTCTGGTGTGCAAGTTTCGGGGCGATAGCCGAGCCAATTCAGCGTGCCGGAATGTCACGACCTGAATGATCACCGAACTCGCCCGTGCCTCTATTGTCACCCCTGAGCGTCCAATTGTCCAGTCCAATCCGGTTCGATTTTCTACATTCAGGTAGAAAAATGGTCCTGATCTGGCCTGGTACCAATGGGCTAGACAGCCGTCGGCCGGCTTCCGATCCGCGAGGCCGGGCATACGGCAGAATGACTTGACCATCGTACTGTTAAGACGAGTGCCGCAACCGGTGGTTTCACGCGCCGCCGGACCATACCGGCACGCGGCCCGCTAGCACGGGAGACAACCGGTCCCGTGGTATCCTTCTGGCTGACAATTATGCGGAAATCGGGCATTAACGCCAAAAACGAATCTCGCCGAATGAGGTGCCAGGAGTGTCGGACGCTTCCAGAGATCGCTACTACATAACGACTTCGATTCCATACGTCAACGCACCACCACATATCGGGCACGCGCTCGAAATGGTGCAGACAGACGTGTTCGCCCGCTACCACCGGCTGCTGGACAGGGATACCCGTTTCCTCACCGGCACAGATGAGAACTCGCTCAAGAATGTGCAGGCTGCCGAACGCGAAGGAATCACGACTCGCGAGCTGGTCGACCGAAACGCCCAGGGGTTCATCGACCTCCTCGACCTGCTGCACGTGGAGAACGACGATTTCATCCGGACCGCGGTCGATCCGCGTCACTTCGCCGGAGCGGCATACCTCTGGAAGAAGCTCGAAAGTAACGACGATCTCTACAAGAAGTCCTACACTGGTCTCTACTGCGTTGGCTGCGAGCAATTTTATAGCGAGGACGAACTGGAAGACGGCCTCTGCCCCGAGCACGGGGTTCGGCCCGATCTCGTCGAAGAGGAGAACTACTTCTTCCGGCTATCGAAGTATCAGGACGAACTGCTGGAGTTCATCGATTCCGGCCGGATGCGGATCATACCGGAAAGCCGCCGGAACGAGGTACGCTCCTTCGTCGCTCGAGGTCTCGATGACCTGAGTGTGTCTCGCTCCCGTGAGCGGGCCCGTGGCTGGGGTGTACCGGTGCCGGAAGATCCCGATCAGGTGATGTACGTCTGGGTCGATGCGTTGGCCAACTACATTACCGCGCTCGGTTACGGGCAGGAGTCCGAGGACTACGAGCGTTTCTGGGTCAATAGCCCGGATCGTGTCCACTGCATTGGCAAAGGTATTCTCCGATTTCATGCCGTCTACTGGCCGGCGATGCTGCTCTCGGCCGGGGAACCACTGCCGACAACCGTTTTCGTCCATGGTTATCTGACCATCGCCGGCGGGAAAATCAGCAAATCGCTTGGAAACACCGTCGATCCTGTCGAACTCTGCGCAACCTATGGTGCGGACGCAGTTCGTTACTGGTTGCTTCGGGAAGTGCCGGCAACCCTGGATGCCGACTTCACCAACGACAAACTGGAACGCCGGTACAATGCCGATCTCGCAAACGATCTCGGCAACCTGCTCAATCGAACGGTCAGCATGGTTGGACGATACCGCAAGGGCCTGGTTCCGCAGGCGGAAACAACGCTGCCCGAAAGCAAGGAGCTACGATCAGCGTGCGAAAAGTTGCCCCGGAAGCTCCACACGGCAATGGGTGACGATTACGATCCGCAGGCAGCGCTGGCGGCGATCAATGACCTTGTCGTCCGGGCAAACCAGTATGTCGAACAAATGGCGCCGTGGAGCGTGTCCAAGGAAGAACGAAACGGCGACGAAGCAGCCGGACAGAAGCTTGACGAAACGCTGAACCATCTCGTCGAGTCGCTTAGAGTGACCTGCCACGCAATTCGACCGTTCCTGCCGGCCGCCGCCAATCGGATGTCTGAGCAACTTGGCTTCGAACTCATCGATCACGGCTGGACGGACGCCTTGCAGTGGGGCGCTGAGCCACGAGTCGAACGCGTCGAAAAGGCCAAGCCGATCTTCCCGCGGATTGAGACCGAGGAGCAGGCCGCGGGGTAGTTCACCTTGCAGTCTGCTCGCGGCCGGCCGCTGTCGAGCCAAAGAGCTCCTCACGATAGCGAAGGATTGTTGCGGCAAGAATGACCGTTGCCATGGCAGCCATCCCGCCGATTGTCCACGATGCACCGATCCAGGAACTGAGCGTTCCGGTTAGCAGCATACCGATCGGGCCGGTTCCAATTGCCATGGCGAGGACACCCATCGCCCGCGCTCGCATCTCTGGCTCAACCGCCCGGGCAACGATCACCGACTGCATAGCCCCGAAGGCGCCGAAGCAGGCGCCGATGGCCAGTTGCAACCCGACCGAGAGGTGAAAGTTCGTGGAGAACGCGAGCACGACGAGCCCTGCAGCGCCAGCCGTTGCACCAACTGCGAAATACACCGGCGCGGTTGCGGGTCGGCTTCGAAACGTGAGATATCCCGCGAGCACGGCTGATCCCAAGCCGGCCGCCCCAGACAGAACCCCCATCCGGCTCGGGCCAACGTCAAGGACTTCTCCGGCAATCAATGCGATCAGATGCTGGTAGGGGAAAACCATCAGGTTCATCACCACCGTGACAATCAGCGCAACTCGCACAATCGGGATTTCGACGGCCGTGCGCCAGCCAGTTCGCAGAAGATCAATCAACGGTAAGGATGATGTGGTTGCGGGGCGGCCCTCGACCCCGATCGCGCGCAGTCTCCCGACTCCGAACAGGCCGAATGCGAACATGCCGGACAGAAAGACGTAGGCAGCCGGTGCTCCACCGACCCCCAGTAACAACCCGCCGATAATCGGCGCGAAGATCTTTCCACCTTGAAGCGAAAGCGCTTCCAGAGACATGGCGCTTCCAGTGTTTTCGGCAGTGTTTAGTTCAGTGACAAGCGCACGTCTGGTCGCGAAATCGGCCGCCCAGGCACAACCAATAACGGCTGATAACAAACAAACGAGCCACAGAATCTCGTATCCC
>SLMJ01000386.1 GCA_007133615.1 Thermomicrobiaceae bacterium | reverse complement strand
TCTGGCATCACCGTTGCCCTCGTTGCAAGGCGGCGCGCACCGCCCGCCGCCCGGTCTACACCTGGCGCTGCGCCACCTGCCGAACCCACGGGCACTCCGGCAAACTGGAGATCGAGCGGGAAGAGATTCAGGGTTAGGAAACAGTTAGACGGCCATCGAGATCCAAACCGAAAGGACTGACACATGCCCGGGATAACCACCAACCGCGACAATCTCGTCAGACTCTCCGTTATGGGAGAGGTAAGCCAGCCCAGGGTGCGGGCGGCGTCTCCGTATCGGGTTTCCTATGAAGGAGAGCCGATGGTCGTGCCGGCGACGGGTGGTGTTGCCTACAACATCCGGATCGGCCACCGGATTCGGGATATCGTCGGTGACCACGTTGAGCCGGCGGTATCGATGCGCAATACAGACGATACGGCCAATGGTGGGCTGAACACGTTTGCCTGTGTCGGAAACACCGCTGAAGTGGTCTCGGGCAACGCGAAGGGCGCAACGGGCACCGTGACCGGCAAGCACGGCGGCATCGAGCATGTGATGGTCGATTTTCCGTTCGAGACACTGGAGCAGATGAAGCCGAAGGATCAGATCCTGATCAAGTCGTTCGGCACCGGTCTGCGACTTCCCGATTTCGCGGACGTGCTACCAACCAGTCTCGACCCGGACCTCTTCGCAAAATGGGTGACTGAAACCCGGGACGGCAAGCTCGTCGTGCCGGTCACGCACACGGTACCCGCGAGGGTGATGGGCTCCGGTCTGGGACGGGACAACGTCAACCGTGGCGACTACGACATCACGATGTTCGATGAGGAGACGGTCCAGGAATACAATCTGGAAACGCTGCGGCTCGGCGATCTGGTGGCGATTCTGGACGCTGATTCGACGTACGGGCGCTACTACCACAAGGGTTCGATCAGTATCGGGGTGATTGCCCACGGTGATTCATTCCAGTCCGGGCATGGCCCGGGAGTGACTGGCCTGTTGACGTCGCGGTCCGGCGCGATTGAACCGGTTATCGATTCCGGTGCGAACATTGGACAGATTCTGGGGCTTATCTAGCTCGTAACTATCCTGGCTGATCTGTTAGCAACCACGACGAAACGGATGGAACACGGTGCAGGTCTTCAATCGTGTGCGCTTGCGCGATTTCTGGGCAGATCATGAGCGGAACGAAGTCGCCCTCCGGGCGTGGTTTCAGCTGGTAACCAGCCACAACTGGGATTCAGCCGACGCGCTGTGTGCGACGTTTCCCTACGCGCAGGCGGAGGGGGATCTCGTTGCCTTCGATTTGCGCGGAAGCAGTTTGTTTCTGATCGCGACGGTGGATTTCGAACGGTCGGCGATCTGGGTGCGTGACGTTCTGATCCACAATGATTTCCAGACCGGGGAATGGAAGGCGCTCGTCCCATCGAAGCCGTCCACCGGAAACGACTATGCGGCACTGTGCCAGTCGTTCGCGCTTCGGCCGCTCCGGAGTGACGAGCAACTGCGGAATGCGGTGGCGAAGGCAGATGAACTGCTTGCGATCTCGGGGCGCTCGGAGGACGAGCAGGACTATCTGACAGTGCTCTCGCTGCTCATCGAAGAGTACGAGCACGCAAACGTTCCGATTCCATCAGTCTCTGCCGCAGAGATTGCCCGGGCCTTGATTTATGAGCATCGGCTGAGCCAGTCGGAGATTATTCCCTTGCTGGGAGGTAAGCAGAAGTCCACCGAGTTGTTGAAAGGGACGCGGCCGCTGGATCTGCGACAGGCCACCAGGTGTGCACGGTATTTCAAGTTGCCACTGGAGACGTTTGCGGACCCGGATGACCTGGAAATCTCCTTGCCGAAGGCGCCGCGAAGGCGACGATAGCCGCCTGTTCAGATCCGGTTGCCGGTCCGCGCGTACCACCAGCGGTTCAGCCAGACCAGCGCGATCACCGTCAGAATAGCAGTGACGACCGGGATCGGCCGAAACGTACCCTCGCGCATATCGTTGATGACGAAGAAGACGAAGACGGCACCCACGATCGTGATGAGCACGAGGCCTGTCCGAATCAGCGCTTCCCGGAGTGTGTCAGACATCGCGCTGGTCCCTTCTGATTCCGCTAATCGCTGATGTCAAAGACCAGCAATGACTCGTACAGACCAAGGTAGAGCCTTTGACCGTCAGCGGAGACCGTCATCGCCTGGATTCCCGGTTCGCTGAGAATGTTATTGATCGTCTCGACGACTTCCGGGTTGGTGCGATCCGAGATGTCCACGATGTGAATCGAGTAGGTCAGTTCCTCCACGTTGCCGGGTGACGCCCCGAGGACGAACAGCCGGTCTCCGTGCTGAGCAACCCGCACGGCCCGGTCCGGAAGCGCCAGATCGCCGATGATCTCGGGCTCATCCGCGCCGCCAAGATCCAGCATCCGGATGCCGATGTCGCTCGCCGCCAGATAGGCGAGACCGTCATCGATCAAGAAGTCGAGATAGCGGGACGGAATCGCAACCTGATCGAGCCGGTCTTCCGGGGTTTCCGCGCCCAGTTCGAATTCCAGTTCGCCGGTTCCATCCGGATTCTGATGCAGCGCGATCTGCTCCGGCGTATCGACGTCGGAGAGGTCGTAGACACGGAATTCGTCGTTGACGGTATCATTCACGATGAGCCGCTCGCCCGCCATCTTGAGGGTGACGATTCCCGATTCTGGTTGTTCCAGCTCGCTGCGAACTTCCGGGCTCGTTCGGTCGGTGATGTCAAGAATGGCGACGGTCGATGTGTGGTTGATTGCCAGCCGGTCGCCGTCAGCGGCGAGTTGGCGGGAGATACCGTCACCCGTGCTGGTGAAGCCGGCGTCTTCCGGCCAGGCGGGATCGCTCAGATCGACGGCCCAGACACCGGATTGACCTTCTCCATCGATGGGAACATATGCGGTGTCGTCGACCAGTGCGATACGTGTCGGCAGGAGTCCGGGAATCGGTGAACCGATTGCGTTGATCTCTTCCGGGCTACCGTCATCGTTCAGTGTCATAACCCGGAAGACGACGGTTCGAAACTCCCCCTCCAGTTCGCGCGTTATGACAATGGCGTGCGGCTGCCCGCCGGAGTCGAACTCGAGAATGCAGCAGATCAGCCCATCTTCCTGTTGCTGGGAGATGAGCGCCGGATCATCGATATCGAGTGAGCGATCTCGTGTCCCGACGTACGCATAAGCGACCAGAATTAACAGAATCGCGACGCCGATAATGATCAGTTTGCTCCGAATCGAACGCTCGGGATTGTAATACTCCTGAGATGTGCCCGAGAGAGGTGATGATTCTTCAGTTGACACCAGAGTTACTCCTTTGATCCCGGCATCGACTCTGCAACGAATACAGGCGGACTGCGTTATAATTGGCGTATGTACACTTTACTGAAGGGCCACGCATTTGAGCTACCGCGCAATAAACAGTCTCATTATTGGCGCAGCCTTGATACTGGCGGCGATAATCGTTGCAGCAATTGTCGTCGGACCGTTGGGCGACTCGGACAGTGATGTCGCTGATTCCCGGACGACTCCGGCCGCGACAACTGGTGACGACGATATAGCAACCAATGGAACTGCGACGAACCCGACGCCTGATGATGCAAGCGATGACGACACTGATCCCACGCCCACTCCCGAACGTATCGAGACCGTAAGCGGCACGGTAACTGATGCTGCGACGGACGAGCCACTCGGGGGCGTGAATGTCGTGGTCAGCAACGGTGCCGAGTCAACGACGGTCACGACCGGAGAAGACGGCAGCTTCTCGCTCGAGAATGTTCCGGCGGATGCCAGCTTGTCCTTCTCGATAGAAGGCTACCGTACCATCGAGCAATCGGTCGATGATCAGACTGAATTCGCGATCGCCATGCAGTCTGCCGAGCTTGCCGGCCAGGTCGTCGATCAGGCTGGAGAGCCGATCTGGGATGCCACGGTTGCCGCTGGAGACGCCTTGACCTGGACCGGAGAAGACGGGACCTTCCGGCTCGAAGATTCTCCTGATGACGGCGACGTCATCTTCAAGGCGCCCGGTTACGCGGTTCAGATCGTTCCGATCGCCGAATTCAACGGTGAAGTTGCGCTGGAGAGCAAATCCATCAAGGGAATATACGCCACCGCCGGGGCCACGGCTGATCAGGAGCGATTGACCGGTCTGATGGACAAGATCGATCGAACAGAGCTGAACGCGATCGTTCTGGACGTCAAGGATAGCGCCGGGCTGGTCTTCTACAACACTGACGTTGAAATGGCCCATGAGATTGGCGCGGTGGCGCCGACCTACAATGTCGAATCTGCCCTTGAACAGCTGCAGGAACGCGACATCTACACGATCGCCCGGGTGGTGATCTTCGAGGACCCTGTTCTGGCCGAGGCCCGTCCGGACCTGGCCATTCAGGACAGCCAGGAGGGCGGCATCTGGCGGACATTCGGCGGGTTGCCATGGGTCAATCCCTATCGCGAAGAGGTCTGGAACTACAACATCGCGTTGATCGAAGAAGCAATCGAGCTCGGATTCGATGAAATCCAGCTGGACTACATGCGCTTCCCGAGCGATGGACCGCTCAACCGGGCCGATTACGGGCAAGAAAGCAATGCCGAAACCCGGGATCAGGCGATCGCCGACTTTCTTCAGGCGACATACGATGTCGTTGCGCCCACTCATGCCTATCTGACCGGCGACATCTTCGGGATGACGCTCTGGGAGCCGACCGAAGGTGGTATCGGCCAGAACCTGGTCACGGTGACCGAGCATCTGGACTACGTGCTCCCGATGATCTATCCGTCCCACTTCTACGAAGGGTCGATGGGCTTCGATATACCAAATGATCACCCCTATGAGGTGATCTTCCAATCACTGCAGAATGGTGCAGAGATGCTACCGGAACGGCTGAAGCCGAAGATCCGTCCGTGGCTTCAGGATTTCTCCTGGGGTCCCGGAATCGACTACGGCGACGCCGAGGTGCGAGCCCAGATCGAGGCCACAGAAGACTTCGGAGCAAGCGGCTGGATGCTCTGGAATGCGGCGGCGACGTATCACGAAGGCGCGCTGGCTCCAGCCGAACAGTAGCAAGACTTAACCACCATGGCCCGGAGTCAGCAGGACTCCGGGCGATCCGCTTCACGTTTCCCAGCTCTTCCCATTACATAACGTGTCCACTTATGCCTCTGTGGCCCGGGCGAGGCACGCATCCGTCCTGAATTTGCCCCATTAACACGGGAATTTCGACAGATTGTCACCGAACCCCTGTACGTACAGCATGTCCGTATGGCATAATAAGACTCAACTAATGTGGCGGTGCCATCGTACGTACAGGTGCCGAGCGCACATGCCCGGAGGGAAGAGCCGGTGACGCACTATAACCTGAATCGAATCATTATCGGGGTCGCGGCTGTGTATGCCGTGGTCATCCTCGCGGCCGTCGCGTTTGGTCCGACTGCCGAGAGCGACGAACCCGAGCTTTCCGAATACACGCCCGGATACGTCGATTCCCAGTCGGGAACGCCGACGCCCCACACCGGGGTTGGCGGTGTGTCTGGCGATGACGTTGCCATCAGCGGGACGATCCTCGATGAATCGACCGATGAACCGCTGGCCGGCGTCACTGTGAGCGCGGTAGACGACCATGGCGAGGAAGTTACGACCACAACCGGGGCGGATGGCCGATTTCAGCTTCCCGACGTGTCAGACACCACCAGTGTGACGTTCAGTCTGGACGGATATGAATCGCTCGAGGCCGAGCTCGGTCCGGATGATGAGCATATTATCGGACTCGAAGCTCCGCGCATCGAGGGACGAGTCATCAATGAGAATGGCAGCCCGGTTCGGGGTGCAACGATTGCCGCTGGAGACGTCTACACTCGTTCGATCGAGAACGGCATCTTCCGGCTCGAACACGTTCCAGATGACGCCGACATCGTCGTCAAAGCCGCAGGCTTCAAGTCAAAGGTCATCGAGGCCGGAGATTATGATGGTGGCTTCGTGCTGGAGCGGGAATCTCTCCAGGCGGTGTTTGCGCCGGCAAGCATCGTGGCAGATGACGACCAGTTCGAGGAGTTCCTCGATATGGTCGAAGACAGCCAGGTAAACGCGGTCGTTATCGATGTGAAGGACGCGCTTGGACGTGTTCACTACGAGTCGGACGTTGAACTGGCGAACGAGATCGGCGCCGTAACCGGGAGTATGGATCTCGATCACGTTCTGCTCGACCTGGCGGTTCGGGACCTTCACGCCATCGCCCGGGTGTCGGTTTTCGAGGACCCGATGCTGGCGGAGGCGCGTCCGGAGCTGGGGATCAGCGATTCCTTCTCAGATGACCTCTGGCGAACATGGCAGGGTCGTGCCTGGGCTAATCCATATCAGGAAGAAGTCTGGGACTACAACATTGCGCTTGTTCAGGAACTCGCTGGCTACGGGTTCGACGAGGTTCAGCTCACATCCGTTCAGTTCCCGGACAGTGGGCTGGTCAACCGCGCCGACTTCGGCCAGATCAGTACAGCGGGACATCGGAAGGCGGCAATCGCAGATTTCCTGGATGAGACCTATTCTGCGATCGCCACAATGCCAACTCGGCTCGCCGCGGACATCTTTGCCATGAGCGTCTGGGATGAATCGAACAACCTGACAGGTCAGGATCTGCACACGATGGTCGAACGGGTCGACTATCTCCATCCAAGACTGTTCCCGTCGAACTTCGAAGCCGGATCGCTCGGGTTCGATGATCCAGCCGCGGAACCGTTCGCAATGGTCGGTCGGAGTATCGAGAGCGGACACGAGGTGCTTCCAAGACACCTGGCGATCCGGCTCCGCCCGTGGCTTCAGGCGTTCTCCTACGGGCAGGCGATGCCGTTCGATGCTGACGATGTCCGGGAGCAGATTGCCGCAGCAGAGCGGTTCGACTCCACTGGCTGGATGCTCTGGAATCCTGACGGCGAGTACGATCCGGAGGCATTCTCCGAACAGGACTGATCGCTCAACGAACGGACCGACGTCGATGCCCTCGCTTTCCGTGTATCCGGAAGCGGGGGTTTTTCTCTGCGGGTGGCACGTGGCTGAGCGTCACAGCGAGGGCTGATTAACCGCCGGCAACCGGACCTCGTGGACGAATTGCATTCTGTAGTGGACGTGCGAGGTGGGCGCTATTGCAGCAGATTCCGCATGCGGTTGAGGTATTCCTGATCGTTCTCGACGACGCCCTGGATCAATTCCGCAACGGTGATGATGTTGCCTTCGGGCGTCTGAGCGGTTCGTTTCCAGGCGGTGTCGCCCAGTTTCTCAAGTCGGGCGATCAATGCCTCTCGTCCGACTTTGAACTCTTTGTTGACCTCCGCCGGTATCTCCGCGTGATAGTCTCGCTCGATCGACCAGAGATCTGGATCTTCTGACTCGAATTCGGGCTCGTCTTCCTCCAGCATGAGGGTGAGACGGTCATCAATGACGACATCCCAATCGCGAAGGAACGCCATAATCTCGACGGCCCCCCAGCCGCCGCCGTCTCCGGCCTGACAGAGCAGGTCATCCGGATGATCTTCGATCAGCCGTTGCATCCGGCCTGGCGCGCGCTTGAGTTTATCGAGAAGGTCGGTGCGATCAATTGACATGACTCTGCACTTTCGCGGAGCCGTGTTGCAGGGCGATCCATGCGTCGTCTTGCGTGGCAATGCGCACTGCTGCACGGGCCAGAACGTTGGTCGGATCAATCAGCGGGACATCCACGTGTTCCTGGCGGAGGACTACCGGGAGTTCAGTGCAGGCGGCCAGCAATGCGCCGGCACCGGCGCTTTCCAGCTCGCGCGCCGCACTGAGAACCGGTTCGACGGTTGTTTCATCGATATCGCCGGCTTTGACGCGTTCGATCGTCTCCATCACCCGGCTCTGACCGGATTCTTCCGGGACGAGCGCTCCCAACCCGAACTCTTCCAGCGCAGCCTGATACAGACCTGCCGAAACCGTTCCGGTTGTGGCCAGAATCCCGGCGGCTCCCCCTGGAATGAGCTCTCGGACCTCGGCGGCTGATTCCTCGATCATGCTGACGATCGGGATCGGGCATGCGGCACGCACCGGATCCAGAAACGCATGCGCGGTGTTGCACGGAATCACAATGAACTCAGCACCGGCATCGGCAAGATTCTGTGAACCACGGATCAACCACGGCGTCGGGTCTTCCCCATCGGCCAGCAACGCAGCCGTCCGATCCGGTACCGAGGGATCGGCGTGGATGATCACCGGCAGATGCTCCTGATCGGTTCGCGCCGGCGTCGCCTGAATAATCTTGGTGTAGAGATCGGCAGTCGCCAGTGGACCCATTCCGCCGAGAATCCCGATCGTTCGTCGGCTCATAATGCGGCTCCCTGTTCAGATGCGTCCGAGAGAATGATCGGTACCTCGGAAATCTCACCGTCATCGCGGAAAGCGCGGACGTCCGGGTGATTGCCGGCCAGTGAGATGATGATCATGTAGACGTTCGGGTCGAAGATGAGCTCCCGATCGGTCGCCGATGGCCACGCTTCAGTCGTCGGGTGTGAATGGAAGATCGCGCCGATACGCTCTCCGCGTTCGTCGATCTGCTTCTGGGCCTGCAGGACTTCCCGGGGATCCATCTCATAGAAGGTCTCGCTGCGGGCGACGTTGGTTCCCGGGTAGACGCTCGTCACCTGATCGCCACTCATGGCGAGCAGGCCACATCCCTCCAGGGGATACCAGGAGCGGACGTGTTCGATCATCTCCGCCAGGCGGTCGGAGGATATCGAAAGCCGGTGCGCGCCGGTGTGCTGGGATGTATCGATGTTCGTTCCGGTCATTCCGCCGGCAACTCCTGAATGTGGCGCAACCGACCTGTCCGGCGTTCCTCTGGCCGGACACGTCAACATACGCGTTAGCGTTGCGGATTATAGCAAATCTGTTGCTCGTCACCCTGTTGCGCTCCTGTTACGCTGAACACGGTGGGGCAACTCTGTCTGACCCGAATTCAACATGATTTCCCGATGAAAGGGGGCCGCGTGTCCGAAAACCGGATGGATGAGTTCAGAGAATATCGATCCCGGATGAATGATCGGATCAGCGAGATCGATCACCTTGGCATCAAGCGGTTTTTCAGTCTCGATTCCGGAGCATATCGAGATCAGGCGCTGGATAGCAAAACGAAGGAACTGCTCGGGCTTGTGGCCTCGACGGTGCTCCGATGCAACGATTGTATTGATTACCATCTGGAGCAGTCGATCAACGAGGGCTGGTCAGACGAAGAGCTCTACGATGCCCTCAATGTTGCGCTTGTCGTTGGTGGGAGCATCGTCATCCCGCACTTCCGCCATGCCGTGGAGACGATCGATCTCATCCGGGCCGAGGAATCCAGTACCGGTCAGTAGCCGCTGACGGCTATAGTTATGCGGTGCACATTGAGGGCCGAAATCTGATGTACCGCAGACCCAGGCGAGGAATCGATGCTACTTGAGCTGGCAATCCGCAATTTCGCGATCATCCGGGATCTCCGGGTGAGCTTCGATGATGGCCTGCAGGCAATGACCGGTGAGACCGGTGCCGGCAAGTCGATTATCATCGATGCACTTGGCGCTGTTCTGGGAACCCGTATTTCATCCGACCTTGTCCGAACCGATGCCGATAGCGCCTGGGTGGAAGCAGTCTTCGATCTTGACCGGATGCCGAATCAGGAACGCATTACCGGCAAGCTCGATGAGCTTGGTATCGAGCACGAAGATGCAACGCTGATCCTCACGCGTGATATCCGCGGAAACGGCCGTTCTGTCGCCCGGATCAATGGGCGGACGGTTCCAGCGCGCGATCTGGCGGCGATTGGCGAACTGCTGGTCGATATTCACGGACAGAGCGAGCACCTCTCTTTGCTGCGTCCCGCCGAACATCTGGCGATGCTGGATAACTACGCCGGGACAACTGAACAGCGCCGTGAGATCGCTGAACTCGTCCGTCAGTTCCGGAACACCCGAGACAATCTGGAGCGGATTCAGTCCGGTGAGCGGGAACGCGCTCACCAGATCGATCTCCTGCGATTTCAGGTCGAGGAGATCGCCGACGCCGGTCTGTCAGCCGATGAAGAGGAATCGCTCCAGCGTGAACGGCAGGTGCTGGCCAACGCCGAGCGGCTCCGGGAATCCGCCTGGCAGGCATACCAGCTGATCGAGGGTGATTCAGACCTTGACGCGACGCCTGGCACGCTCGATGGCCTCCGCCAGGCTTCCGCAGCGCTGGATCACCTTGCCGAGGTCGATCCCGATGGCGCGGGTGAGCTCGCCGGGCAGATCCGGGAGTCACTCTTTCTGCTTGAAGAGTGGGCGCCCTCGATACGGTCATATGCGGAATCAGTGGAAGCCGATCCAGGTCGTCTGGAAGAGGTCGAAGAGCGGCTTGTTCTGATTCGTGAACTACAGCGCAAGTACGGCTCGACGATTCCCGAGATTCTGGCATTTGCCGAACGGGCGCAGTCGGAACTGGATGAGCTGGACTCCAGCGAAGAGCGGGTCGATCAACTGGAAGCGGACCTGGAACGGCTGCGCGGCGAGATCGCAGTGCAGGCGTCGAAGCTCTCCGAGGTCAGGCGCAACGCCGCCGGAGATCTGGAACAGAGTGTCGAGCAGGCCATTGCGGATCTGCACATGGGTGGCGCCGTGTTTCGCGTCGATTTTGGGCAGTTGTCCGGGAACGACACCGTGACCATCGATCAAAATGGAGACCAGGTGGATGCTGCGTTCGACACCACCGGTATCGACCGGATCGAGTTCCTGATTGCACCGAATGCCGGGGAAGAACCGCGGCCGCTCGCCAGAATCGCCTCCGGAGGTGAGACTGCCCGACTGATGCTGGCACTTAAATCGATCCTTTCCGATGTCGACTCCACGCCGACGCTGGTGTTCGATGAGGTGGATGTCGGGGTCGGTGGCCGCAGTGGACAGGCGGTTGGTGAAAAGTTGTGGGGACTGGCCCGTGGGCATCAGGTGATCGTCATCAGTCACCTTCCCCAGATCGCTGCGTTTGCCGATCAGCATCTGAAGATTTCCAAGCTGGAGACAGACGGGCGCACCGAAACGCGGATCGACCAGATTCAGGATCAGGAACGACTCGACGAGATCGCGGCGATGCTGGATGGGATACCGGTGACGGATGCCTCCCGTCAGAACGCCGAGGAGATGATCCGGCGGATCGACGCCTGGAAACAGGAACACTACTCCGCTTCATCGACGTAATGAAGTGCTATACTCCCGGCTCGGAACCGCGACGATACACTGATTGAATTCGCCAGGAAAGTACGAGGATTTTGTTATGCAACCGAACAACAAGATGATGCAGCAGATGCAGCAGCGGCTTGAACAGATGCAGCAGGAACTGGAAGAAACCGAGGTCCAGGGAACTGCGGGCGGTGGTGCGGTTACGGTTACCGTGAACGGCCTGCGCAACGTCAAGAGCATCAAGATCGATCCGGAAGCGGTGGATCCCGAGGACATGGAGATCCTCGAAGACATGATCCTCGCAGCGATCAACGAAGCCATGGCCGGCGCCGAGCAGCTTTCTCAGGAAAAGATGGGTGCTCTTACCGGCGGGATGAACATTCCCGGGCTGACGTAGCTATCTTTCGCCCTCACCCCCGGCCCCTCTCCCAATCCTGGGAGAGGGGAGAAGCATCCTTCCTCTCAGACGGCGCTGCTGGCCCATCTATACGGCGAAGAGAGTCCCTGGTGTTCCGTCGAATTTCCTCGGCAAGCTCAGGACAGGCCTGGGAGAGGGGAGAAGCATCCTTCCTCTCAGACGGCGCTGCTGGCCCATCTATACGGCGAAGAGAGTCCCTGGTATTCCGTCGAGTTCCCTCGGCAAGCTCAGGACAGGCCTGGGAGAGGGGAGAACAGGGTTTGCTGCAAATCCACTAGTTTTCCCCCGCAAACTCCTTCATCATCGCCAGTGGTCCAGCGACGAGACCGCCGTCAACCGGCAGAATCGCACCTGTTAC
>SLMJ01000300.1 GCA_007133615.1 Thermomicrobiaceae bacterium | reverse complement strand
ATTGCGATTGTAGCATGCTATGCACACAAGCAAAACATGAGGTCCCAATGTGCCCGTGCCAAAGCATGCACCGTCATGGCGACCATCCTGCGGTATCGCTGCCATCATGAACTGTGCATCAAAATCAGGAGCACACGTATGGCCGTTCACAATCGCGATATCGTCGAAATGTTCGAGGAGATGGCGGATCTGCTGGAGTTGGAGGGTGAAAGTGTCTTCCGGGTTCAGGCCTACCGTCAGGCTGCGACAACGATTGGTGAGCTCGGCCGGAATGTAAGCAAGATGCTCGAGGACGGTGAGGACCTCTCGGAACTTCGCGGGGTCGGCGAGGATCTGGCCGGCAAGATTCAGGAAATTGTCGAGACCGGCAACTTCGACGACCTCGAGCGTTTGCGTGAGCGGACGGTTCCCTCGCTTCGTGAATTGCTCACGATTCCGCAGATCGGACCCAAACGGGCGAAGGTGCTGCATTCCGAGCTCGGGATCGCCAGTCTTGAGGACCTCGAGAACGCAGTCGAAGACGGGCGGCTCCGCGAGATCAAAGGCTTTGGCAAACGGACAGAGCAAAAGATCAGTGCTGCAATCGAGACCGGTCGCCGCAAGAAGCAACGACGCCTGCTCTCTGAGGTCGAGGAAGCTGCGCAGGGACTCGAAGACTACCTGCGATCGCTCCGCTCTGTCGAAGATGCCTGTGTTACCGGTAGCTATCGGCGGCGGGCCGAAACAGTCGGCGATCTGGATTCCGTGGTCTCGTCACATAGTCCGGCGAAGGTCGTCGATCAGTTCGTTGATTACGAAGCGATCGATAACGTGATCAGCAAAGGCAAGGCGAGTAGCTCAGTCATCCTGCGCTCCGGGTTGCAAGTCGATCTCCGCGTTGTGAAGCCGGAGAGCTGGGGATCGGCGCTGATCTACTTCACCGGCGCCAAAGACCACCAGATTGCACTTCGGGACATGGCCATCGACAAAGACCAGAAGCTCAACGAATACGGCCTGTTCGACAAGAACGACAAACAACTGGCCGGCAAGACCGAAGAGCGAATCTACAATGCGTTCAAGCTGGCATACGTTGAACCGGAGATGCGAGAGAACCGCGGCGAAGTCGAGCTTGCCGCGAAAAAGAACGGTCTCCCGAGCCTGATTACAATCGACGACATTCGGGGTGATCTCCATTGCCATTCAACCTGGAGCGATGGTCGGGGCAGCATCGAAGAGATGGCGAATCGGGCAAAAGAACTCGGTTACGATTACCTGGCGATCACCGATCACTCCAAACGAATGCGCATGGTCAACGGCCTCAGCAGCGATGATCTTCAGAAACAGGCGGAGGAAATCCGAAAGCTCAACGACTCAATCAACGGACTGACGCTGCTTGCCGGATGCGAGGTCGATATTCTGGAGGACGGCACGCTCGATCTCAGCGACGATGTACTGTCCGACCTCGACATCGTCATCTGCTCGATTCACTCGAAGATGGATCTTTCGAACAAGAAGCAGACGAATCGCCTGCTCAAAGCAATCGAGAACCCGAACTGCCAGGTACTGGGGCATCTTCAGGGGCGAAAGATCCTCGAGCGCGAGGCGATCGATATCGACCTGGAACGCGTTCTGACCGAAGCAAGAGATGCCGGCGTCATCATTGAAATCAACGCCGACCCGGTCCGGCGCGATCTCGACGAAAACGGGGTTCACCTGGCCCGGGAGCTTGGAGTGAACTTCGCCGTCAACACCGACGCCCACAGTGTCGCCGGTCTCGACCAGATGAAGTACGGGATCTGGACCGCCCGCCGGGGCTGGCTCGAGAAGAAGAGCGTCGTCAACACCGGAACGCTCAACAGCGTAAAGAAGGCGTTGCGGTCCGCTTGACTATAGTGATCTCCATGTCGTTCCAATAGCAAACAACAGCAGCCTACGAGGTGGGCGTGGTCGAGTAACAGTCAGCGCTTGCTTGATGGTAGCGAGGAGGGCATCTATGCGACGCCCTGATTCTGGCAATGTGATCGGGTCTGCGCTCTTGCAGATGCCCATGGCGTTTAGATTCTCCATAATCGGCATCGTGCTCTCGATCATCGCCAGCATTCTCCCGGCCCGCAGCGCCGGGCGACTGAGGGTCCGGGAAGTTCTGGCGTCGGAGCAGGTTCGCAGATGTCACCCAACATGTGAACCGATCGATTGCCTCATTCACTCTGGTCATCCGTAGCTCGTTCCCATTCCACGATCCGCAACGGTCCGTCTGCGCACTGGACCAGTATGCTGTCACTCTCGCGAGAAAGCACCGAACCCGGCGCTGCTCCGTCAGCCGCGAATTCGCGTTCGATTCGGGTCTTGTACACGATGAACGATGTGCCGTCCACAGAACCAATCGCCCCTCTGGGGGAATCCCGGGGTCCTATCCAGCTTCGCACCTGGTTGTGGATGAAGCGGCGCGGCATTGTCCAGTCGATCTGGCGCCATTCCGGCTCGAAGAACGGTGCATAGCCTGCCTTCGATTCGTCTTGTTGCTCTCCGGGTTCGCCGTTTTCTACGCGATCGACCGCTTGATCGAGCACCCGGACAACGTCATCGATGACCATGGGAAAGAGGTCGGCGATATCGCTGTCATCGTCATAAGGGATCTGATTGTGTGCGAGCACTGCTCCGGCATCCCACTCCGGGGTCATGAAGTGCGCCGATACGCTCAGCGCGCCCTCGTCGTTGCGGAATGTCCAGCCAACTGGATCAGGCCCGCGATACTCGGGCAACTTCCCGGCGTGGATGTTTATCGTGCCAAGACGGGGAACCTCGAGCACATCAGCCGGGATCTTCCAGATGAATCCGGCACAGATGCACAGGTCTGGCTCGAACGCACGCAGCAGCGACGGCCACTCCTTCCGCTTGTTAGAGACAATGGTCGGGATGCCCATTTCGGCACCAGTAGCGACCACGTCCAGGTAGTCGTTTGCATCCGGGCGGGACCTGGGTGGTGGAGCGGTTAGCATCCCGACAGTCTCGTGACCTCGCTCCTTCAGTTGGTCCCGGAATGACTGCAGCGGTATTCCGGAGACGTCTGTGAACAGAAAGACTTTCCAGCCGGGACGGTGTTCGTCAACCATCAGCGT
>SLMJ01000202.1 GCA_007133615.1 Thermomicrobiaceae bacterium | reverse complement strand
GTCGATGAACGATTTGTCGTGCTCGGACACGAGATCCTCGCCGTGCAACAGTCGGTGGATTCGTCCGGATTCCAGGTCATCGAGAACCCCGAGTACGCGCTCGGCCAGAGCACCAGCGTGGTTGCTGCCGTTCGAAACATGCCGGAAGACATCGGAGCAGTCATTTTCGTTCTTGGAGATCAGCCGCTCCAGTCGCTGACGGTTATCGATCGCATCGCGAACTCATGGCGTGCCGATCCCGCACAGATCATTCAGCCGGAATATCAAGAAGGCCCGGGTAATCCGGTGCTATTCGATCGAAAACTGTTTTCGAGCCTGCTGGAACTAACCGGCGATACCGGCGCCAGACCGATTCTCAAGGCAAACCGGGACATGATCCGGAGAGTCGATTGCACGGACTACAACCGGCCGCTCGATGTCGATACCCGAGAAGACGTCGAGAAACTCCGGGCCGTCTGGAGCGAACGAAGCGGAGCATGTGACGTATGAGTGTCAACTTCGGACAGCCGATTATCTACTGCCCCTATTGCACGTCCAGTTTGGAGAGCCGCAAAATATCCGGACGGGAGCGTCCCTTTTGTCCGGAGTGTGAATCCGCGTTTTTCGAGGACCCGAAACTCGCGGTTGCGGTTGTCGTTGAGCAGCAAGGCAAAGTGGCGCTCCAGCGCAGAACGATCGATCCGGGCAAGGGTCTCTGGACCTTTCCATCCGGGTACGTCGATCGCGGAGAACCAGTTGAAGAGGCGGCTGTGCGGGAGGCGTGGGAAGAAGTCGGGTTGCGAGTCCAGCTCGATCGGCTGCTCGGCCTCTACTCCAGTCCCGGGGAAACCGTCGCGCTCGCCGTCTTCGTCGCAACGCCGGAATCAGGCAACCTGCAATCGCTCGATGAAAACGATGCCGTCGGTTTCTTCGGCCCCGATGAACTTCCCGATCTGGCTTTTCCGAACGATCATGCGATCATCGATACCTGGCGATCAGGGGAGAATCGGACTATCGAGACTCCAGACATTGACCTGAGCTGAATCCGGCACATAAACCCGCGATTCGCGGTATCCTCGACCAGGACTCAACAGATCATCAATGCTTCGATCTGATCAGGAAGCGAAGGGAGGCGCAGAGATGTCCACGATTCCAGGGCTTTCGGGACGCCACGTCGGGAAGTCGATTCGCCGGGTGAACGACCGTCGACTGGTAACCGGATACGGTCAATACGTCGACGACGTGCGGATACCCGGGACGCTGCATGCGGCGTTTGTTCGCAGTCCCTACGCTCACGCCTGGATCCGGGACATTGACGCCAGCGCGGCTCTCGACCGGGACGGCGTCGTCACGGTGATAACCGGACGCGACCTCCCGCAACTCATGCCCCCGATAATCAGTCGCCCTGACCTTCCGCCGGATCGAACCCTCGAGCGGTATCCGATTACTGCCGATAAGGCCAGATTTGCCGGGGATGCCGTGGCAGTCGTCATCGCCGACGACCCGTACACAGCCCGGGATGCAGCAGACTCCGTGCGAGTGGACTACGAGCCACTCGACGCAGTTGTCGACGCGAAAGAGGCGTTGAGCGATGATGCGCCGAAGCTCTATGAGGACTGGGACAGCAACCTCGGCTTTCTCTGGGAAGTGGAACACGGGGATCTGGATTCCGCGTTCGAGTCAGCGTCGCACGAAGTCTCGGTAGAACTGCGCAACCAGCGGGTCCACGCCACATTCATCGAACCCCGCTGCATCATGGTCAACTGGGATCCGAACACGGAAGAAATGACAGTCTGGGCGTCGACCCAGGTGCCGCACACGGTGCGAGGCGGGATCGCCAACGCGCTCGATCTCGCTGAATTCCAGGTTCGGGTGATTGCACCCGACGTCGGCGGCGCATTCGGCGCAAAAGGCGGAATCTACCCCGAGTACATTCTCTTTCCCGCGATTGCAAAACACCTCGGCAAACCGGTGCACTGGGCGGAGACTCGGAGCGAGTGCTTTCAGGCGACAAATCACGGTCGGGACCAGATTCAGGTGCTCCGAGCTGCCGTGAACGACGACGGTAAGATCGAAGGCCTCGAAGTCAATCTCTACGGCAACGTCGGCGCATACAACGCCGCCCCGGTTCCAACTCGGAGCGGCGTTATGTCCACCGGCCCCTATCAGATCCGGAACCTGCACACACGCGTTTATGGTGTCATGACGAACACCACGCAGATCGGCGCTTATCGTGGCGCGGGGCGGCCTGAAGCTGCCTATATGCTCGAACGCCTCATGAACGAGATCGCTCATCAGCTTGATCTCGATCCACTGGAGGTGCGACGCCGGAATTTTGTGCCTGCAGACCAGTTCCCGTACATGGGAGCCACGGGCGCGGAGTACGACAGCGGCGACTACGACAAGGCACTCTCCGAAGCCGTCAGACTGGTCGACTATGATGCGTTCCGCACGGAGCAGAAAGAAGCCCGTGACGAGGGCCGCTATCTGGGTATCGGCTTCGGCGTCTACTGTGAGTTCGCCGGGCCGGGTTGGGACAGCGCCTCTGTTCGGGTCCACCCTTCGGGCACCGTCCTGGTCACGACTGGGACGTCCCCGCACGGACAGGGTCAGGAGACCAGCCTGGCGCAGATCGCCGCCGATGTTCTTGGTATCGACATGGGACTGATCAAGGTCCGTGCGAGCGACACGGCGATTACCCCGCAGGGCGTGGGCACGTTCGGAAGTCGAGGAACATCCATTGGTGGATCCGCGGTCCTGGGCGCAGCGCAGAAGGTTGCCGAAAAGATCGAGCGCATCGCCGCCGGCATGCTCGAGGCCGCAGTCGAAGACATTGAACAGCATGACGATGCCTATTCGGTACGGGGAGCGCCCGACCGGAGCGTGACGTTTAAAGAGATCGCCCGCGCTGCCTACACACCTGGCTTGCCGGACGGTATGGAGCTTGGACTGGAAGAGACCGATTTCTTCACCCCGAAAGGCCGGACGTTCCCCTTCGGCGTCCATGTCGCGATTGTCGAGATCGATCCGGAGAGTGGCGACCTCGATGTCAAGCGATACATCGCTGTGGACGATTGCGGCCCGCTGATCAACCCACGACTGGTCGAGGACCAGGTCGTTG
>SLMJ01000354.1 GCA_007133615.1 Thermomicrobiaceae bacterium | reverse complement strand
TTGGGCGGCAGGCACATGTGCCGGCGGGAACCCGCGCCGGTCGCAATGTGCTGATCGGGACAGATGTGACTGAGGCCGATTTTGATGAGGCAGATATCCCGAGTGGAGAGAGTATTGACTCCCGAGTCGTCGCCGTATGGGTATGATTAGGGTGTCTCGAATGCGCGAACTGGACACGACATCGTAAGATGAGAGATTGATGTTGCACGGGGTGCCGGTCGTCAACTGGCTACCTCATTAACGGACCACCAGAATCTAATCGGCTGGTGGGCAATCAGAAAACAGACTCGAGCATTCAGCCAGCAAGTTAAGAGGGGGATTGGTACCTATGGAAGAACGCAACGAACCCGGTCAGACGGTAATAGATAGGGGAATTGTCGATCTCCCTCGAGTAGTTGAGTCGCTGCCGGATGAAACCCGCTCAGCATTTAATCGACTCTTCCACGTGTCCGAAACGAACGGCGAGATCGATCCGCCAGAGCACATGCACCGCTGGATCGAGCGCTACTTCGGGTCGGTTGACGCCGTACTCAACCAGCATGTGGTTAAGGTCACGAACCGGCACACCCTTGAAGCGACGCTCTTCAACGATCTCCGGTCACGCCGGCCGCTGGAAGCCCGGATTCCGGCCGATCTTGCGGACGAGATCGCCCGCACAGCCCCAGACCCATTCTGCGAACCCTTGCACAACACGCCCGCCGATACGTTTGGGCGGATCGAGGGCAAACACTCTCTTACCGCAAGCAACATTGCGAAGTACGATGGATTCCACGGGGTGATCATCTTCCGGGAGCATGATCCGCTGGCGTTCACCGGCGAGGTTGTCAGCGATGCGATCGATGTTTCCCGGCAATGGATCCAGAAGTGTCATGAGCAGGATCCGGAGGCGGTCTACCCGCTCTTTATGTGGAACTGTCTCTGGAAGAGTGGAGCCTCAATCCCCCACGGACACGCCCAGATCAGCCTCAGCCGGGGAATTCACTACGGCAAGGTCGAGCGACTTCGACGGTCTGCGATCGAGTACCGGACTGAATATGATCGGAACTACTTCGACGATCTGTTTGCTGTCCACGAAGCGCTGGGAATCGGCCGCAGATTCGGAAACATCGAGGTCATGGCGAACCTGACTCCATTGAAGGAGAAGGAAATCGTCCTGACTGCGGCGAAGGTCGATGGAGAACTATCGGACATGATCTATCGTGTGCTTCGCTGTTTGATCGAGGATCTCAACACATCGTCGTTCAACCTGGCCATCTGGGAGGCGCCGATTGCCGAGACGGGCGAAAACTGGGATGATATGCCGGTTGTCGTGCGGATCGTCGACCGGGGTGATCCGTTGAATCGGACCTCAGACTTTGGAGCGATGGAGCTCTATGCGGCGAGTGTGGTTTCCAGTGATCCATTCAGAGTGGCTGATACGCTCTGGCCGGCAATCCAGTAATTGCGCACGACGCGGGAACAGTGGAATTTTAAAGCGGATCGGGATGACTCGGTATGAGTGAACGACCAGTCCGCATCGGCGTTGACATCGGTGGCACGTTCACCGATGTCCTTTTGTTTGACGCCGAGCAGCGGCGATTTGTGATCGAAAAGGTGCTGACGACGCCGGATGCCCCGGCGACGGCAGTTGGCGAAGGTGTTGGATCTTCGTTGACCGCAGGTGCGCGCGGAGGGCCCGATGTTCAACAGGTGATCCACGGGACGACGCTGGTAACCAATGCGTTGATCGAACGTCGCGGGTCTCAATCCGCGCTGATCACCACAAAGGGCTTTCGAGATGCAGTGGAGATGGGGCGTGAGCACCGCTACGATCTCTATGACATCTTCCTTGAAATGCCGGCGCCCCTTGTCCGGCGGCGATGGCGGCTGGAGCTCGATGAACGGACCGCTGCTGATGGGACGGTTCTGAAACCTGTCGATCCAGATGATCTCGCGGGGCTGGTCGAGCAGATTCGCAACGAGGGCATCGAGGCCGTCGGGGTCGCATTGCTGCATAGCTATCGGAACCCGGCGAACGAGCGCACCGTAGGCGAACAACTGTCCGGTATTGCGCCTGATCTGACATTCACGCTGTCGTCTGATGTAGCGCCGGAGATCCGCGAGTATGAACGTGTCTCGACGACGCTGGCGAACGTCTATGTTCGACCACTGGTCGATCGGTATCTCGGTGAGTTGACCGATGTCCTGCGCGGGAAGGACATCGAGTCGGAATTGCTGATCATGCTGTCGTCTGGTGGGCTCTGTACGGTTGATACTGCCCGGGCTTATCCGATCCGGCTTGTTGAGTCTGGTCCGGCAGCAGGGGCTCTTGCTGCGTCGAGGTACGGCCAGGAACTGGAACTGCCGAATCTGCTCTCATTCGACATGGGTGGAACAACCGCGAAGGCATGCCTGGTCGATAACGGCGAGCCGATGATCTCCACCGAGTTCGAAGTCAGTCGGGTGTACCGATTCAAAAAGGGCAGTGGGCTGCCGGTAAAGGTGCCGGTCATCGAGATGATCGAAATCGGCGCCGGTGGCGGTAGCATCGCATCCATCGACAATCTGGGGCTGCTGAAAGTGGGGCCACAGAGCGCCGGCTCCGATCCCGGGCCAGTCTGTTACGGCCGAGGTGGTGAGCAACCGACTGTCACCGACGCAGACCTGCTGCTCGGATACCTCGATCCAGGCTTCTTCCTGGGCGGGGAGATGTCGCTCGATTCTTCGGCAACCGGTCAGGCGGTGGAGTCTAACATCGCGAATCCGCTCGGGATCGACGTTACCCAGGCTGCCTGGGGAATTCATCAGGTCGTCAACGAAAACATGGCGAACGCAGCCCGGGTTCATGCGGTGGAACAGGGAAAAGACCCCCGGAAGTACCCCGTGTTTGCCTTCGGCGGTGCCGGACCGGTGCATGCCTGGGGTGTCGCTCAGATTCTTGGCGCGCCGGAGATGATCGTTCCGGCCGGCGCTGGTGTGCTCTCAACCGTAGGATTCCTCAGTGCTCCGCTGGCCTTCGATTTCGTTCGCAGCTTGAATGGTCTGCTCGATGACCTGGACTGGCAAGAACTCAACCGGCTGATGACCGAAATGGAGGTCGAAGGGCGAGATCTGCTGGCGGAAGCGGGAGTGCCGGACGAGCAGATGACGTTTACCCGACTGGCGGAGTTGCGCTACGCCGGGCAGGGGCACGAGATCACCGTTGAACTGGGCCATGGCCAGTTTTCCACGGAATCGATCACGGATATCACGCAGCGGTTTGAAGCGGAGTACACTCGACTCTACCAGCGTTCTGCTCCGGGCAATCCGATCGAGGCGGTGAACTGGCGGGTACTGGTCTCTGGACCATCCCGTAACCTGCCGCTGGATCTCCTGAGCAGTGAGGAACCAGCTGCAACGCACGATGCGGCTCGGAAAGGCGTTCGTTCAATCTATCTACCTGAGAACGCCGGGTTCGGTGAGGTACCGGTTTATGACCGCTATCTTCTGGGGCCGGGAATGTCGTTCGAAGGGCCGGCGATCATCGAGGAGCGCGAATCGACCGCGGTGGTCAATACACCCGCCCGGATCGATGTAGATCGGCTCGGGAATCTGCGGGTTTCACGCACCGACTCGTGAGATTGCGACATTCTTCGTATCGTCGCGGGAACAGGTGCCTGATACCGTTTCAACGGACGGGATGAAGGGATGTTGGAGCTGGAGGTACTCACTCGTGGCGGTGAGAGATACACATCAGCGCATTCAGGATGTTCGCCGGATGCTGGAAACAGAGGTTGATGCCTGGGTTGCTTCTACCGATGATTCCGGCGAGCCGTATTTGATTCCGTTGTCTTTCGCCTGGACCGGATCTCAGTTGATCATGGCAGCCCCGGCCTCCAGTCGCACCGTGAGGAACCTCCATCGCGGAGGTCAGACCCGGGTCGGGATTGGTCCGACCCGCGATGTCGTGATGATCGATGCGACGGTTTCGATCGAATCTCCTGCTCCGTCCGACCCGCGCTGGGACGTTCACGCCGAGCAGGCGGGCTTCGACGCTCGCCGCTCTGATCCGGCGTACGCGTTGATCGTCCTGAACCCGGTCCGAATCCAGGCCTGGCGCAATCCAGCGGAGCTGGCCGGCCGCACGGTCTACCAGAACGGTGCCTGGCTCGAAGATGCCGGGCAGAGCGTCTGACCACTGAATTCTGTCCCTCCGGACAGGTTTCAGGAAAATGATCGTGCGCTACAATCAGAACAGATGATCTAATTCTTGCCTGGCTCCCGCGCCTCGCATCAAAGATGAGATCAAAACACCACCTCGACCACCGTCCCCCGCGGTGGTTCCCCAACTCGACAGCCCGGTGGAACGACACCCGTTCCACCGGGCTTTTCTGTTGTCTCAAGTCCTGATTCACCGTAGCATGTGGGAGTTTGAATGTAGCGACAGTCTGAACAACGATCAGAGGGATGAGATACATGAGCAGCACGCAGCTCGATCCGATTACGCTGGAGATACTGTGGAACCGGCTGATCGCGGTCGTCAACGAACAGGCCGCAGCCCTGATGCGCACATCGTTTACGACGATCGTGCGGGAGTCCGGAGACCTCTCGGCCGGTGTGTTCGACACCCGCGGGAATATGATCGCCCAGGCAGTGACGGGCACGCCTGGGCACATCAACGCGATGGCGACGTGCATCCACTACTTCATGGACGTCTACCCGGCGAGCGAACTTGTTCCCGGCGATGTGATGATCACGAACGATCCACAAAAGACATCCGGCCACCTGCATGATTTCACAGTGATTACGCCGATCTTTAAGAATGACCGTCTGGTCGGGTTCTTCGGGAACACCTGTCACGCTCTGGACATCGGTGGGCGAGGAATGGGTACCGATGCTCGTTCCGTCTATGAAGAAGGCCTCTTTGTCCCGATCACGAAGATATACAGCGGTGGGCAGGAAAACACCGAGCTCTTCAAACTAATTTCGGCCAACACCCGAGCGCCCGAACCAGTGATCGGGGATATCCACGCCCAGATTGTCGCCAACGACGTCGGTGGCCAGTACCTGCTGCAGTTCATGGACGAGTTCGGCCTGGAATCGGTCGATCCGCTGGGTGATGAAATTATCAGTCGATCCGAACGGGCGATGCGTGATGCGATTGCGAAGCTGCCGGACGGTGAGTATTCGAACGAGGTGTATTCAGACGGGTACGAGGCACCGGTGAAACTGCGAGTGACACTTCGCAAACACGGTGATTCGATGGTCGTGGACTGGGACGGGAGCAGCCCGGAGAGCGCCTACGGGATCAATGTCGTGCTCAACTACACGCACGCTTACACCACGTACGCACTGAAGTGCGCCCTGGCACCGGATGTCCCCAACAACGAGGGGAGTTTCCGGCCGGTTGAGGTAGTCGCGCCAGAACGGTGCATTCTCAACGCCCAGCATCCGGCGCCAGTCTGCGGCCGGCACATTCTGGGTCACTTTCTGCCGGGAGCGATCTTCGGTGCACTTGCGGAAGTGATGCCTGAACGAGTACTGGCCGAAGGTGCCGCGAACATCTGGAGCATGCAACTCTCCGGGCGAAAAAACGATGGCGACATCTGGACCTATGTCTGGTTCTCGACCGGCGGGACAGGTGCGCGCCCGAACAAGGACGGTATCAGTGCGACTGCGTTCCCGAGTGGCATATCCGGTGTTCCTGCCGAGGTAATCGAATCCCTCGCTCCGATTCACATCACGAAACGGGAATACCGTACAGATTCCGGCGGCCCGGGGACGTTTCGCGGTGGGCTCGGGCAGACGATGGAGGTCGGCGTCACGACGGGGCTGCCGTGGACCTTCTCGTCGCTATTTGATCGGACGCACTATCCCGCTGCCGGCTACGCGGGCGGCAAACCGGGAGCGCTGGCGCATATCGAACTGAGTGATGGGACTATCATCGATTCCAAGGGGATGCGGGAGTTCGATCCCGATACCAGGATCTCGCTTGGGCTGCCCGGAGGCGGTGGATTCTTCTCACCGCTCGAGCGTAATCCACAGGCGGTGCTCGACGACGTCATTGACGGCCTGGTGACGGTCGAACAGGCTCGTTCCGCTTACGGTGTTGTGATCGACTCGGAGCGCATGACCATCGACGATGAGGCAACCCGTTCGCTCCGGCGTGACTGAGACGACACTTGTGGCTCCGGAACAGGATCTGGCCGGAAGTGGCGAGTTGAGGTGGACGAGCCTTATCAGGATCAAGTATTATCCCCGGAACACGAGGGAAGTTACGCTGCAACCACAATGAAGTTGGCGCCCACACGGTGTGGAGTGTGGAAGTAGGTACCGTTAAACCGGCCCGAGCGTCACAGGATCTGCAGAGGAACTTCTCCCTCGTTGCGGAGGTAATGGTGGTGGTGGGTGTGCACCTTGGGGGCACTCCCGGTGGAGCTGGGAAGCAGGCTCAATGGGTAGATATATCGTACGGCGACTGCTGATCGCGATCCCGACACTGATCGCAATCAGTCTTGTCATCTTTACGATTCTTGCGCTTGCCCCCGGTGATCCGCTCTCGGACCTTGCGCTGAACCCGGCGGTGCCGCCGGAGGTTCAGCAGCGGTTGCGAGCGGAAATGGGGCTTGATGATCCGGTTCCGGTCCGCTATGTCCGGTGGGCATCGGAGCTGGCTCAGTTTAATTTCGGGTACTCGTTCCAGACGAGATCTCCTGTGAGCGAGTTATTAGTCCAGAGGTTACCGGTCACGATATTAGTTGTCGGATCGGCATATGTGGTGGCCGTATTGATTGCGATCCCGGTGGGCGTGATCTCCTCGGTCAAGCAGTATTCGATCTTTGACAACATTGCAACGACAATTGCCTTTATCGGCTTCTCGTTGCCGACGTTCTTCACCGGACTGCTGTTTATCCTGTTGTTCAGTGTGAAGTTCGGAGATTGGGGCTTACCCACCTTACCCTCCGTATACAGGCAAACGGTCGACGGTGAAGGCCTTGAGGCCTTATGGAACCGTGTGCGCATGATGATCATGCCGATTGCGGTTCTGGGTATGTTCCAGGCGGCGATTCTGACGCGTTACACGCGTGCGGCGATGCTGGAGACGATCCATCAGGATTACGTACGTACCGCGCGGGCGAAAGGTCTCGCCGGGCGCGCCGTGATCTTCCGGCACGCGCTGCGGAACGCGCTGATCCCGGTGGTAACGATCATCGCACTCGGTATCCCCACGATCTTTACGGGGGCTGTGGTCACCGAGCAGATCTTCCGGGTACCGGGGATCGGGGCGCTTCTGATTACCTCGATCCAGAACAACGACACTCCGGTGGTAATGGCAATTACCTTCATATTCTCGATTCTGGTGGTCATATTCAATCTGATCGCGGACGTCATGTACGGAATTCTCGATCCGCGCATCAAATACGAATAGCCCGCAGAGCGCTCAAGATGAGGAAGGATTCTACGAATGTCTGAAGCCACTGCCTCCGGGGAAAACCTGAAAGATCTCGGGTCTGTGCGGGCGAAGAAGCCGCGATCTCTCTGGTCGGACGCATTCCGCCAGTTCCGGCATCACAAACTCGCAATGGGCGGAGCCTTCGTTCTGGCTGTGTTCATTCTGATGGTGATCTTCGGCCCGATAATCTATCAGGGTCCTGTCCGGGGCATCGACTTTTCGATCGGCTACGAAAACCCGTCCTGGCAATACCCGATGGGTACGACTCATGAGGGCCACGACATCTTCGCCCGTGTGATGTGGGGCGGACGGATCTCGATCGCCGTCGGAATCGCTGCTATGCTCGTTGGCGTCACGATTGGCACAACGATCGGCTCGCTGGCGGGTTACTTCGGCGGATTCGTCGATTCAGCTCTGATGCGGTTCACCGACCTGTTTATCTCACTGCCGGTGCTCCCGCTCCTGCTGCTGATTACGTTCCTGTTCCGGGACGCGGCGCGAGATGCGATGGGCGTGTTGATCGGAATGTTCGTCCTGATTGTCGTGGTGATCGGGGCGTTATCCTGGATGCCGGTTGCTCGACTGGTGCGAGCCTCATTCCTCTCTATTCGTGAGAAGGAATACATCGAGGCCGCGCACTGCATCGGCGCCAAGACGTCATCGATCATGCTACGTCACATCATGCCGAACGTGATGAGCCCGATCATCGTCGCGGCAACCCTCGCGGTTGCTCAGGCGATCATCACCGAGTCGACACTTTCGTTCCTCGGTCTCGGCTTCCCGCCGGACGTCCCGACCTGGGGTCGAATGCTCAATGATGCCGCGGACTACGTGGCAATCCATCCGGTGATGGTGATCTTCCCAGGCTCGGCGATCTTCCTGACGGTGCTCAGCATCAACTATGTTGGTGACGGGCTCCGCGACGCACTCGATCCGCACCGCACGGTGTAGGTCGACGACGCTCGAGCAATCTCGAAGAGCAAGCAGAACTCCGGCCGGGTCTTCCATGACCCGGCCGTTTTCATTGCCTGTCGGTCGGTAATCCATCCGGTCGCTGCTATACTACGCAACCAGTATCGCACCGGAACGAATCGTCCGGTGGACGTGCGAAATCGGGCTGCGGGAGATTGCTCTTGAACCTCACCTGTGTTGACTGTTCGCGTGAGTACGATGCCGATGCGGATCGCACTCGCTGTGACTGTGGCGGACTTCTCGACGTCACGCTTCCACTCTCCGACGAAATCGACCGTGGAACATTCGATCAACGACTGGGAACCTGGGCGAAACCCGATGTGAGCGGAGTCTGGCGATACCGGGAACTTCTCCCAACGTTCGCCGATCAGCACATTGCCACGAAGCCAGAAGGAAACACGAATCTATACGATGCTCGCACCCTGGCCCAGTGGCTGGGAATCGATCAGCTCTGGTTGAAGCATGAGGGCGAGAACCCGACCGGATCGTTCAAAGACCGCGGGATGACGGTTGCAACGTCACACGCGCTGAAGGTCCGCGCGCGAATGGTGGCTTGCGCCTCGACTGGCAACACCTCGGCCTCGGTTGCGGCCTACGCCGCGGAGGCCGGCTTGCCAGCGGTCGTGTTTGTGCCGGACGGCAAGATCTCTCCGGCGAAGCTTGGACAGACTGTTGCCTATGGCGCCCGGATCGTGCAGATTCGCGGAGATTTTGATGCCGCGATGACGCTGGTCCAGCAGGCTTCTGCAGAGCTCGGAATCTATCTGCTGAACTCGATCAATCCCTATCGTCTCGAAGGACAGAAGACGATCCTGTTCGAGTTGCTCCATCAACTGGAATGGCGGCTGCCAGACTGGATCATTCTGCCCGGGGGGAATCTCGGAAATTCGAGCGCGCTGGGTAAGGCGCTGGCAGAACTCCAACAGACCGGAGTGTTGAGCCACTTGCCGCGCATGGCAGTGATACAGGCCGAGGGCGCCTCGCCCTTCTATGAGGCATTCCGCTCCGATTTCCGGTCGTTTGAGCCGATGGAAGCCAACACGATTGCGAGTGCCATTCAGATCGGCAATCCCGTTAGCTACAGCAAAGCCCGGAGGGCGATCGAACTCACCGACGGCGTTGTCGAATCTGTGACTGACGATGAGATTCTGGACGCGAAGGCGAGAATCGACCAATCCGGAATCGGCTGTGAGCCAGCCTCAGCGGCGACTGTGGCCGGTTTGCAGAAACTGGTTCACAGTGGGGTCATTGGACGGGGTGATTCAGTCGCTGGAATTCTGACTGGTCACCTGATGAAAGATTCTGATGCAGTTATGACCTATCACCTCGGCGACGCCGCTGCGGATAGACCACTCGCGAATAGACCGGTCGTAATTGATCCGACGATGGATGCGCTGCGAGAGGTATTGCGTGATGAGCTTTAGTGTCGTGGTTCCTGCTTCGAGTGCGAATCTCGGGCCCGGATTCGATACCATGGCGATCGCGCTAAGCCGGTACATGACCGTCAACGTGACACCGGGAGCCGGAGAATCGGCCAACGCGCAACAAGACGAACTGGTCGACGGTCGGGACATGGTCACCTATGCGATGCAGTATCTGGCCGATTCTGTGGGGAAGTCGCTCCCTGAAGCGTGTGTACGAAGTCGCAGTGACATTCCGGTAACACGGGGGATGGGCAGCTCTGCTGCAGCGATCATAGCCGGGATGCTTGCCGGGAACCGGCTACTCGGGGAGCCACTTGGCGAGGTCGAGCTGCTCGGACTGGCGGCTCATATCGAGGGACATGCCGACAATCTGGCGGCAGCGCTCTTCGGTGGCGCGGTCCTGGCGGTACCGACGAATTCAGGTCACGTGACTGTCCAGATTCCGATCAACATGGAGCTCAGCGCAGTCGTGCTCGTGCCGCACCGGGTCGGCTTCACGACGGACGCTCGCGCCGTGGTTCCGGATCGACTGGATCGGGCGGATGCTGTGTTCAACTCCTCCCGCTGTGCTTTGCTCGTGCACGCACTGTCCAGCGGTGATGCTGCGCTCCTGGGCGAAGCAATGAAGGATCGTTGGCATCAGCCGTACCGCGCCGCCCTGTACTCATATATGGACGCAATCATGGATGCGGCTCGAACGGCCGGCGCGTACGGCGCCAGCCTGAGCGGATCGGGTCCAACGCTCCTGGCGCTGGTCGACCCCCGGTGTTCGGCAACGGTTGCCGCGGCCATGCAGCGAGCCGCGATCGAAGAAGAACTGGATTGCTCCACGGAAGTGCTTTCGATCGATACTGCTGGAGCGCAGGTGATCAGCCGACGTGGCGGATCGGTCTAGTTGACGATCACCTCGTCTGGACTGACCCACCAGTCCTCAACGTTCCACCAGAGACCGGAAACCGGTCCGGGCTCGAGCCCGTTAACATAGCTTCGAGCGACATCGATCTCAATGTGATCATAAACCAGAATGAACGGTCGATCGTCCATAACGATTTGCTGAGCCTCTCTGAGCAGTTCGCGGCGCTCATCAGGATCAAGCGTATTGCCCTGCTGCCGGAGCAGCCGGTTGACGTCGTCATTGGCGTACCCCATCAGGTTGGCGCCTTCAGGGAAATCTGGAGATGGGATAAAGGCCTCGCTGACACGTTCGACGAACATGTCCAGCGTGGCGCGATCATTCCACGGAATGTCGACCATATCAAACGCGCGCGCCGCCAGTATGCCTGGTTCTTCGGGAGTCCCATACAACTCCTCGCGCGGATAGTTTTCTGCCTCGACATGGATTCCGATTTCGGCCATGTCCTGGATAAACGCTTCCTGGACGCGCTGCCTCAGCACTGCGTCCGGGTCATCGCCGGCAGTCGTAGTCAGGGTGAAGGACAGGGCTGTTCCGGCTCGTTCCCGGATGCCATCTTCACCGATTTCCCAGCCTGCGGCGTCGAGCAGCGCTTCGGCGCGTTCAGGACTGTATGGAGCCGGACTGAGACCGTCATGCTCCCAGATTGTGTTGCTCAACACCGTTCCAGGGACATCAGACTGATCAAGGAGCATTTGCTCGACGATCGCTCGCCGGTTGAACCCCATTGTGATCGCCTCCCGGACTTGCTGGTCCTGAAAGATCGGATGTTCCAGCGACAGGTTGTCCGGGTTGTGGAGGTTAAACGCGTAGGTTTTCACAGCGCCTGCGCGTGGTGTGACGATCGCCTCAGTTTCATCGGATTCAATGGCGTCGAGCAGCGAAGTCTCCGGTAGATTCACGGCGAGATCGACGTCTCCGGTCGTCACTTGCGAGATCGCATCTCGCGGGGAGTCAGTAAATCGGAAGACAATCCGGTCCAGCAAAGGTTGCTCATCCCAGTAGTGCGGGTTTCGTTCCACCGTCAGCTGCTCGCCCGGTTCCCATTCGACGATATGGAATGGACCAGCGCCGATGTGCTCGGCGTCGCCGTATTCGTGCATCGGAATTTCATCGGTCGGGATATCTTCCAGTCGATGTCGTGGCAGGAGAAAGCCCGCTGAGTCTCCGCTACCACCTGCGAGGACGCGATTGATGAATTCGGAAGAGGGGTGGCGCAGCCTGATAACGGCTGAGAGGTTGTCGCTGCTGACGGTGACATCCTCGATGAGTGACCATCCGCGGAGGGCTGCGGCGGGATAGTCGGGCGCC
>SLMJ01000073.1 GCA_007133615.1 Thermomicrobiaceae bacterium | reverse complement strand
TCGCCACCAGGGATGATCAGCCCATCGACACCTTCGAGGTCGGAAGGCAGCCGCACTTCCACGGCATCCGCGCCGACCTCTCGCAGACGGTGGACGTGTTCGATGAATGCTCCCTGCAGTGCCAGAACGCCGATCTTTGGCATTGGTTAATCTCCTCTGCCCTCACCCCCGGCCCCTCTCCCAATACTGGGAGAGGGGTGAATCAGGGGCGTGTGCCTGTAGTCTTACCAGCCGCGCGCAGCCATGAGTTCCCGGTCTTCGATCGTGCCGATTTCTAGTCCGCTCATTGCTTCGCCGAGTCCACGGCTGATTTCCGCCAGTTTCTTCGGATTCTGGTAGTTCGTCGTCGCCTCGACGATCGCCTTGGCGCGGCGGGCCGGATCATCGGACTTGAAGATACCGGAACCAACGAACACACCCTCGGCGCCGAGCTGCATCACCAGCGCTGCGTCTGCCGGAGTCGCAATACCACCGGCGCAGAAGAGAACCACCGGGAGCTTGCCGGTTTCGTGCACTTCGCGGACCAGGTTGTACGGCGCGCCGAGATCGCGAGCAGCGCTCATCAGCTCTTCCTTCGGCATCGCCTGGAGTTCCTTGATACCACCGGTGATCTGGCGCAGGTGCAGCACGGCCTCGACGATGTTGCCGGTGCCGGCTTCGCCCTTGCTGCGGATCATCGCGGCGCCTTCGCCAACCCGGCGCAGCGCTTCGCCCAGGTCCCGAGCACCACAAACGAACGGGATGTTGAAGTCTTCCTTGGCGATGTGGAAGTAGTTATCGGCCGGCGTCAGGACTTCGCTCTCGTCGACGTAGTCGACTCCGAGCGCTTCCAGAATCTGCGCCTCAACGAAGTGGCCGATGCGGGCCTTGGCCATGACCGGAATCGTGACGGCTTCCTTGATCTGAATGATCAGCTCGGGATCGCTCATCCGGGCGACGCCACCGTCGCGACGGATGTCGGCCGGTACGCGCTCCAGTGCCATGACTGCACAGGCGCCGGCTTCTTCGGCGATCTTCGCCTGATCAGCGGTGACGACGTCCATAATGACGCCACCCTTGAGCATCTGTGCCAGTCCGGCCTTCGTCTTGAAGGTTGATTTCTCCATGATTACGCATCCTTTCTGGTTCGAACCATTCCGTGTGTTCAGCCGGCAGGCCCGTGCCTGACCGGTTCAAAACCTTGTTGTTCGCTACACGATCGGCGTGACTGCCTCTCGCGTTCTGCGCTCGTCAGCGCCACGCACTGATCGCAATGAATTAATCGCCGCCGCCAGCCGCCGGACCGCTTCCTCGATCTCTTCCGGCGAGGGAAGCGTGAAGTTTAGACGAAGGGTTGATTCCCCTTCGTCGTCAACGTGGAAACTCTCTCCCGGTGCGACAGAAACGCCAAACCGGGCGGCTTCCGGCAGGAGATCCCGGCTACGGAGTCCGTCCTTCAATCTCGCCCAGATATAGAAGCCACCCAGCGGCCGGTTCCACTCCAGCAGGCCGGTGCAGTGACGCTCCAGGGCGTCCAGCATCAGATCCCGCCGGTACGGGTAGATCGACTGCAGCTCGTCGACATGCCCCCGAAGGTGGCCGCGATCGAGCAGCGCCCAGACTGCCCACTGCGCAAGCGGGTTGGTATCCAGATCCACGATCTGCTTCATCAGGGCCAGCCGCTTGATGATTGGCTGTGGTCCTGCCACCCAGCCAATCCGGAATCCCGGAAAGAGGATCTTCGAGAGCGTGCTCAGGTGTATCACGATCCCGCGGTGATCCATTTCGTGCAGTGTCGGGAGCGGTTGGCCCTCGTATCGCAGCACGCTGTAGGGGTCATCCTCGATGATCGGGATCCGGTATCGTTCGGCCAGATCGAGCAGACGTCGACGGCGATCGAGATTCATCGTCCCGCCGCTCGGGTTCTGGAAGCTCGGCAGCGTGTAGATCAGCTTCGGCCGTCTCCGGGCCAGCAGATCCTCCAGCAGCCCGACTCGCATCCCGTAGCTATCGACCGGGATCGGCAGCAGCCGGGCTCCGGCCGCCCGGAACACCTGCAACGCTCCCAGATAGGTCGGTGATTCGATCACCACCAGGTCATCCGGATCAAGCAGCGTCCGGGCGAGGAGATAGAGCCCCTGCTGGGAACCGGCGACGACCAGGACATTGTCCGGGTCAACCGGTTTGCTCTCTCCGGCCATCCATTCCCCCAGCGCTGTCCGGAGTGGACCGTAGCCCTCTGTCGGGCAGTGCTGCAGCAGTGACTGGCCGGCGGAATGCAGGGCTTCATCCAGCAGGCCGCGGATCAGCTCGATCGGGTAGAGTTCAGGTGACGGGATGCCCGTTGCCAGCGAGATGACATCCGGCCGGGACGAGATCATTGTTGTGTCCCGGAGCAATGGGTCATTCATTACCTCGGTGGTCGAGGTGAACAGCTGGTTCCAGGGAATCTGGAGATGATGTTGCGACTCACCCGAATCGGGATCGGGGTCTGCCACAACGGTTCCCCGGCCGACATGCCCTTCAACCAGGCCATCCGCGGCGAGTTCCCGATAGGCGGTCACGACCGTCGTCCGGTTCACGCCGAGCATTGCCGCAAGGCGACGTTCCGGCGGCAGCTTCGTGCCGACCGGCAGATCGCCGGTGTGGATCCGCTCCCGGATCTGGTTGCTGATTTGCAGGTAGAGCGGCAGATCGCTCTCCCGGTCCAGTTCGACCAGCATGTAGCCCTCCATTGGCCCCGTCCAATTGATTCTATCGCGCTGCTTCGATCCCGCAAACAACCAATCGAGGAAGTCACCACCCCTCCAGTTGGTTTGAAATTGGATTGCAACGAGATTCCGTTCGATTCTTCTTTGGCTACGTTCTTCACTTTCCCTGTCTTGAGCGAGTGGTCGGGGGTGAGTGCAGATGCCTGAGATCACGCTCCGCGACCTCCTGCGCTGGGATCGGCGACTGGAATTGCTCGAACCCGCGGACTCACCGCCCGGCGTTGCGCTCGATCGCGGCGTCTCCTGGGTCGTATCGGTACGGACCACCCCGCCGCTCCTGCCGCCGCTGAGAGGCGAGGAGCTTGTTGTTATTCCGCGCCGGGTTGCTGCCGAGATCGAAGACACGCAGATGATCAATCGCCAGCAATTGCTCGATATGC
>SLMJ01000241.1 GCA_007133615.1 Thermomicrobiaceae bacterium | reverse complement strand
GTGTCCCAGTCAACCGGATCTTCAAATGCATTGTAGCCGTCATCTGCGGAGATCTCATCGTAGTAGTCAAAGGTGTGCGTGTGAAGTTCATTGTCGCCGGCATCACGCTCCGTGATCGACGCAAGGAGGCTGATTTCGAAGGCGCCGCTCTGGTAGTTCAGGTCATACGCACGAACAAGGTCGTCACCAAAAAAGACGTCGATTCGTTGTAGTCTGTCCGCAGTCACCATCGGGAACCCGCCGCGTGAACTGCTAGTCGCATCCGGTCGCACGTTATGGTCACGCGAGAAGACCACTCGGTAGGGACCGTCCTCGCGCTCGCCGTCACCAGCGACGGAGTCCGTGTAACGAACTTCACTCGGGTAGATATTCCGACCTTCGAGGCCCGCACCGTCGATGACATTGGCCGTTACTGTTTCGTGACTGTAGCGTACGGCGTTGCCGAATGGATCTCGCACTTCCAGCAACGCCCATCGGAAGGCGTTCCCGCTATCATCGGCGAGGACTGCGGTTGATACCTGACCGGATTCCGGATCGCCACCGAAGAACCACTGGTTTCCGTCGGAATCAACCCCTTCCCACCAGTAGTCCTGCGTGCTGGTACCGTGTCGGGTGATTGATTGCCAGCCTGCATCGACCCGTGTGCTGAACGTTCGGTTCTCTTCCCGCGGCAGTGATTCTCCGCGGTGCGCGACCGGAGCAAGCTGGGTCCCCGCGAACATATACGTTTCGGTTTCGGTGCCACCATCGTATCGCGGCACACCCCAGCGATCATCAATGGCGACTTCTGGTATTGAGAGACTCCAGCCGAGACCCAACCAGCCGTTTCCGCTCCCAGAGTTGTAGCCAAGAGCAAGATCCGGCTCCATGCCCCGGCGACCGGGAGGAACCTCAATTGGCAAGTCAAGTTGAGCGTCGCCGGACTGAACTCCGTCCGGCGGCTCGATTAGATTAACGCCATCGGCGGGGCTGGCTTCTTCACCACCAATGTGGTCACCGAACTGGGGAGGCTCTGAGGCAGCGTAGCCAGGCGAATAGTCCTGAGCAGCATGAGTAACCGAGGACGCGACAGGCACCAGGGTGACTGTCAAGATAAGGAAAAACGTCGCAGTTGTTCGCCACTTACCAGGCATGAAATCCTCTCCCCCATCAGTCGCGCAGCTCCGAAACGACCAAGATGCGTCAATACGCGTTCCTGTCTATGCTACTTGCGTCACTAAAAACACAGGAGTGTCGCTCATACAGTAGTCGGCATTATGGAGGCGTATGCGTTAAACATATGTGTGATTGATTTACGGCATGGTCCGCGATACAGTCAACAATAACCCTCACACAAGTACTTCTCTATCACACAAAAGTACCGCCGGATTAGTCGAACGGGTTAGTTAGTCAAAAGACAAATGTCCTGTTATCGATGTTCGGTGCTCATCAGAGATCAGATCTGCCGACAGTGGAACGGGGGCAAGCATTGTCGGGGTTCAGAGATGGTCTCGAACCTCAGCCAGACCCATCCGTGCTCAGTCCCCGCACTCGGCGTCCTGCCCAACTGGCGCTGCCCGAAGGGTGACCGAAATAAATGAGTAGCTTCACTGTCGCGAGAACCAGAATGTGAGCCGGGCCAGAGTGGGTTTTCGGCGAAGACCAATTCAATCGAGAATTTGACATACCATCGTCATACATTCGCACGCCCGTTGACATCAGCGTTACTGGAAGAGCTGTAACCTGATATCAGGATCGGAATGTCGTGTTCCGGTCCTGTCCCCCGGAGCTCAAAGGGAGTTGAACGGTGGCCGGTACCAGAGCGCCCAACAGTTCGTCTATTCCTTCCGTCAGTGACGTATCTAATAGCCGAGAACGTCAGGAACGGCTTACGCGCGCGAAGTGGTTATTGTTCGCGGCGTCCGTCCTGACCGGGGCCGTGTTGGCCATCATCCTTCACGCGGTCGTTGGAAGCTTCGTTGTGGTTGCGGATGAACTGGAATTCGGGGTCCTGGGTCGCGCGCTGGGGGCCGAGGTCGTTGCGTCGTTCTGGGCGTTGCTCGCGTTCTCCGGGTCTGCGTACGTTTTCTATCGTTATCACCAGACGATACCCGGCGAAGGTTTCTGGAAAGGACTTCGCTACGGGTCAGCGATCGGGATTCTCTGGCTCGTCGGGATGCTCGAAGGCGTGGCTCTCTTCGGAAACCCAATCCACGCCGAGTTCCTCGTCGGCCTGAGTGACGCGATTCCAGTGCTCATCATGAGCATACTTCTGGGCGTGTTCGTCTTTGGATCAGGCGACCCCTCCACTGGTCTGCCAGGTCGCGTTCAGCCCGTTCCGACACTCCTGACGATTGCCCTCTTTTATCTCGCCGGACGATACGCTGGGTACCTCAGTGGACTGATCGGTTCGGGACACGCTGAATATCCCGTACAGACATTTGTCTGGACGCTGCTAATGGGCCTGAGCGCCGGTGTCGTGTTTCTTCTGTTGTGGAATGCCACGATCTCGTCGTCCAGGATCAGAAGTGCCGCAAGCTTCGGCTTCTGGATTTTCGGGATCAACTGGATCGTATTTATGGCGTTCATTGCACTCCTTTTCGAGGGAACGCTCATTGACGTCGCGACGAGGGTATCGCTCGATATCGCCGCCGTCATTCTCGGCTGCTATGTGGCGTTGAGGTGGTGGCAGCGCATTGATAGATGATTGCGGCCGTAATGCATCCAATGCTGATAGCATCTAACCTGCTCGGTTTATCGCGTCGTCCTCTGGCCGGCAGACCTGATCGAATTACTTCAAATGTCATGTGGAAGTTGCACGTTCTCACGTCACCGATACATCACTCCCGCCTTCCTGGCTGATTCGTTGGCCGAACGTGACCAGAGTTGCGGTGGGCACGATCTGACCGGCGATCAGCGAGTTACCCTGACGGAAATGCGATGCCTCTGAAAGCAGGTTTGGCGAGACGAATGAGAACACCTCAGACAGATAGTTGAGGTCAGCAATTGAGTTCATCCGCATCAGCATCAGATTGTCGCACTGAGACAGCACGTTCGGGTGAATCTTCTGCGGCCGCTGGGACGCCAGCAGCAGGTAGAGGCCGAACTTACGTCCTTCCGCCGCAATCCGGATTACCGATTCCGTCAGTAGCG
>SLMJ01000402.1 GCA_007133615.1 Thermomicrobiaceae bacterium | reverse complement strand
CGTCCGCCTTTGCCAGTGCTTCGAGATAGCGCCCACCTTTGATCACCAGGCCTCGCTTCGCCGCTGAACCCACCGATGCGATGACTGCGATCGGCGTTGCCAGGGCGAAGGAACAGGAGCAAGCCACGACCAGAACGGCGGCGGTTGCCAGCGGATCCCGACCAACTGCGAAGGTGATCACGGCGATCAACATCACCACCGGCAAATAGTAGCCGGAAAAGCGGTCAGCCAATCGCTGGGTATCGCCCCGGTGCCGTTCGGCCTCTTCGACCATCTGGATCACTTTGCCGAAGGTTGTGTCGGATCCGACCTGCGATGCCCGGACGCGGAGGCTGCCGAGCTCGGCGAAGGTTGCCGCGAAGACTTCTTCGCCTTCGGTGCGCTCGACCGGCATCGACTCTCCGGTGATCGAGGCCTGATTGATCGTTGCCTGACCGCTCAGAATCTCTCCGTCGACCGGGATCTGATCCCCTGGACGCACCACCACCAGATCACCGGGCACGATTTCCGAGACTGGAAGGGTGACCTCCTCGCCATCGCGGACGATTCGCCCGATCTGAGGGGCCATCTGCGTCAGGTCTCTCACGGCCTGGCGTGCCCGGCTCGCGGTGAAGCTCTCCACCCAGGTCGCGATCCGCATGAAGAAGACGACGATCAGCGCGGTGGCCCATTGCCCGACGACGATTGCGGCCAGCATGCCGACCGTCATCAGCGTGTGGGCGATGATCTGACGGTTGAGCGCAGCCCGGATCACATTCCGGAAGATCGGATAGCCTCCGCCGAGTATCAGCGCCAACCAGATCGGCCAGGGAACGGCATCAGTTACCTGATCGAGCAGGCCGAGTGCCTCCCCAACAACGACGACGAAGAGAATGACGCCGAACGCAAGTGCCAGCCCGATCATCAAGTGGCGAGAGAGCTGAGACGATGATTGTTCTGGTTGCGGTGCGGTTGAGGCCGATCCTGGTTCATACCCGGCTCGGCGAATTGCCTCATGCAGGCTTTCGATCGAAACTAATTTCGGGTCTGCCTGGATAATCGCCTTCTCGGATGACAGGAGCACATCCACAGAGGCAACACCCGTGATGCCTGCGATCTCTGAGCGAACACCGTCGGCGCACTCCTGGCAATCCATGCCATGAACCGGAATGTCGAGGCGTTTCGTGCTCATCAGTCGGCCGACCTCGCCGGAACGGGATAGTTCGTGCACTCATAGACGCCACGAGCGCTCTCGGCCAGGATCTCGCCGGCGAGTGTCAGCAGCGTGGCGATCCGTTCATCTGCCAGCTGGTAATAGACTGACCGGCCCTGCTTTTCCCTGATAACAAGCCCGCAACCGTGCAGGCAGTTCAGGTGATTCGACGTATTCGGTTGACTCAGGCCGGTTTCACTGACGATCTCGCCCACGTTCCGCGGACCATCGATCATCGTCTGCAGTATCGCGAGACGGGACGGGTCGGCAAACCCATTGAAGAGTTTGGCTTTGAGATCGAGCAGGTCGACGCTCGTGCTGGTGCTCATTCCGCACTCCTTATGTATAAAAACATTACTATGGAATGATATGTAATCGATCCGATGCCGTCAACCGGGCGATCTTCATGCGGTTCGGAAGGCGACGTCCAGAATGATGCAGCGTTGGTCGCCGGACGACTCGCGTATACCAACGTCGAGATTTTCGCGCGTAATTGGGAGATGGGTGCCGAACGAACCCTGGTAATGTTACAGTATGCCTATCTGCGATGCGCAAATAGTTAGAAGTTACTACTGCACCGACCATGCTGGTCGTGCCAAGTAGCGCTAAGCCTGCAGGTCTCAAGTGACACCAGTGTCAGCAGCAAGGGAAGGAGGTGGGACTTTCACTTGTCGGCTCTGTCGTCCTTACATCCTGTTGTTTGTGTTGTGGCGCGAGAGGAACCAGATAATGAATCAACTCAGCCCACGTACCCGACGACGATTTCTGGTTGCGGTAATGGCGATGTTGCTCGTAGTTGCGTCGTCAATGCCCGCAGGAGCGGTTCAGTTTGGCGAGCCGGATGAGAACGAACATCCTCATGTCGGCTTACTGGTTTTTGACGTTGACGAGGCGCCAACATGGCGATGCAGCGGGACCCTGCTTTCGCCGACTGTTGTGCTAACCGCGGGACACTGCACGTTTGGTGCAACTGGCGGTCGAATCTGGTTTGAACCGGATATTTTTGATTCTCCAGCGGCAGAGGAATACCCGTTTCCAGGTGAGTCAAGTGTTGAGTTCGCTGAGGTCCACACGCATCCCGACTACGACGATGATGCCTTCTTCCTCTTCGATGTCGGAGTCGTCATCCTGAGCGAAGCGGTCAATGTCGAGACCTATGGTTCGTTGGCAGACGTCGGATTGCTGGATGAACTGGCCATCCAGCGAGGGCTTCAGGATCGGTCATTCACGGTCGTCGGTTATGGCCTGCAAAGCGTGGTTCCGACACTCCAAGCAGATCTGGTCCGCCATCAGGGAGAGGTGCAACTGATCGATGTTCGAGGCACCGCAGGGATTCCCCCTGGGACATCGGCAACGTTCACGAACAATCCCGGTGAGGGGAATGGCTCTGGCGGCACCTGCTTCGGGGATTCGGGTGGTCCAACATTTGTCGGTGACACGAACATCATAGCTGCGATCACATCCTTCGGGCTCAACGCAAACTGCGCCGGAATCGGCGGCGCCTATCGAGTTGATACTGCAGGAGATCAGGAATTCATCAACGAGTTCCTGGATTGATAGCGGGCGAACGAAGTGCTCGGTACGAGGGCGGCGAGCCCGGAGGCTCGCCGCTGCGGTATTGGGGAATTGGAAGGAAGTTGATGACGGGAAAGCGCGATGGGTGTATCGAACTCTCCCGTGGAGCGTCACGCACCGGGTAGCGTGACGTCCCGGAAACGACGCAACGGGACTAGCAACTAGCCATTCCCGTTGCCGTTGTTGCCGTTTCCATTTCCGTTCCCGTTGTTGGCACCGTTGCCGTTGTTGCCGTTTCCATTGCCGTTACCGTTTTCGGCGCCATTGCCGTTGCCATTGTTTCCGTTCTCGTCGACGGGCTCTTCGTCCTCGTCGTTGACACCGTTCTCGCCGTTGTCATCGACGGGCTCTTCGTCCTCGTCGTTGACACCGTT
>SLMJ01000259.1 GCA_007133615.1 Thermomicrobiaceae bacterium | reverse complement strand
GCTGTGGAGTTGCCGTTGGATCGGGTGTTGGGGTGCTGGTTGGCACGGGCGTAGCGGTCGGATCCGGATCTGGTTGATCGGATTCAACGAAGTAGCTCAGGTTGCAGTTCATCTCCGCGCACGCACTCTTGATGTCATTCAGCAACTGCTGGTCGATTCGGGTGCCAATGTTGGTGCCGGATGTGTAGCCCATGTGGATGCCGACAACAACGCTGTCGTTCCCGCGCCAGATCGCTGCTCCGCTCTGCCCGGAGTAGGTATCGATCCGGTAGTAGAGGTGCGTGGCCGTGACGTTCGTGAAGGATGGCTCCGTACCGATCCATTGCGTTCCCGGATCCTTGTCGCCCGGATATCCGGAAATGACCGGGTGGAAGTTGGTTGCATTGAGCGAGTCAGACTGCAGGACACCGATTTCCAGCCAGCCGACGTCGTTACCCATGCTGGAATCACCGAGGCGCAGAACGCCCCAGTCCCAGAATGCACTGTGTGAATCAATCCAGCCCTGAGGAACCCATGCGTTCGATGCCATCTGATATCCGAAAGGCTCCGTAGTTCCGTCTTTGCCAGGCACAACTGCGATTGCATCCGCCCAGCCGGAATCCTGCAGATACAGGCAGTGCCCGGCGGTAAGCACCGCATCCGGGCCAACGAACGCGCCCGTACAGGTGCCGACCCGGGAACCGCTCTGGTACATCTCGATCTGAGCAACCGCCGACGCCGGGAAACTGGTCGTCGGGGTGACCCGTTCGCGTTCGTCCGGATGAAATACCTGAAGGAATCCGGCGGAACGATCGTCGTCTGGACTGCGATCCAGCGGAGCGCGAGTGTCAAGTGACGTTGACTGCCCACGCGAGGAATCGACCGACACCGAATCGCCGGATACCTCCGGGAAGACAGGAGCGTCCTGGCCGAGCCAGTCGAGCGAATCCTCGTGTCCGGAACCGTCTCCGGCGAACACACTGGAAACGCCGGCAGCAATGATGAGGCTGACGACCAGCAACACTCCCAGGTGTTGAAGCCGTACTCGATTTCTGGATCGCTTCATCGCTGAATTCAACCTGCGGTTCTCGCTCACTTCGTGTCACTTCAGGAATCGGGATTTCTTGCGATCAGCGCTCTGGCAGTGCGCCGTTCAGAATCTCGATTACGTCCTTGAGGTCCTGTCCACGCGTCCGATTTTCCGGCGTCTCCTGCGCGAGCTCGGTTTCGCCGACAAGTCGATACATGTCTGCGGCGCCAAGCAGGATCCTGGGCGTCATCCCGACATCGTCGAACGTTTTTGCGATCTCTTCCATCTCACCAACCCAGCGATACGCTTTGGGCGGCATTCCAGGTATGGAACGTTCGAAATGGTCGAGCAGTTGCTTCTGGCTGTACTCGAACTCTGCTCGGAGCGGTTCCGTCAGACCCATTGCCTCTGCGGCAACAAGCAACTCGGTGCCCAGCGCGGTGAGTCCCTTGGTCAATGCCGCGTAGCACATCTTGACACCGGAAGCATGACCGACAACATCACCAATTGGTTGGATATCGAGGCCGTAGTCCCGGAGCGCCACGATTCCGGCGGCAGCAGGGCCAGACACGTATACTCGCGGTCCCGGACCGTCGATCTTTGGTGGCGGGCCGATAATGCCGCCGTCGACGAACGTTGCACCGGCGGACTCCACGATCTCGCCGACTTCCCGCGTCGTTTCCGGAGCGATCGCGTTGCAGTCGAGATACATCAGATCAGTCCCCGTTGACTGGACGGCATCGGCAATCGACCGTGCAACGTCCGTCGCCCGGGCTGGGGGGACGATCGACAGAAACAGATCAACCTGCTGAACCAGCTCTTCGAGCGATGAACTGACTGACAGCCCCGCATCAGCGGCGAGATCGGCCGAGCGCTGGCTCCGACCCGTGAGGCAGGTGTAGACCGGCATTCCCCAGTGAACCAGGACCTTGCCAACCGAATGGCCCATGTCGCCTGGGCTGAGCAGTCCGACCGTAGCAGTGGTGGATGTTGCCATTACGGATCTCCTTGGTGATGTACGCCAGGATCGTGCCTGACTGACATCGTACCTGAACTGGAACGAACGTCAAACAGATGATGTCCAGAAAATGTTGCTCTGTTAGGCTGTTCAAGAAAGCGGCAGCGAAAAGTGGCGACAAAAGACTGATTCGGAGGCATAGCATGGCAGATGGCAACGTTCTGGCTCGACACAGATTAGCCGATGAGATTAATCGTTTGAAGCCGCAAGATAACGAATCGGGCCGGCGTGCGGAGATCCTGGTCAAAGAGGATGACCTCCGCGTCACACTGGTGACGATGCGAAGCGGCGTGCAGCTCGATGAACACGCTGTCCCGGTGTCGATTTCTCTTCAGATCCTGAGCGGGCAATTCGAGGTTGTTCACGGTGGAGAAGCGGAAAGGCTGGCGGCAGGCGACTACATTGCGCTCAGGAAGAAGGTTCCGCACACGGTTCGCGCGCTGGAGGATGGTGCCTTCCTGCTGACCCTTGGCTGGCCGGCGAGTGACGAGTGAGCGGTCATCTCTTCTGCCCTGACTCGAACAATGGACCATAACTTAGCGTCAGCGGCAACCTGCCGAACCGCACTTCTGCGATACTGATTCAACGACAGCTCATAAATCAAATGGCGGGGAGGATTCGGCATGAAGATCGCGATCATCGGCGCTGGTGGCTACGTCTTTCCGCTCAGGTTGATCGGAGATGTTCTGAGCTTTCCCGAGCTGCGGGATTGCACGATCAGTCTGATGGACATCTATCTGGACCGCGCGGAACGGACCCGGGATGCGGCCCGCGAGATCATCGACCACCACGGATTTTCGACCTCGGTTAAAGCGACGGATGATCGGCGTACCGCGCTCGATGGCGCAGATTTCGTGATCATCACCTTCTATATCGGCGATGACGAAACCCGTCGGATCGACAAGGAGATTCCGCTCAAATACGGCATCGACCAGACTGTCGGTGACACGATCGGACCGGGCGGCGTGTTCAGTTTCATGCGGGCTGCGCCAGTGTACGAGGGGATCGTCGATGACATCGAAGAGCTCTGCCCGAACGCCCAGGTGATAAATTACGCGAACCCGATGGCGATGAACTGCTGGTTCATGTCCGAGCTCGGGGTGACACCGGTCGGGCTCTGCCACAGTGTCCAGAACACGTCCCATATGCTGGCGCAGCAACTCGAGATTCCATACGATGACATTCAGTTCCGGGTCGCCGGTATCAATCACCAGGCCTGGTTTCTCGAGTTTCGTCGAGGAGATGAAGATCTGTATCCGCGTCTGTATCAGGTTATGGGCGAGCGGTTTGGCCGGGCCCAGCAACTTGCGAATGTCGCGCCGGATTCGGGCGATCACAGCGTTCAACAGGGTGCGACGACCTACGAGGGCACTCAGGAACGAGTGCGGACCGCGATCATGGAAGCGTTTGGCTACTTCCACACGGAGTCGAGCCACCACGCTTCGGAGTACATGCCATATTTCCGGAAGAGCCCAGAACTGGTGGCGGAGTACATACCGGAGCGCTGGCCGCCACATCCAGCGGACCGGGTGCGCGATGTCGAAGGCCGTACCCGGGAGTACGTTGCGCGCTTCAAGGAGAAACTGGAGGCATCCAGCGAGTACGGTGCGTTCATCATGCACAGCATGGTGACTGGCCAGCCGCGGGTGATCTACGGAAACGTGCCGAACCACGGGCTGATCCCGAACCTGCCGGAGCGTTGCACGGTGGAAGTTGCCTGTCTGGTCGATTCCAACGGGGTCCAACCCACCGCTCCGGGACCACTCCCGCCTCAATGCGCTGCGGTGAATCGAACAAATATCAATGTCCAGGAACTCGCCGTTGAAGCAGCACTGACCGGAGACCGGGAGCACGTCTACCACGCGGTCGCACTCGACCCGTTAACCGGCGCGATGCTCACACTCGAACAGATCCGGCAGATGGTTGACGAGATGTTCGAAGCAGAGCGGGATTGGCTGACCGAGCTGACAGCGCCAATATGACCTACGCGATGGATCCGCTCTGAAGGGCGGCGGAAACCGCCTCCTCAAGCGTCATCGATCGACCCTGCTCCCGAAGCGCAGCGAATGTACCGGGTTCCAGTTCATCTCTCAGGATCTCCAGTGCTTCTGCATAGCTCTCCCGGGTAAATGGAGCCGGGCCGGCGCCGGTCTGACTCCAGCCTTCCTCGACGAAGCCGGAGAGACGTACCGCGAGATCGAATTCACCGAGCCGGGTTGTAATCGTTACGATCTCGGCGATGAAGTTCGAGGCAAACCAGAGTGCTCCGAGATGCCGGTAGCGATGCAAGCTGGTTTGCAGGAGCTCCAGCGCCTTGCGATCGTTGCCCTCCATTCGGTTCACAACGCCGAGCAACGCGCTGAGGGCCGCCATTCCGAACTCGTCATCGATCGATGCCCAGGTCTCGTAGCTGGTTTCGAGGTACGGACGGGCCAGCGCAGATTCCCCGGCAATGAAACGTGCGATACCGAGGAGTTGGAAACACCAGCCTTTCAGCCAGCTGTCGCCGAGCTGAATTGCAAGGTGGAGACTTTCTTCCGCGTACTTCGTTGCCTGATCCGGTTCCTGATCAAAGTACGCGATTCGTCCCAGCATGTGGAGATTCCAGGCGCAGTACCACGAGTCTCCGGACTCCCGGGCAATGTCGAGCGATTCGTTGCCTGCTGCTCGTGCCGTATCGATATCCTGCTGCATGTGGGCAATCCAGGACAGACCAGCCAGGGCGCGCATCCGCGCGTCTGACAGTTCCGGTGAAGACTGGAGTGCCCGGTCTATCAACTGTCGCGCTTCGGTGAGGTCGCCACGAACGCGAAGCCAGTACCACGACACGGCCCCACATATTGCCTGTCCAGTCTGTGGATCATGTTGCTGCGCCCAATCCAGAGCCAGTCGGATGTTTGGCATGTCCTGGTCAATCTGCTCCATTTCCTCGACGGGGTCTGGTCCGAGCAGATCCGGAACAAGCCGCTCTGTCAGATCGCGCACGTACCGGGCGTGCGCCGCACGAGATTTCGGGTACTCGCCTGAACGGTGCAGTTCTTCGAGGCTGAACTGGCGAATCGTCTCGAGCATTCGAAAACGCGAACGCGACGCGGATGGATTGACCCGTTCGACCAGACTGCTGTCAATCAGCGCAGACAGGGTGTCGATCACCTCGACCCGCGCATCGCAAACGTGCTCAGCTGCGTCCAGCGTCCAGCTTCCGACGAAGACGGCAAGCTGCCTGAGAACTCGCTGCTCCTCCGGGGCCAGCAAGTTGTAGCTCCAGGAGACGGCGTCCAGCAGTGTTCGATGGCGGTGGGGAACATCCCGGAACGAACTGCGAAGCAGGTCGATCCGCTCCTGTATCTGCGGCAACATCTCTTCGGGCGAGAGGACGCGTGTTCTGGCGGCAGCCAGCTCGATCGCCAGCGGCAATCCGTCCAGCTTCCGACAGATCTCAATGATTGCGGGGAGATTTTCGTCGGTCAACTCGAAGGAAGGGTTCGCGTGGCGTGCTCGTTCTGCGAAGAGTTCGATCGCCGGATTCTGCACGCTCACCGCATTTGCAGCCTCGTCAGGCAGTCTGAACGCGGCCAGCGAGAACTCGTGTTCGACAAGAACCTGGAGCCGTGCTCTGCTGGTGACCAGAATTTTCGAACGTTGGGTCGAAGAGATGATCGTTGCGATATCCGGTGCAGCCCCGATAACGTGTTCGAGATTATCGAGCACCAGCAGGAGCGATCGCCGCTGCAGGTATTCCGAGATGACGCCCGGGAGATCGGCTTCCGCGGAGTAGCGCAACTGCAGCCCGGTCGCGATCGCAGGAAGAACGGATGCTGCAGACTGCACCGGCACCAGATCGACGAATCGAACCCCGTCCTCGAAATCGCCGACCACGCGTTTGGCTGTCGCCACAGCGATCCGAGTCTTGCCGATGCCTCCCGCTCCAGTGATGCTGATCAGTCGTGACTCGGGTGCAAGCAGAACCTGGGTGAGTTCGTTAACTGCGTCCTCTCGGCCGATCAGGCGATTTGGCCATTCAGGCAGGGCCGACGTGTTTTCGCTCCCGTGCGGTCGTTCTGATAACGACAGCCGTCGCAGCTCCTGCCAATGCTCGCGCTCATCCGACGTGAGCTCCAATCCCTCGGCGAGCAGGTTTACGGTATCCCTGCGTGGTCGATTGACGATGCCGCGCTCGAGATCGGTAATCGTCCGGATGCTCACACCGGATAGTTCCGAGAGCTGATCCTGTGTCAGGCCTGAATCACGCCGTTTTTGACGAAGCTCGTCGCCGAACGACGGTTGGTTTGCCATCGTGCCCTCATCGTACTCTTCGACTGGACCATCCTGTGGCGTCGATTCTAGCAAAGCGGCAGAGCGCACGAAGTTCAGGTAACCCGCCAGCGAAACTGCCATTTCTGCCTTCCTCCGCAGGTTTCGACAACCTAGTCTGGGTGTATCGAATCGCGTTGTCTTCATGAATGAAACGTATGGAAGGAGTATGAATAGATGGCGACCGACCTGAACACGATCAAGCAGACGCAGCAACAGGTGTGGCCGACGGGCGATTATCAGCTTGTCATAAACCACATGAACCTGGCATCGATGAGCGAGCGACTCTGCGATGCAATTCCAGTACTTCCGACGCACCGCGTGCTGGACATCGCAACGGGAACCGGGAACACGGCGCTTTCGGCGAAGCGACGAGGATTCCCGCACGTTACCGGGATCGACTATGCCCCGGGACTCCTCGAGATCGCGAAAGCGCGAGCGCAGGCGGAACAACTGGATGTCACGCTGGAGGAGGCCGATGCCGAGGATCTGCCGTACCCGGCAGATTCGTTCGATGTGGTGCTGTCCACGTGTGGAGTCATCTTCGCTCCAGACCAGAAGAAAGCCGCCGAGGAGATGGTGCGGGTGTGCCGGCCTGGCGGTCGGATTGGCTTCACGGCCTGGACCCCGGATGGCGATATCGGCACGTTCAACAAGACCATTGCGTCGTACGTGCCTCCGCCTCCCGAAGCTCCTTCACCGATGAAGTGGGGAACGGTTGAGGGTGTTGAGGAGTTGCTCGGAGACCGGGTGGCCCTCGAGATCACCGAGCGGGAACTCGCATTTCCGGTCCGTTCCGCCGAGTACTACATCGACCTCATGCTCGACAACTTTGGACTGGCGATGGCCGCGTACAACCGACTAGATGAGACATCGCGGCAACAATTGAGGCGCGATCTTATCGCGATCTTCGAGTCTCGTGGACGTTCGAACAATGGAGCCCTTGTCGTTCCGGGTAAGCACCTGGAAGTAATCGGTACTGTCCGATAGATAAGCATGGGGGAACTCTGATGCGCGTTGATGAGATCGATCGCAACAGTGTCGATCACGTTCTGACGACAACCCGCGCGGTTCGCCAGCGGCTCGATCTTGAACGGTATGTTCCGCTAGACGTTGTCCGGGAGTGCCTGGAGATCGGCCTCCAGGCACCCAACGGATTCAACATGCAGAACTGGCGCTGGTTGATCGTGACTGATCCTGAAAAGCGAAAGGCGCTCGCCGAGATCGTGCGCAAGATTGAACTTCCGTTCCTGGAAGCGATGGAATCACAGATCGAGGAGGGGGACGAGCAGACCTGGCGCGTGGCGAAGTCATCACGGTTTCTGGCTGAGAATATCGAACACGTGCCCGTACACGTGATTCCATGTACAACTTCGAAAGTAGACGACGATCGCAAACTATTCAAACAGCTGGGCTACGACACGGATCTCGTGAATATGGCTGCTTCCTCGGTCTACGGTGAACTCTGGCCAGCAGCCTGGAGCTTCATGCTGGCACTGAGAAGCCGTGGACTGGGATCATCACTTACCATGATTCATCTGGGTGCAGAACCAGAAGCTGCCGAACTTCTCAGCATTCCAGAAGATGTGTCACAGGGAGGTTTGATCCCGGTTGCCTGGTTCAAGGGAGATGACTTCAAACCCGCGAACCGCCGACCTCTGAAAGAGGTCACGTTCTACGAAAGCTGGGGGAATACTGTTCCGCGAGGATAGGCGTCTCGGCAATGATCGCCAGAGGCGTGGATGCTGTTCAGTACTGGGGACGGATAACTCACCCGTAGCCAATGGGTTTGATCTGCCATAATCTGTGTCACTCGCAACGATTGGCAGGATCAACCGTGGTGAATACATGGGAACCGCCCCCGGAGTATCTGTCCTCGATCGACGCCGGCAACCAGTCCCTGAGTGCCGGAGACTGGCAGAAGGCGCGGACGCACTTTCAGGCCGCGCTCGAAGTCCTTCAAACTGCTGAAGCCTGCGAGGGACTGGCGAACGCGGCCTGGTGGCTCGATGAGACTGATGAACTCTTCAGTAATCGCGAACACGCCTATGTCCTGTATCGGGATGCCGAGGATCAGCTCGGCGCAGCGCGGATGGCGACCTGGCTGGCGCTGGATTACTACATCTTCCGCCGCTCTCCTGCGATCGCCAACGGCTGGTTGCAACGAGCACAGCGGCTCCTCGATCAAATAGAGCGTCCGATGGTCGAGCACTGTTTGCTGGCATTTGCCCGGGGACATATCGCGCTTGAAAACCTTGACGTTGAAGGCGTTCAACATCATGCCCGGGAGGCGCTGAACCTTGCCCGGGAGGTTGGCGCGTTCGATCTGGAGATGCTTTCGCTGTCGCTGCTCGGTCTGGGGACGGTGAGCGCTGGAGATGTCGAGCGTGGCATGGTAATGCTCGATGAGGCCGGAAGCGCGGCCACCGCCGGCGAGATCAGCGATCCGGACGCCATCGTTACCTCCTGCTGTTACCTCTTCTACGCCTGCGAACGTGTCCAGGATTTTCGTCGCGCATCGGAATGGTGCGAGGTGCTCGTCGATCTCTGCAAACGCTGGGACTATCGATCGATGGTGTCGGTTTGTCGTGGACACTACGCCAGCATCCTTATCTGGCAGGGTGACTGGGCGCATGCCGAGCGTGAGCTGATCTCCGCTACCGACGAATTGCTTGCGACGCGTGCCGGGTGGGCTCCTGAAGGACAACTCCGACTGGCTGATCTGCGACGATTGCAGGGACAGTTCGAAGCCGCAGAAGAACTCTATGAACGCATTCAGGATCATCCGTATTCACTTCTTGGCCGGGGCGAGCTGGCATTCGAGCGAGGCGACCTTCTTGGAGCAAAAGATCTCGTCGATCGATTCCTGAGGCGATTGCCAGAGCGCGCAGTGACGGATCGACTGTCAGCGCTCGATGTCCGACTTCAGATTGCCATCCAGCTTGATAGTGATGACGTCGACGCTGCGCTTGAAGCCCTGTCCACAACGGCTGAACTGATCTCTACCGGGCCAGTTCGAGCGACTGCGATACGGGCACGGGGCCGCGTGGCCGCAAATCGCGGAGAATTCGATACAGCGCGTACCTGCTTCGAAGACGCGATCGATCTGTTTGTGTCGAGCAACGCGATGTTCGAGGCTGCGCGCACCCGATTGGAACTCGCCCGGACACTGGCGAACGGAAATCGGCACGAGGTGGCGGCGGCTGAGTGCCGCAGTGCTCTGAACATGTTCGAGCGGATCGGAGCCGGTCCGGATCAGGAACGCGCGCTGGTGCTCCTGCAGGAGACTGCGCGCACCATCGAGAGCTCGTCGCGAACAGCCATCGCATACCCCGGATTGTCCCGCCGAGAGTCGGAAATTCTCCGGTTGATATCCATCGGATACACGAACCCGGAGATTGCTGAAGAGCTGTATCTCAGTGTGCGAACCGTTGAGCGCCACGTCTCGTCGATCTACCAGAAACTTGGTGCAGAAGGTAAGGCGGCCCGGGCCGTGGTCACTGCATTCGCTCTCGAACACACCTTCCCGAAGACGCCTGATTCCAGCTAGACCGGGCTCTCGCGTTGTGAATTACGTGTTATGCGACCACGAACTACGTGTTCGCACGCATTACGTGCGCCTGCTGACTCTCTAGACTGAATACACATCGTTTTCAGATACCTCTGAAGGGAGGCCGAAATGTCCAGCAGCGCACAGTTGAACCAGTGGCAGATCGAGGGCGATACGCCCGCCGCCTACGAACGGTATCTGGTGCCGGCATTGTTCCGGGAAGGTGCCGAACGGCTGGTATCGCAGGCGCAGATTCAACGGGGAGAACAGGTACTGGACCTTGGATGCGGGACCGGCATCGTTGCCCGCGTTGCCGCTGAGCATCTCGGGAATGGCGAAGATGTTACGGGTGTCGACCTGAATCCAGGAATGCTCGAAGTAGCCCGGAACGTCTCCGCCACGTCTCATCCCGGCATCAAATGGCAAGAAGGAAGCGCCGAAAACCTTCCGCTGGCACGCAGCACATACGACGTTGTCCTCAGTCAGCAGACGTTCCAGTTTCTGGAGGATCGTCACGCTGCGCTGCAGGAGATCCGACGGGTACTGCGACCGGGTGGCCGCATGGTCTTTAGCGTTTTTCGATCAACACGACATAACCATACGTATCAGCCGCTGATTGATGCGTTCCGGAAACATGGCGGGGATGATCTGGGCACAATGATGAACTCGCCATTCCAGGAGTGGACCATCGAGGGGCTACGAGAGATGGTGTCGGACGCCGGTTACCAGGATGTGTCCGTGACGCTCTCTATGGTGACCGCACGGTTTCCTTCGATCACCGAATTCATCCAGCAAGAGCTCTCCAGCTCGCCAATGAGCGACCTGGTTTCGACGATGGACGATGCAACCCGTGAAGCGATCGCTCACGATACGCGTCAGGGGCTCAGCGAGTACATCGATGACCGCGGAGTTATGCACCCGCTACAGACATTCCTGGTCGAAGCGAAGGCCTAACCCGCGTTCTTCAGCAACCCGGCAACGTCGTCCAGTGTTCGAGCTACCCTCGCTCCGGCCGTCTCCAGCACCTTGCGTTTGTTGCTGGGGCGGCCGGAGTCGCCCTCGATGATCGCTGCGGCATGACCAAAGGCAGTCCCTTCCGGGAGATGCTCGGTAAACCCTCCGGCAATTAGTGCCACGAGCGGTTTGGTGAATTTGCTTTCCGCAATGTGGTTCGCAACATCTTCCTCGAACCGGGTGCCGGGCTCTCCAAACAGCACCACGGCGTCGGTTTCCGGATCTTCCTGGAACTCTGCAAGCAACGTCGCCGGGGTGCTGCCGATGAGCGCATCACCTCCAACGGAAATCGCGGTACTGACGCCGAGGCCGGCCAGGCGAAGCGTCAGCCCGACCTCGGCCGTCATGCCACCGCTTCGAGAGATGACGCCGATCCGCCCCGGAACGAACGCGCGAGCTGGATGCTCGCCACCAATCGCGCCGATCTTCACGCTATCTCCCGGCCTGATCACGCCGACCGAGTTCGGCCCGATGATGACGGTGCCGGATTCGTCGGACAGTTCCAGCATGCGGAGGACATCGTGTTGGGGGATGCCTTCCGTCGCGATCACGATCAGACGAATCCCGCTTGATATCGCCTCGCCAACGGCGTCGAGTGTCGCGGCGGGTGGAACCGAGATCAGCGACGCGCTCGGTGCTGTTTCGACAATTGCCTGCTTGACCGTGTCGAACACCGGCACGCCGTCGACATCCTCGCCGCCTTTGCCAGGTGTTACGCCAGAGACAACGCTCGTGCCGTACTCGATCATGTGGCTGGTGACCATACGGGCTTCCCGGCCGGTAATACCCTGGACGAGCAGTCGCAACGAGTCATCGATCAGCCGGGTCATCGCTCACCTCCGCTCGTCATCGCCGCCACCATTTGACGGGCGGCCTCGGACAGGGTTGTGTCTTCGCCCAAGTAGCGTATGCCGGCCTCTTCGAAGATTCTCCGGCCTTCCTCATCGTGTAGCCCGGCTTCACGGGCGACGACGGGCGTTGTTCGTGGGTCTCGACCGGCATGCTCGATCCCGGTAACTACACCACGGGCAATGACGTCGGTCTGGGTGTTGTTGGTGATGTTGTGGGCGACGAACAGGCCCTCGACGCCGGGCTTGCTGAGGACGACCCGGGTCATGCCGGCGACTTTCTGTTCGGTCGGATTTCCGCCGATCTCGGCATAGTTGGCCGGTTCGCCTCCAGCTTCGATGAGGTGATCGTAGAGCAGCAGGCTGGCTCCGCCACCACCGCAGAGGAATCCGATGTTCCCGCCCTCGAGTTCGAGATACCTCGCTGATCCCCGGTATGGATCGAGTTCGTGTACTCGCTGAGCGTCTGCTTCCAGTTCGGTCATCGGTCGCCAGGACCGGTCTGTCCCAGGTACGACGAATCGGGCAAGTTCGGGGTGGCGGAAGCCTGCAGAGTCATCGACCGACATCACCGCGTCCCCGGCAACGATTTTCTGGTCCGGTGTGTGAAATAGCGGGTTGATCTCGATGACGCGCAGATCATGTTCGACGAACAGTCGCCAGAGCCGGTGCGTCAGTTGTCCCAGTGCCGGGATGATCGGCCCGCTTATGCCAGCCTGCGTCCAGAGCTCTCGAGCCCGGTATTCCGGGAGTCCGCGTGTCATCGAGACGGTGTCAGAAACAATCGCGTCTGGATTCTCCTGGGCGACCCGCTCGATGCTCACTCCCCCATCGGCGCTGATAACAACACGTGGCTTTCGTTCGTCGCGGTCAATGATGATTGACAGATAAAGTTCACTCTCGATGTCGATTCGCTCTTCGACCAGCACGGTATCGACCATGTATGCGCCGATATAGCGCCCGATGAGATCCCGCGCTGCCATTGCGGCGCCACGGGAATCTTCGGCGAACTGGACTGCGCCGACCTCACCACGTTTGCCGACCGGAACGAGTGCCTTGATGACGACCGGACCATCCATGCCCTCGGCAATTGTCGCCGCCTGATCAGAGGAGATTGCGGGATAACCCTCCGGAATTGGAATTCCGGCCTGCGCAAAGATCTGTTTCGCGTGGTGTTCCAGAATTCTCGCCATCGTACATCCTTCCCGTTCCGGGGCTATGTGATGCCACAGAATCGTGGATTTTCCGTCCAGCGTCAAGTCTGAGTGAGCACGCCCGCGTGCGATAGACTGAGGTCATGATCGATATGGACCGTGTGATTGATGTCAGTAACGATTCAGATGACCGCCGCAAATTCGGACTGGCGGAAGATGTTCTGCGCACTGAATCCTGGGCAGATCCCGGATTGCTCCAGGCATTGAATGATCGCGCGGCGCGCCGCTGGGTGCGGGAATATCTGCTACCGAGGTTACCTGTTGATGCGGCGAGCTCGGTCGTTACCAGGCTACTGGAATGGCCCGAGGATCTTTCTTCGGGACGGCGTGATCGCTCGACAGCTGCGATTGTCAAAGCACTGTCCGATCGCGACCTTTACGACAACCTCGCACTGATTGCACGCAGCAACGCAGCGGGTGAGCTCTGGGACCGTATATCCGCTGGCGGTGAGCATGCGGTGGTCGATGCTGTCGAACGAATCCTTCAGGATGGCGACGCAGATGCCCGGGAGACGACACTGCACTTGCTGGTGCTGGACCCGTATGGACCGGAGTATCTCGGTCGCGATCAGCAGGATCGAATTCTGGCGATGACACTGGATGATCCGGATCCGGAGATTCGGGGGCTGGCCGCCGAGGTCATCGCGGCGGACATGCCGGAACTGTTGCTGCAACGGAGCGACGCTGCTTCATTCGATGAGAGCGAGCGAGTTCGCATGGCGTACTGGCGAGTTGCACTGGTTCATCGACCGGACGATGCAATTGAATCTGCCGGGCTCACCGCGCTTGATCCAGAATCACCGCACTGGGCTCGCCGGACGGCGCTCCTTGCTCTGGGTGAGAACGCAACGACGCGAGAGGCTGCTCCGGTTCTGCAGGCACTTCTGACCGGAGATGACGAGGTCCTGGCTGATGATGCCGCGAAGTTGATGTGGCGTCATCACCGGGCACCGGATATTGCGAACGCAGCGGCAGAAAGTCAGTTCGAGTCCGTGCGAGACCGTGCGCAGCGGCTGCTGCATCCGGAGATGGGCTCTCCGGCAGCAGGAGGTTCACGGCCGGGTGATCCAACCAAGACCATGGACATCTTCGAGCAGATTCAGTCGGATGAGGATGATCGAAATCGCTGAGATGAGGGCGATGATTCGCTGTAGGGTCCCACGCCCCTGTGGGACCGTGTAGGCGAGGTAGGTGAAACGGGCGGACAGGGTCGTCCGCCCCTACGTGAACTGTCTTCAGGGGGTGAGGGTGTTCTACCCCTTCATCTCCGCTTTCATGATGTCCGCGACACCTGCCGCGGTGTCTGCGACCTTCACGCCAGCGGCTTTGAGCGCCTCGATCTTCGCGGCAGCAGTTCCTTCGCCACCAGAAATGATCGCTCCAGCGTGGCCCATCCGCTTGCCGGGCGGTGCGGTCTGACCGGCGATGAAGCCGACCATCGGCTTGGTGACATGCTTCTTGATGTACTCCGCTGCCTGCTCCTCGTCTGAACCACCGATTTCGCCGATCATCACGATCGCCTCGGTCTCTGGATCGTTCTGGTAGAGCTCCAGTACATCGATGAAGTTCGTCCCGATGATCGGGTCTCCACCGATGCCGACCGCGCTCGACTGGCCCAGCCCGGCTTCGGTCAGGGCGTTGACGACCTCGTAGGTCAACGTGCCCGAGCGCGAAACCAGACCGACAGGTCCCCGGGAATGGATGTAGCCAGGCATGATGCCGACTTTCGCCTCATCCGGGGTGATCAAACCGGGGCAGTTGGGCCCAATCAGGCGAGCGCCATGCTCCCGGACGTAGTGGTACACGGCCACCATGTCCAGCGTCGGTACGCCTTCGGTGATGCAGATGATCAGCTTGATCCCGGCATCGGTCGCCTCGTAAATCGCGTCTGCGGCGAATGGCGCGGGGACGTAGATGATCGATGTGTTTGCCTGTGTCTTTTCAACGGCGTCTGAGACGGTGTTGAACACCGGTACGCCATGGACTTCCTTGCCGAGTCCGCCTGGCGTGACGCCGGCAACGACGTTTGTTCCGTACTCGACCATCTGGCCGGCGTGGAACGAACCTTCCCGACCAGTAATCCCCTGGACGAGCAACCGGGTCTGGTTGTTCACCAGAATGCTCACGGAATCCTCCCTGCCTGCGTTACGCCGCGCCCTTTGCGGCGGCGACGACCTGCTTCGCTGCTTCGTCCATACGTTCGACAACGGTGATTCCGGCATCGGAGAGCAGTTTCTGCCCCTCTGCCTGGTTCGTGCCAATCAGCCTGATGACGAACGGTACATCGACGTCGATCTTGCCCATCGCTTCCAGCAGTCCCTGTGCTACGACGTCGCAGCGGGTGATTCCGCCGAAAATGTTGATCAGTACTGCCTTCACGTCTGGCTCGGCAAGCACGAGATTCAGGGCCGTGGTGACCTGCTCCGCGCTAGCGCCACCCCCGACGTCAAGGAAGTTGGCTGGTTCGCCACCCTGAAACTTGACTGCGTCCATGGTCGCCATGGAAAGCCCGGCGCCATTGACCATGCAGCCGATGTTGCCATCCAGCTTCACGAAGCTGATCCCGTGAGAGCGCGCCTGCACTTCGATTTCGTTTTCCTCGCGCAGGTCACGGAGTTCTTCAGCGTCTTTCTGTCGATACAGCGCGTTGTCGTCGATCGTGATCTTGGAGTCGATCGCCTGCCATTCGCCATCTCCGTTGATGATCAACGGGTTGATCTCGCAGAGACCGGCATCCTTCTCGACGAACGCCCTGTGAACCTGTTTTGCGATCTTCGCGAATCCACCGACTTCCTTGCCTTCCAGGCCGAGCTTGAAGGCGAGGCGGCGGCACTGGTAGTCGCGCAGCCCGAGATACGGGTGCGCGGTTTCCGTGTGGATCTTCTCCGGCGTTGCTTTCGCAACCTCTTCGATCTCAACGCCACCCTCGGCGCTCGCCATCACCGTTACGCCACGGCCGTCGCGGTCGATCACCGCTCCGAGGTAGACCTCGCGCTGGATATCGACTGCAGGCGCGACCATGACCATGTGGACGATGTGGCCGTTAATATCGAGCCCGAGAATCTCGCTGGCCACCGAGCGTGCCTCGTCTGGCGAGTCAGCGAGCTTGACACCTCCGGCTTTCCCCCGTCCGCCGGAGTGAACCTGTGCCTTGATAACGACTTTGCCGCCGATTTTCTGCGCTGCCTCTGCGGCAGCATCCGCGGAGTCGCACACGATCCCTTCATTGATCGGGATCCCATACTGCTTGAGAATTTCAGCAGCCTGGTACTCGTGGATATTCATCCCATACTCCCGCTGATGAGAACGGCGCCATCCCTTGTGGCGGCATGCGCCGGTACCGTGCAAATCTCGTCTTTCCGATAATAGCACAGCAGGCACTTCTCGCCTGTGAACGCGAGTTGACCAGATTGGTTGGTATCATAGCTGCGACAGTGACACTGCAAATCCCGGTCGGGGACCCGGCCGTGCGGCAGATGTCAGGCAAAATGTTAGCTGGAGGCAGAGATGGCGAACCCGAATGGACGAGGGAACGGTTCTCTTATCGCCGGGTTGATTCTCGGAGCAATCGGTGGTGCGGTTGCCGGTCTGCTGGCGGCACCCAAAAGCGGACAGGCGCTGCGTCAGGAGATCGAGTCGAAATTCATGGAGTCCACTGGACCCGTGAGGGAAAAGGCGTCGCCGGTCGTCAATCAGGGCAAGGAACGTGCTACCCAGTACATGGATCTGGCCGCCGAGCGTGCCCAGGAATTGAGCGGAAAGATCGCCGCGATGGATCTGCCGTTTGATGATGAGCGCGGGGATCATGAGCCCGGCGCGGAGACATCCGCAGACGAGCAGGTTTCCGGTGGCCGCGGCCACCAGAGTGGTTGACGCGTAGAAAGCTGACCAGGAGGATCGATGTTGAGCCGATTGCAGACGGCGTTGAAGTTCTTGACGTATGGATTGCTGATCGGGATATTTTTCGCGCCAGATCGCGGTGCGGAGACCCGACGTAAGGTCATGAACTGGGTAACCGGCGGGGTGCGAGAGTTCTTCGGAAATCTCACCGGCGGGGACTCCCGGTAACAGGCGGTTGATCCGCTGTCACGATTAACGACTTCGATGGGCCACCTCAGACGTGGCCCTGCGCTGATCCACTGCATTACTTCGCCAACCCGTGTTTGATCCCGCTCGCATCAATCAACTCATACTAACGGGAGTATCCACCTGTGATCCCGATCGGCGACGATAATCGCGGTCGACGTGCTACGCCGTTTATCAATTGGCTGCTGATCCTGGGTAATCTGGGTGTCTTCATCTATCAGTTGACCCTGGCCATGGCCGATCTCGAGCAGTTTGTCTTTGCCTACGGCGCGATACCGGGCGATCTTACCTCGACGTTCCCGTCCATCAGCACCGAGAGCATGTCCGTCTACGCGACGGTTTTCACATCAATGTTCATGCACGGCAGCATCGCCCATTTTCTCGGGAACATGCTCTTTCTCTGGGTATTCGGCGATAACATCGAAGATGCGATGGGCCACGTCGGCTATCTGCTGTTCTACCTGGCAGGCGGACTGTCTGCGGCCGTCGCGCACATCGCGTTCGATCCCAACAGCGCGATCCCGATGATTGGCGCCAGTGGCGCGATCTCAGCGGTTATGGGCGCCTATCTGCTGCTCTTCCCGACCGGGATGGTGCGGGTGCTGATCTTCATTGGTATTCCGCTGCTCTTCGCGGTACCGGCAATTCTGGTGTTGGGTCTCTGGTTCGTGATGCAGCTGATGTCCGGGGTAGCGGCGCTCGAAGGTGCGGGTGAGGCGGCCGGAGGAATCGCGTTCTGGGCGCACGTCGGTGGATTCGTCGCCGGAGCAGTGCTTGTGTGGTTCTTCCGGGATCCGCAGGCTGTCCACCGGCAGAAGATGGCGCGATCCGGCCGGCGAGCGTTCGGTCGGATGTAGGCGAGTGGCCCTCACCCCCCTGTCCCCCTCTCCCAATGCTGGGAGAGGGGGTGGTGTGCATCAGATCGTTCAATGCTAGTGATGATGCCCGTGGTGATACTCGGCGATATCTTCCGGCTTGCTGTTGACTGCCATGTACGCGGCAATGGCTGTTGTGAGTGGCACAGCACAGATGAGCCCGAGGCTGCCGACAAGCGTGCGTACGATCTCTTCCGCGAGAATCTCGCGATTCAGAACGTGCATCACGGGTTCGTTCAACTGCGTGAAGAGTATCAGCAGCGGCAGCGCTACACCCGCATACGCGAGCACGAGGGTGTTGACGGTCGCCGCGATGTGATCCCGTCCAACGGTGATCCCGGATGAAAACAGCTGCGCCATCGTCAGTTTCGGATTGGCTTTGCGAAGCTCGAACACCGTGGAGCTCTGGCTCACAGTGACGTCATCCAGGACACCGAGGGCGCCGATGATGATGCCGCCGAGCAGCAGCCCCTGCATGTTGATGCCTTCGCCACCAACCATGACCTGAATAAATGCAGCTTCGTCGGACGCCAGTCCGGTCAGCGACGATAATCTCACCCAGATGAACGCCAGCAAGCCGGTGATCATCAAGCTGACACTGGTCCCCATCACCGCGGCGGTTGTCATCCTGCCGATGCCGTGGACGATATACAAGGTGAACATAAAGATGAATATCGCCGCCAGCACACTGATCGTGACCGGGTTGGCACCATCCAGGATTCGCGGAATCAGGAAGTAGATGATGACCGCGAATGTAAACGCGAGGCCAATAATCGCCCGGACACCCTTCCAGCGACCGAGCGCGATAATCGCCGCGGCGAACATTGCGGCGAGCACCAGCATCGGAGTTGTCCGAACCCGGTCGGTAATGATGAACATCTCTTCCTGTCCCGGTTCGGTTGCCGGGGTATATGACACGAAGACCTGGTCTCCGGACTCGTAGAGGTGTTCCGTGGTGTTGAGGTCGATTACCCCGACCTCGACCTCGACGATTTCTCCCTCGCGAGCTCCCTCGAGCAGTTCGACTGTGAGGATCTGATAGGGCTGTGTGATCGGGCCGAGGTCGTGCATGCCTTCTTCGAGAATCTCGACAACTTCGGCACGCAGGGTCTGCGAGCTTGCCCGTTCCTCGGGTTGCTGCGGAGGTTGCTCCTGCGCCCGTACCTCAACAGGGACGAGCAGCGCGGAGACCAGAACAACGAATAGCAGGGCGATTCGCCAGTACAACAGCTTGCCTTACCTGTTCCCAGCATTCAGTTGGAATGACTGTCGTTTTGCGGAAAATGTGGTGCGTGTGCAGGGTTGATCAGCCGGTCTGGTCATCCAGAAAACGGAGGATGACGGCATCGATCTGATCGTCGTTACGAAGCCGTTCTTCCAGATTTTCGTTACCAGCCCAGTCGTGCAGTGCAGACTGAACGCGTGTCCGATCATCCTCGTTGCCAGCTTCCAGATAGCCGAGCTGAACCAGTTTCCGGCCGACTGTTGCGGAGAGTTCGTCCGTTAGTGATTCCAGGACAACTTCGTCTGTCCCGAAGAACACATGGTGCAGGTCGTAGAGTCGCCGCAATTCAGCGATCGGTGTCTGGTGATCCTCCACGTGCAGGTCAAGCAGCCGGTCTGTTCCGCCACCGTATCCGGCACGGTCCCGAACGATGTAGATCGCTGCCGACTGCTGGCCCCGGCTGTCCCCGCCGGCCACCTGACCGGCTTCCAGGGCGCTGATCAATCGGTGTGCAAACCGGCCGGACGTTGACTCGTAGGCATTGGCCATTGCGTCGGTGGTATCCTGGCTGACCAGAATATTCCCCTGCACGCAGTAACCGTTGCCGACGTGCCCACCTGCCCACGGAAAGCATCCCGTGCCGGTGTAGTTTGCCGCGATTCCCTGCTTGTCGACAAGGCCAATTTGCCGCATAGCCCGGTCGGGGTCAACCTGAATGAGATAGTCGACCACGTCTGGAGCACTCCAACCCGCCTGGAGGAGTGCAAGCCCTCGGGTACCGTAGCTCGTGTTTGCCAGCGACTGAGTAGCGATCGCACCGACATTGGCTCTGGCCCAGCTGACGACGGCACCGACCCCGAAAAACTTTGACTGTACGGCAACGCCAAGATCGCCCGTGTCGGGCTCACGGGCGACGATTGAAAACGTGCTGACAAGCGGGCTGGTGCTCACGATGGTGCCCTTCCAATCAAGAATGATCCGGAAGTATGCCGTTCTCGATGACGTGATAGCCTTCGACATCCGGTGGGTAATCCAGGAGATCATGGGCGTGTTTGCCGAAGATCTCCACAATCCCCGGTCCCGCGCTGCCGGCCGCTTGCTCGTCACGCCAGTAGAACATCGCCATTCCGAGGCAGGTGTTTTCGCGCATCATCAGCGTGCCTCCGATGAAGCCGTCTGTCTTCCGGGCCTGTTCGACAATCATGCGGTAGACCCGCTGAATATCTCGTTTCTCCGTCTCTTCCCGGCAGGTGAAGTGCATTACTCGCACGTACATGATGGTGAGTCCTCTCCGTCCCGAGTTCGGACGCAATCGAGTCGTACGTGCCAGGCGCTCCCACGCCCCGGGCTGCATCATTCGCCTGAGTTCGGATCTGTTGAAAGGGCAACCCGGTTCAGCGTGATACTATCATCAGACTAATAAAACGGCACAGGCACTGGCTGGGACGGGGGAGCTTTGCTGAATCTGGTCGATATCGCCACCGAGCCTCTTGAGGACTATCTGCCGTTGATCACACGGGAGCAGGCAGACGAGCTACGCGAACTCGCAGACAAGTTGCGAAACCGGAGAATTCTCCATGTCAACGCGACTCCATATGGCGGCGGCGTCTCTGAACTGCTGCGGTCTGCTCTGGCCCTGCAGCGGGGAATGGGATTGAACGTCGACTGGCGGGTGATCTCCGGCGAGACCAGGTTCTTCGAAGTCACCAAACGGTTTCACAACGCCCTGCAGGGTGCGCCGTATGATCTCCCCGATGAAGACCGGGAAACCTACCTCCTGCAGAACCACTTCAATGCACACGAGTTTGAGCACGGGTATGATCTGGTCGTCATTCACGATCCCCAGCCCGTTCCGTTGTTGCACATGCACGGTCGTGGAGACGCGAAGTGGGTCTGGCGCTGCCATATTGATACATCGGAGCCCAATGAAACGGTGCTGGACTTCCTCAAGCCCTATATCGACGAATATGATGCGCTGGTCTTCACGCTGGACAAGTTCGTTCCGGAGAAACTTCGCGATCACCATATCGCCCTGATCCCGCCGGGAATTGATCCGTTGAGTCCGAAGAATTTCGACCTGACACCGGAGCAATGCCGCCGGATCATGGCATGGGTGGGAATCGATACCGAGCGACCGGTGATGACACAGGTATCCCGGTTCGATCCGTGGAAGGATCCTCTGGGGGTCATCCGGATATTTCAGAAGGCCCGAAAACAGGTGCCTGGGCTTCAACTGGCGCTGCTGGGATCGATGGCGCTCGATGACCCGGAAGCCTGGGATCTGATGGCGGAGATTCGCAAGGAAACCGATGGTGACGATGACATCCTGGTGGCAACAAATCTGACTGGCATCGGTAACATGGAAGTTAACGTGTTCCAGCGGGATTCCGATGTGGTGGTGCAGAAGTCCATCCGGGAGGGCTTCGGCCTGATTGTCTCGGAGACGCTCTGGAAGGGGACGGCAATGGTTGCCGGTAACACCGGTGGTATCCCGATCCAGATGCCACACGGTACCGGAGGCTACCTGGTCGATCCACATGATGAAGACAGCATGGCGGAACGGGTTACCGAGCTGCTGAATGATCGCGAGTTGCGAACCCGGCTCGGCAAGGCTGGTCGAGAGGTAGTGCGCGAGAACTTCCTGATCACTCGCTACGTGATCGACGAACTCCGGCTTCTGGCTGACCTGGCAGAGAAGTAATCGGGATCGAGCGACTGACGGGTCCCCCTTCTGTGGTCGGAAGAAGGACCCGAAATCTCAAGGCAATTACTGCATTGATTCAGCGATCTCGCGAAGCTCGTCGACATCAACTGATCCACCAACGAAGTGCAGCGTTCCGTCGGCTTCCCAGACAATTACGCCACCTTCGTCCTGCATCGTCAGCAGGAAGCCTGGATTGCCGTTGAAGTCCAGGTCTTCATAGGTTGCATCCTCGGGAACAGGAACCGGAACGGTCTCTTCCCAGTTGTCGATGGCGCCGAGCTGATCCGCCAGCTCGTCGGGCATACGTGGATCGTCCAGAATCGCTTCACGCAGCAGATCGAGATCAACCTCATCCGGAATGTCAGCTTCCGGGAGATCCATCTGCCCGACCATCAGCATTTCAAAGCCGGAGCGATAGCCGATCATTCCCGCCTCGGGGACGTCGACGGACATTGTGATCGTTTCGTGCTCGGCAGGATCTGGCAGCCATTCCGGCGGGAGATCCAGGAGCCGCGTAATCGACCGCGCGACCTCTACGTTGATCGTCGCGGTGGCGTATCCCGCGTCGGTTGCTCCGAAGTGGGCGTCGTCGAGAGAGAAGCCATCTGGCAGATATCCGGGTTCGCTCAACTCACCACCGAGGTGATCATTGAGTTCATCCAGGCTGTCCAGTTCGTGGACGCTTTCTTTGTCGAGATTCGTATCGAACTCGCCCAGGTCTTCCAGCTGCATGAAGATCATGAACATGGTCATCGGATCGAGATCGTCCGCGACGCTCTCGAGATCAGTGAACATGGTTTCGCTGATCGTGATCGGCTGGAACCCTTCGATGGATTTCGTATCGTCTTCGGCCGAGATTGCGGCAGGTGCGATTGCGAGAATGAGCGCTCCGGCCATAATGATGCTGAGCAGAGCGAACGAGCGGCGCAAACCGGTGAAGCTGAGTGCCATGTATGATATCTCCGATTCTGTCCCGAATGATGACTGCGATGCTGGCGACATCCCTGCGCGGCTGGTCGCCACATGGTAAGCGTATCAAGTCGCGTGCCGTAAAGAACAGTTTAGCCGCACCGAAAATGGGGGCTCTATGAACCCGCGTTGCGACGATCGGGCTCCAGACGGGCTTCGACAGGGGATCGCGATGTACAACCGGGGCGAATACTACGAGTGTCACGAGGTGCTGGAGGACACCTGGCGGGCAGAAGCCGACGACGTCCGGTACCTCTACCAGGGGATTCTCCAGATCGGAGTCGCGTTCCATCATCTCCGCAACGACAACTGGCGAGGGGCAGTGGGTTTGCTCAGTGGCGGGATCGAAAAAGTCGGTCGATACCGCCCGCAGTGCATGGGCGTCGACACAGAGAAACTGGTCCATGACGCGCAGAATTGCCTGGACCAGCTTCATGTGATTGGCCAGGACAATGTGGATCAGTTTGACTGGTCCATGGTTCCGGTAATCGAGATCGCTGAGCCCTAGGTCGACAGACCCGCGGCGGCCTCTCGATCAAGCGCGAAGGTTACCGCACCGCGTGACTCCCGCAGGATCTGGCATGGCGTTTCGTCGATGTTCTGAGGTCCCTCGATCGCTTTTGCGACCGCTTCGGCCTTGCCCGCTCCAGTCGCCAGAACAATGGTCTCGTTCGCGGCCTGAAGCAACGGGATCGTGAACGTGATACGTGTGGATTCCTGCTGGGGAACATCGTTGGCGACGACGAGGCGATTGTTCTCAGCCAGTGCGTTCGTGCCCGGGAAGAGCGACGCTGTGTGGCCATCATCACCGATACCCAGGAGAATGAGATCGAAGACCGGAAGCCCGTCCTGTCCGGTCGGCACGTTTGCTCGGATCTGCTTTTCGCAGTGGGAAGCCGCTGCGTCGGGTTCCATTTCGCTGCGAACCGGGAAGGTTTGGGATTCCGGGACCGGTACGTGATTGATCAGCGCCTCTTTCGCCATTCGAAAGTTGGAATCCGGATGGTCCGGCGGAACGAAGCGCTCATCTCCAAGGAACAGCTGTGTCCGGGTCCAGTCTATCCGGTCCCGGAACTCGTCCGAGGCGAGCAAATCGTACAGGCGTTTCGGGGTCGATCCGCCGGCCAGTGCGATCGCGCATGATCCGCGCGCATTGATCGCCGCATCGACGATTGTGATGACGCGTTCGGCCACGGATCGTGCAAGCTGATCGGCGTCCTCGTAAACCTCGGTCCTGATGGTGGTCACGTAGCCTCCGGTTTTCCAAACAGATCCATGATTTCCACCGCCCGTTCAAGCGATGAATCGAACAGGTGGTCGCGAGTTGTCGTCTCGAGAATCGGCACCAGCAGTGCTTCATCGGGAAGAAGCGGGTGGTGAACTGCGTGATGGAGCGTGTTTGCCAGGCCGGTTCGGGCGTTCATCCGAATCAGTGAGGACTCCCGGCTCCGACTCAACGTGATTGACGATTGCTCTCCCTGGCTGTTCTGGGCAGACATGGACATGGATAGCATGTGTCCGGCCCAGGCTGGTTCACTCGGCCTCGAACGCAGAATGATCCGGACATGCTCGCCGTGTTGATCGTACATTCCAATGTACCAGCGATCATCCCGGGTACGACGTGCTTCAAACGGCTGCCATCCGAGACAGTGCGCGAGCCAGGCAGTCAGCAATAGCGACTGCACCGGAAGAGCTCGACCGTTGATCTGTCCAGCATCGATTTCTACTTCCCGGATGCACGAGAGCGACCACTGGATCGATCGGATGTCGAAGCACTGCGCCGTCAACTCGCGCCACGGTTGCAGTCGCTGCCAGTTCACGTCTGCAATCGAGGAGCGGATAGGAAGCTGGCCCTCCAGTTCGAAGATCGAGCTCAGATCATTCGTGGAATCGAAGTTCAGTGAGTCCAGGATGGTGAGGTTGGATGCCCTCGCCATCGCAATGAACGTTGGATCGGCGGTGTCCGGTTGCCCGAGCCACCAGAGATATGCCGGAAGCTCGGGAATGATCAATGGTTGCACCAGTGCGGAAAGCTGGGGATACATCTGCCGGCTGACCGGAATCCGGATACGCTCGATGCACGGAACCGATGGCTCGTCGCCTCCTGCTTCACAGGTTGCATGAATGTCCGGCACCGGACGCCGCCCGGTAGCCAGTGTCTGATGGAACAGAATCACCCGACAGGGATGAATTTTCGAGAGCCGTTCTGCAACGTCCTGAGCGTGGTCCGTTGACTCCTGATCAGGTGTAACGACGATCAGATTGAGCACGCTGGCCCGCGTTGCCAGACTGGTAATCGGATCATCGCCCCGGGAATCGGGGTGCCAGAGCTGGGCGATCTCCTGTTCGATGGTCTGAAGATCCATCGCAGTTTCGTAGTCGAAACTGCGTTCGAATCGGTTACTGGCACCATTCATCGATGCCCTCTTTTCCGCGCTGGAGCCCTGCCCCTAGGGCTGCCGCCATTGTCGACCATCACGTTCCATGAACGAATCTGCTTCTTCCGGTCCCCATGTGCCGGCTGAATATGCGGGGAGGTTCTCAACGCCCGTTGCTTCCCAGCCGCGCAGGATCTGTGTGATCGGCTCCCACGATGCTTCGATCCCGTCCCGACGCGGGAAGAGTGTCGAATCCCCGAGCATGCAGTCCAGCAGCAATCGCTCGTACGCATCCGGCGACTCGACAAGAAACGATGTGCCGTAAAGGAATCCCATGTTGACCGAGCGTAAGCGCATGCTTGGCCCCGGGACCTTCGCCGTTGTCTTCAATGTGATGCCTTCATCCGGCTGTATCCGAATAGCAAGCACATTCGGTTCCAACGATTGTGTCACATTTTCCGCGAATGGAGGGTGTGGCGCTTTGTGAAACTGGATGGAAATCTCAGATACCCTGCGCGGTAGATGTTTCCCTGTCCGGAGATAGAACGGAACGCCAGCCCAGCGCCAGTTGTCAATGAACAGTTTCAGCGCAACGTACGTCTCGGTTGTCGATGCTGGATCGACTCTGGCCTCATCCCGGTAGCCGGGGTAGGGCTGTCCCATCACCCAGCCCTCGCTGTACTGGCCTCGCACCGTGTAGTAGTCGACTTCTTCAGGTTGAATCGGCCGGATCGAACGCAGCGCCTTGACCTTTTCGTCGTGGACGCTATCGGCGTCGAACGCTGGCGGAGGCTCCATGCTAACCAGACTCAGGAGCTGGAGCATGTGGTTCTGAACCATATCCCGCAGCGCGCCGGCTTGATCATAGTACCCGCCGCGGTTTTCGATCCCGATGCTTTCTGCCACGGTGATCTGAACGTGATCGATAAAGGTCCGGTTCCAGAGGGGTTCGAAGATCCCATTGGCGAACCGGAACGCCAGCATGTTCTGGACCGTTTCTTTGCCCAGATAATGGTCGATCCGGTAGATCTGGTCTTCGGAGAAGTACTGCAGCAGTGTCTGATTCAGTTCACGGGCGCTGTCGTAATCGTTCCCGAATGGTTTTTCGACAATCAGCCGCGTCCAGCTCTCGTCCTCAATCGGCTGAACGAGGCCCTGTTCAGACAACTTGCAGGCGATCTCGGCGTACGCCGAGGGTGGTGTTGCCAGATAGTAGACGCGGTTCCCGCTCGTATTTCGTTCGCGGTCGAGCCGGTCGAGTTCCTCGGAAATCCGGGCGTAGGCGTCCGGCGATGAGAAGTCGCCCGCCACATAACTGATGCCCTCTTCAAACGTGCGGAGGAGACCTTCGTCGATCGGAGTCCGGCGGGCATTCTGGCGAATGGACTCACGGACCTCTTCGCGGAACTCATCATTCGATTTCTCGCTACGGGCAACTCCGACGACACTGAACCCTGGCGGCAGCAACCCTTCCAGCGCAAGATCGTAGAGTGCCGGCATCAGCTTTCGCCGGGTCAGATCGCCCGATGCGCCGAAAATCACCATTGCACATGGCGATGGTAATCGTTCGAGGCTGAGCCCTTCTCGCAGTGGATTGTCGAGCGTCGAGTTCGTTGCTTGCGGGTCCACTGGAGTCCCTCATTCACAGTTATTGGTCGATTGCCTGGCAGACGCGACTATTTGTCGCTTGATTTAACGGAGTGCCCGCCGAATTCCTTCCGCAATGCCGCGACAACACGTGCGGAGTAGGAGTCCTCCTGGCGGGAACGGAACCGCATCATAAGCGCCAGGGTGAGTACTGGTGCGGGAACGGCGGTGTCGATCGATTGCTCGATTGTCCAGCGTCCTTCGCCAGAGTCTTCGACGTACCCGCGGATCGACTCCATTGCGGGATCGGCCTCGTAGGCACGGCCGGCAAGCTCCAGCAACCAGGAACGCACCACGCTGCCCTGGTTCCAGAGATCGGCGACGGCTTTCATGTCCACGTCGTACGGAGAGGCGTCCAGGAGTTCGAACCCCTCGGCGTAGGCCTGCATCATTCCGTATTCAATGCCGTTGTGGATCATCTTCGTGTAGTGGCCGGCGCCGTTGTCACCAACGAGCAAGTACCCGTCCTCCGGTGCGAGCGTCTTGAACGCGGGCTCGGCATGCCGGTAGCTGGCTTCGTCACCGCCGATCATCAGGCAGTAGCCGACTTCCAGGCCCCAGATCCCGCCACTGACGCCGATATCAAGGTAATTCACTCCACGTGAGCGAACCTTTTCGGCGCGCTCCACGGATTTCTTCCAGTTGGAGTTGCCGCCGTCGATCAGAATGTCGCCAGAGTCGAGCTTCGGCAGCAGATCTTCGATCATGCTGTCCACCGGGTCTCCGTGTGGGACCATCATCCAGATGACCCGAGGAGTTGAAAGCTGGCTGACAACGTCGTCGATCGAGTACGCGCCGACAGCGCCATCTGCCTCTGCTTCCTTCACCGGTTCTGGACTGCGGTTCCAGGCGATAACCCGATGGTCATCGCGCCGGAGTCGTTTGACCATATTGCTGCCCATGCGGCCAAGGCCGAGAATTGCCAGTTCCATGTTATGCCCTGCTCCCCCACGTCATTCCGGTTACCCGGATGCGGTTGCTACTGGATCGCTGCCGTTACGACCGAGCTGACGATCTCTTCCAGCGCGCCGATTTCGTCTCCGGTGGTAACCAGCCGGAGCACTGGCCGGGATCGTTCCTGAAGTGCCTGGAAATCTCCAAGCGCCTGCGCGGCGAAGAGCGCCTCGAATGGATAGTCTCGATCGGGAATTTCGATCGATTCATTCGGCAGGGTAACGATTTCGAGGAAGGCGCCCATCGGTGGACCGCCTTTGTACAGCTGGCCGATCGAATGCAGATAGCGTGGTCCATACCCCAGCGTTGTCGCGACGCCGAGCCGGTCTCGCAGAAGTCGCCGGATTTCGGCCAGTCGCTCGTTGACTTCCGGCCGGTTGTCGGTGTACGCAAGAATGGCGAGGTAGTCACCGAGACGAACCTGATTGAGGAACCACTTGAATGGATCCCTGAGCGAACTGGGATCACCACCGGCAACTGAAACGGCGTCCGACGCCTGCGTTGCGATCGGTACTGGCAGTTCGCCGATTTCTCTCCACTCATCGAGCAGCTGATTGGTCAGATCCTTGGCTTCCTGGACGTTTGGCTCGTCGAACGGATTGATCCCAAGCACCGCGCCGGCGATCGCTGTTGCCACTTCCCACCGGTAAAACTCCGCGGCGAGGTGGCTCATGTCCGGGATGTTGATCCGGATCACCGGATGCCCGGCTGATTCGACTGCTCGCATGAATGTATCGATCGAGCGATCCACCCCGTCCATTAGCTGCATACCGACGAAGACCCGGTCTGACCCGTAGGTCTCGGCACCGGCAACCGGTTCCCGACTGATCGGGACGATGCCGGTTCCTTCTTTGCCGGTACTCTCCGCGATCAACTGTTCCAGCCAGTCGGCCAGCCCGATGATCCGGTCGGGAAGAATGAACGTCAGTTTGTCCCGACCGTAGCGGGCCAGCGTTCCGAGTGTGAGCCCGAGCTCGATATCAGCGTGATCGTCCGGGACATGAGTCAGCAGGTTCGAGGTGTCGAGCCCGATAACCGCTGCCGGAACCAGTCCGAAGTAGGAGATCGCCGAATATCGACCGCCGATGTCCTCTGGATTCAGATAGACGTGCCGGAATCCGAGGCCCTTCGCCTGTTCCTCGAGTGCCGAGCCCTCGTCGGTGATCGCAATGAAGTGCTTTCCGGCCTGTTCCGTTCCCAGCGTGTTGGCGGTTTCATTCCAGAAGTAGCTCATGAGCGTGGCAGTTTCGATCGTGCTGCCGGACTTTGAGCTTACGATGAACAGCGTCTTCTGAAGATCGAGCGAGTTCCGAATTCGACTGATGGTATCCGGGTTGGTGGTATCGAGCACCGTCAACTCGGGGAACCCGTTCCGGTTTCCGAGACTGTTGAAGAGCACCTCCGGCGCCAGACTACTCCCGCCCATACCCAGCAGTATGGCCCGCGAGAAGCCAGCGGAGCGAATATCCTGCTTGAGCTCATCGAATTCTTCCAGTCGGGAACGCATCCACTTGTGCGCGTGGACCCATCCCAGCCGGTTCCGCACCTTCTCCTGAATCTCGGGATCGTCACTCCAGAGCGAGGGATCAGTGGCCAGCAGTTTCTCGACCGCCTGCTGGTCTGTCAGCTTTCCCCGCGCGTCCTGCAACCCCGGTTCGACCATGTCCATGTTTGCGCAGGATACGTTGGCTTCCGGACCCTGAAGTTTTCGCATCTTCTCACTGAGTCCCGCCAGCAACTGATCGTAGGATTCGGCGAATAGATGGACGCCTTTCTCCTGAAGGTTTCTGGTCACATCGTCGTAGCTGATGCCCAGATTGCGCAGCGTCTCCATCGCCTGATAGGCGTCATCCAGGTCGTCTTCGATTGCTACGGTGACGGTGCCATGATTACGGAATGCGTCGACCGAGTTCGGGGCCATCGTCTCAACCGTGTGCGGCCCGATCAACGCCTCGATGTAGAGCGTATCCGGGTAATCCGGATTCTTGGTGCTGGTACTTGCCCAGAGCGGACGCTGGATCTGGGCGCCCTGCTCCTGCAGTTTCTGGAACTCCGGATTGTCAGTGAATCGCTGGCGGAAATGCTGGTAGGCGATCCGGGCGTTTGCGATCGCGACCTTGCCGATCAATCCCTCGGCTTTCGCCCGCGTCTCTGGATCCCCGGTTGAATCGGCGATCTCCTGCAAGCGGCCATCGACTTCGCTGTCCACCCGGCTTACGAAAAAGCTTGCGACCGAAGCGACGGTATTCAGCGGTCGATTACTCTCCACCCGGGCATTCATCGCCCGGAGGTATGCATCTGCCACATTGTCATAATCATCCAGCGAGAAGAGCAGAGTGATGTTCACGTTGACGCCATCGGTCAGCAGCGTCTCGATTGCCGGCAATCCCTCGGCAGTTCCCGGCACCTTGATCATCACGTTAGGTCGGTCCACCGCGCCAAACAGTCGCTTGGCTTCGGCGATCGACCCTTCGGTGTCATAGGCCAGTGATGGCGGCAGTTCCAGTGAAACGAAGCCATCGGCGCCGCCTGTGTCGTCGTAGATCGGTCGAAGCATGTCGGCTGCATCGCGGATATCAGCGATCGCGAGTTCTTCGAAGACCTGTTCAACACTGAGGCCGTCACCGGCAAGGCGGGCAATCTCACTGTCGTAGGAATCACCGCTGGAAAACGCCTTTTCGAAGATCGTGGGGTTGGACGTAATGCCGCGCAATCCATCACTGTCAATCAGCGATCTCAATTCGCCCGAATCGATCAGTTCCCGGCTGAGGTTGTCGAGCCAGAAACTCTGGCCAACGTCGGCGAGTTGACGAAGCGGATTACTCATGTTGCTTCCCTCCAGGGTAATCCCTTGAGCGTCCGTCGGTCGGGGATGTTCAGTATTTGAGGTGGGTTACAGATTGTTCTCGAGCTGCAACCGGATGATAGCCGTTCCGGACAGATACCTTACGAGGCTATCCTCGCGATTCTGTCACATTTGCGTCTCGGTTTCTACGGTTCAGTTGTCCCCCAGTGTGTCTAATAGCAGGGTGGTACCTGTCAGTTGCCGCAATTCGCAGGCCCGGAAAACCGGATTGACCGGCTGTACGTAGACTAACATGACGGGCCTGTTACGTTAACCTGCCTTGTCTTCAGAACGAATCTGGAGCACGCCCGTGCTCCGACCTTCCCTTCCCGCGTTGATCGGGCCCTCGGGCCCGATCTTCGTTTGCGGATAACCCATGTTAGACTGGTTGTCACAGATTGGGCTAGCGGCGCATTTCAGTGCCGTGTTAAGATCTCAAATCGACTGACGACGGACAGGGATGGGCAGCCCCCTCCGGGCTCGTATGAGGGCGACCAATGCAGGCCAAGCAGCTCTGGCAGGCCGCGCTGGACGATCTTCGGCGAAGTACTTCTCAGGCGAACTTTGAAACCTGGCTTCGCAATACTCAGGTCGTCGAGTTCGAGGATGATTGTGCGACAATCGGTGCCCCGAACTCGTTTGCGGTAGAGCAACTTCGAAACAAATTCGCCGTACCGATTCAGAAGACGCTTTCGGTTATCGCCGGAAGACCGATTGCTGTGCAATTCGCGGTAATTCAAGGCGAGCATTCCAGTGCGTCCCGCCGTCCACAACGACAGCGGAAGCGTCCTGCTGCCGAGACGTCCCAGCCAGCAACCAATGGCTGGAAGGAACCGGCTACCACCACGCCGGTGAATACCCCGGCGAACATTGCCGCCGAGCAACTGGAGCTCACGTCGAAACCCGATCACGGCCTCAATCCGAAGTACGTGTTCGAGAACTTTGTGGTGGGTTCCAGTAATCAGCTCGCTCATGCCGCGTCGATGGCCGTTGCTGACCGTCCGGCGGAGTCATTCAACCCGCTGTTTCTCTACGGTGGAGTCGGCCTCGGCAAGACACATTTGCTGCACGCGATCGGCCACCGGGCATGGTCCCGACGGACCGATCTCAGCATCAAGTACGTCTCCTCTGAGGCGTTCATGAATGATCTGATCCAGTCTATCCGCGCACAGAATACCGAGGAGTTCCGGAATCGATATCGAACGATCGATATTCTGATGATCGACGATATCCAGTTCATTGCCGGCAAGGAAAGCACGCAGGAAGAGTTCTTCCATACCTTCAATGCGCTGCATCAGGCAGGCAAGCAGATCGTGATCAGCAGTGATCGACCACCGAAATCAATCCCGACACTCCACGATCGGCTCCGGTCCCGCTTCGAGGGCGGCCTGATCGCTGATCTGCAACCACCAGATGTCGAGATGCGAGAGGCGATCATTGCCGAAAAGGGTCGCGCGCTCGGGCACGATGTTCCGCCGGAGGTGGTGCAGTATCTCGCCCGGAAGGTGGAGAGCAACATCCGGGAACTGGAAGGTGCGCTTAACAAGATCATTGCACTGGCCGAGATTCACCAGCTGTCTATGACGACGGAACTGGCTGTTCAGGCGATGACTGACCAGGCGCTGGAGCTTCGACGGAAATCGATCACCTCGGATCAGATTATCAACGCGGTGATCGAGTTCTACGGGATTAGCCGGGCAGAGATCGTTGGCAAAGGTCGAAGGAAGGATCTGGTCCGGCCGCGGCAGATCGCCATGTATCTGATCCGCGAAGAAGCCGGCGCTTCGCTCGTCGAAATCGGCAACTCGCTGGGCAAGCGGGACCACAGCACAGTCGTCCACGGCATCGAGAAGATCGAGGCAGCCCTGCACAGCGATCAGCGATTGCGCGATGAGTTGATCGATATTCGCGAGCGCCTCTATAGCTCGCCGGTCGCAACCACCTGAACCTCACTTGGAGAAGACAAGAATGACCGAACGAGATGACGAACTTCGGAACTCGGACGCGTACTACCATGTGGTGCTCGAGCGGATGCCTCCTCGTGCCGAACCCGCTTTCGAAGAGCCTGAGATGCAGGAGCGAGTCTGGGGACGGCAGTGGGGTGTCCGGAATGACGTTGGAACGCTCCGGATGGTCGCCCTTCACCGACCCGGCGATGAGATCAACCTGATGGATCCGGAGAAGTACGACCCCTCGATTGCGGCACTCATCGATGATGACGAGCAGTGGTACTGGCGGGATCGCACAGGTCCGGACCTCGCACTGATGCAGAAACAGCATGACGGCCTGGTCGATGTACTTGTCAAGCACGGGGTTCATGTAGTTCACGTCGACGGCTCGCCGACCGATCCCAAGGCTGTTTTCACCCGGGACCAGGCGATCGCGGTTCAGGGTGGCGCGATCATCTGCCGGATGGGGCCGGTGGGGAAGGAACCCGGCTATGGCCGACGTGGTGAGGAAGCCTATGTCTCACGCGCTATTGCCTCGCTGGGGATGCCGATTCTCCACACGGTGCATGGTACCGGACTGATGGAGGGTGGCTCGTTCTGTTTTCTGAACGAGCAAACGGCGGTTGTCGGGATGGGATATCGACAGAACGAGGCCGGTACCCGGCAAGTCGAGAACGTGCTCGCCGAACAGGGTGTGGACTTGATCCGCGTGCCGCTGACTGGCCACTCGCTGCACATTGACGGCTGCATTGTGATGGTCGACCACGACAAGGCGCTGGTGAACGTTACCCGGCTTCCGTACTGGTTCCTGGATACGCTCAAGGAGCTTGATATCGAGCCGATCCACGTCTGGCCGACCGAGGCCCGCGCGGTCAACTGCCTGGCATTGCAGCCAGGGAAAGTAGTCATTGATTCGGGCTGCCCGCGAACCGTCGAGCGCCTGAACCATGCCGGTGTGGAGACAATCGAGATCGACTACTACGAGATCCGCAAGAACGGCGGCGGTATTCACTGCTCAACGCTGCCGCTGGTGCGGGACCGGTAGGCCGAGTAGCTCCGTCTACCCCGGTCGAGGCCAGGGTTCACCAGGTAGGGCGAAACGGAGGTCGCCGTCGTTTTGCCGGAGACACTCACCCGACCCGCTGTTTACCCCGCAGAATCACCCAGCAGAGCCATCTCCGGTCGGCGTTCAGGCGGCAGGTGTTTCTCCGTCTCGATCAGTTCCTCCTGCGGAACGCGCCTGATTCGCCAGACTTTCACATCGATGTAGCGTGAGAAGTGCAGT
>SLMJ01000265.1 GCA_007133615.1 Thermomicrobiaceae bacterium | reverse complement strand
GCCGACTACGGCATTCCCGGCGAAGAGGTGACCGTTCGTATTGAGCAGAACAAGCGTGGGTTCTGGAACGGCGTGGTCGAAGAGGTTCATACTCCGTCACCGCACCGGGTTGAACCGCCGTGTCCGTATTTCGGGACCTGCGGCGGATGTCAGTGGCAGCACATCGAGTACTCCCACCAGGCGGAGCTGAAACGACATGTCGTCGCCGAACAGCTCCGACGAATCGGCAAGTTCGAAGATCCACCGGTATCTGACACGTTGCCGGCGCCCGAGCCGTTTGGTTACCGGAATCACGCCCGTTTCAGTATCCGTGATGAAGGCAAGCTCGGCTTCGTTTCCCGCGCCGGATCCGGTCGACGATTTCTCCCTATCGAGGAATGCATGCTGATGCATCCCTGGATCAACCAGGTGCTCGATCGACTCCAGGGGGTTGCCCAGGGCAAGCATCAGGTCGTCATTCGCTACGGGGTCAACACCGGCGATGCCTTTGTCCAGCCTAACCAGGAAGAGGTCGCTCCGGAACTGCCCAGCGACAAGACATGGTTCGACGAAGAGCTCCGCGGCAATCGCTTCCGCATTTCCGGCCCATCGTTCTTCCAGACGAACACAAAGCAGGCCGAGCGGTTGTTCGACCTGGTTCGTGAGCGGCTGAAGCTGACCGGAAACGAGACGCTAGTGGACGCCTACGCCGGTGTCGGAACATTTGCGGTGATGCTGGCGCCCTATGTCCGGGACGTCATTGCAATCGAGGAATCGCCGTCTGCGACCGACGACGCGGCTGTCAATCTTGAGGGTGTTCCAAATGTTGCCTACTATAAAGGCAAGGTGGAACACGTTCTGCCGGAGCTGAACATCCAGCCTGACATTGTGCTGCTGGATCCATCTCGACCGGGTTGTCACAAGAAGACGCTCGAGAAAGTCGTCGAGTTCAAGCCAAAGCGGATCGTCTATGTTTCCTGTAATCCGGCGACGCTGGCGCGTGATCTGCGCTACCTCGTCGATGAGGGATATGCTCTGCAGGACGTTACCCCGGTAGATATGTTCCCGCAGACGTACCATGTTGAATCGATTTCGATTCTGGAGCCAGAATGATCTCCGCCACACCGCTAATACTCGCCTCGGCCTCGCCGCGACGGCGTGAGCTTCTCTCGTTTCTGGGAGTGGCATTTACCGTGTTGCCCGCCAAGGTCGACGAGACGGTGCCTGACTCTGTCGACGACCCGGCGGCCTTCGCACAATCGCTGGCTGAACGCAAAGCGCTGGACATTGTCGGGCGTTATCCGAATTCAGCCGTTCTCGCGGCAGACACGATCGTTGTGCATGATGGCCAGATTCTCGGAAAGCCGGCAAACGCCGATGAGGCGACGCGAACGCTCGGCCAACTCCGGAACCGCCCACACACCGTGACAACGGCCGTTGCCCTGGCGCATAGAGACCATCTCTGGAGCGACCACGCTACGACTTCCGTTCTTATGCGTGATTACTCGGACGAGGAGATCGAGCGATATGTTGCGTCCGGGGATCCGTTCGACAAGGCCGGCAGTTACGCCATTCAGGATCAACGGTTTCGACCGGTCGATCGCTGCGAAGGGTGTTACTGCAACGTTGTTGGCCTGCCGATCGTGCTGACCCAACGGATGTTGCGAGATGCGAGCCTGAGCATTCTCGATCTCAGTCCACCTGACTTGCCGCCCGAATGCCATCCGTGCCCGTTGTCCGAGCCAGACAACGTTTCAAACCCGTTGATTGCACCATAGCGCGCTATCGGGTCCCGCACCAGTCCATCAGCAAGGCTGCGACGGTTTTCGTTGCCGTCTGCAGATCCGTGATTGAGATGTGCTCGTCGTTCTGATGAGCGACGGCAACATCCCCGGCACCGTACATCAGGCACGGCATTCCGCCGATCTCAATGAACAATCGCATGTCCGCGCCGTAGGGAGCTCCCTCGATTGACGGCTTCTCCCCGGTCACGCGTTCATGTGCGCCGATAACGGCCTGTGGGAACGGTTCGTCCGGCTTCGTTTCGGCCGGAGAGAACTGCCCACTGACCCATTCCAGCTTCGGCGGATGATCTCGCATCCATGGATCTGCTTCGGCCACCGCCATGATCCGCTGGCGGACCTGCTCCTGGAAATCCTTCATGTCTTCGCCCGGAAGGAGTCCTACGCGGCCCTCGGCAACCAGGGTCTCTGGAACGGTCGACTGCCAGTCGCCCGCGTGCAGTGTGCCGAAACTGATCGGAATCTTGTTCTCCATGTGGTCATAGAGCGGGTGGGAGAGCTGCTCGTTTCGCTCGGCCTCGAATGCCATCAGGTCCTGAAAAATCGGAATGAACTTCTCGATCGCGGAGACTCCGGAGTTGCGCATTGCACCATGGGCTGACTTCCCGGTAACGGTCAGGCGACAGACCGCCGACCCACCTTGAGCGACAATCGCAGCCAACTTCGTCGGTTCGGTGATCAGAACCGCGTCTGCGCGGTGGCCTCGAAGAATAGTTCCGAGCGCGCCGAATCCCCCGTCCTCTTCTCCTACCGTCGAAGCGATTTGCACGTCACCGGCGAGTTCGATCCCGGCAGCCTGAAGTGCATCGAGCGCGGCCAGATAGGTCACCAGGCCGCCCTTCATGTCACAGGAACCACGGCCATAGAGCAGGTCACCGTCGACGTGTCCGGAGTGCGGTCCATAGGTCCAGAATGACGGATCTCCCGGGTCAACCGTATCGACGTGGGCGTTGAGCATGATCGACTTCCCGCCCCCGGAACCCTTTCTGATTCCGACGACGTTCGGGCGCCCGTCATAGCGAGGCTGATCACCGACATGCTCGAAGTACGGCTCGGTCTCTTCCCGAGAGGTCTCCCAGCGATCGATCTCTAACCCGCGTTCGGCAAACATCTGCTCAACGCGCGCCTGAACCGCGCCTTCATCGCCGGTGACCGATGGTATCTGCACGATACTCTGCAGGTCAGCGATTGTTCGTTCGCGGCTGTTGTCGATTTCCTCGAATACGCGTTGAAGCTTGTCGTCCGCCATTTGAGCTCCTGTCATTCGTCACTTATCTATCGAAAGTAGGCGTGTTCGCGGAGGATCGGTCTGGTCAGACATGTGGGACCGCCGGTCCGATTATGCGAGATCTCGTCACCCGTATAGGTCTGAACGGTACAGCCGGCGTCTTCCAGCCGTTTCGCGGTAACCTTGTTCTCCTTGAGCAGCAGGCAATGACGAGGCTTCAACGCCAGCACGTTCGGGCCCTGCGTTGAGAATTCTTCTTCCGGAACATCGATGAATCCGATCCCGCGTTGATCGAGTTCCTGCAGAAATGAGGACGCCATGAGCGGTCGATAGACAACCGCGAGGTGGTCATCAACCATGCTAATCAACGAGAGCAGATGCAGGCAGTCATCCGGCCCGGTCCAGTGAGGGAGGTCGTAGGCGAGGACGTTGACGTAAAGTGGCCGCAGAATCTCCGTAAGCTGTCGAATACCTTCCTGATTCGTTCGGTATCCCCGTCCGACAGCAAGTGTGTGCTGATCCAGCCAGAGACAATCGCCGCCTTCGACTTTGCCCGGCCGCTCGATCCGCCCGATGACCGGGATTCCCAGATCACGCATCGTCTCTTCAGCGAGCTCAACCTCCAGCTCTCGTTCGCGTTTTCCCATCCTGAGCAGAATCGCGCCGGCATCGGTGACCATGACGGGATCGAACGGGAAGATTGCATCCTGAAGCTGGGGATTGTCGATCTCGCCGGTGATGACTTCGGCGCCGGCATCCCGCAGAAGCTGGCGGAATGCTTCGTGTTCGGTAACGGCTTTTTCGTGATCCATCGGGCGAAGGTAGGACATTTCCTCCCAGGAAACAGTGTTTCGGTGCGGAACGGGGGGATAAACCAGGACCCGCTTGAGTGGGCCGACAACGGTATGCCCGCCAAAGTGACGCTCGCGCCCGCCAGACATGACTGAACCTCCCCGAACTGACAGCAATATCGAAAACTTCGTTCGGGTGGCATTGTACGTTGTCCGCAGACGGCGGGCTACCGGCGATCAGGGGGAACGTCAGCTGAGAATCGGTCGGCGGGGCTCGGGTCGGGGAACTCCGGAATCACCAATCGCGATCGCGTGCTTGATCACCTTCATTGCTTTTCCGATTGGAAGGCCGGCAAACGGAAACACGGTGATCACGCCGGTGCCGTCGAACGCGAGTTCGACCGCCCGTCGATATTCTTTGCCACCCATTCCGACGGCCACTTTGAAGGTGTCCAACTTCAGGTCCTGAACCTGTTGCCGCAGGGTGTCAAGGTGGACCGGGTTGGTGGATTTCTTCTTGAACGTGGTGTTGTAGGGCTCCGGGATGACGAAGTTCGGCCGAATGAAGCCGTACTTCGCGCTGAGAATCACCCAGCGATCGGCGAACCGCTCGGCGTAGGCCCGGTTGATCTTGAATGGAGGCCCGGTGTAGGCGTAATAGGCTTCGGTCGGCCCGGCCCACGCGTTGTTGCCCCAGATCTTCGCTGAGCCGCATGGGACAATGACCAGGATATCGTTCATTAGTACCTCCCGCCGAGAGAAACATCGCCTGCAGGCATTATGTGCTGCGGATAGCGAATCGTCAGTGGCCCAATAGCACCAGCTTCTGGAGCCAGTTGGCGCGGTCGACCGGGAACAGGCGCACTTGTTTGCATGTGCGACTGGACGACGACTACCATTTTTGACCGTGCTCACAGGTTATCAGTTTGTGCCGATCGAACGGGTGAGGTGCAGAAATGAGCGATTCGGTTCACGATCCTGATCACAATGCTCCAGACGCTGGTACTGGAAGGTTCCGAAGAGTCGCAAGGTACGTGCTGATCGGATCTGGCGTCGTTGTGAGCCTTATCGGGCTCGTCATTCTGTCCATCATCGTCTGGCTCTGGCAGTACGAGCCAACAACGGTGGACGAGCTACTTCCGGATGATCCGGATATCAGTCTCGATGCCTATGATGGTTCGATGGCACCCGAGGCTGGAGCGCCGGAGATTCTGATTCTGGGAACACCACACTTTGCCCATGAGGACCACGACTACACCCAGAGTGAGTTTGATGAGATCAATCAGGCGCTGGCGGAGTTCGATCCTGATCTCGTTGCGGTGGAGCATCTTCCGCCGGACTGGCCGCAAGGTGAAGGGCGAGATTGGCGCCCAGGGTTCGATCTCGATAGTTATGCAGCAGAATGGAACATGTCTCGTGACGAGGCCGAGGAGTTGATCTCCGGTGACCGCGGAGACAACATTGATCAGTGCGAACTCGGCCGGGCCTACTTTCTGATCCGGGATCTGGCGAATGCTCACTTCCTTTGGGATTCCGCGGACTGTCCAGAACTCGAACATGACGAGGAAATCACTGACTGGGCGAACAACCGACAAGAAGATGAAGACGCCTTGATCGCAGAAGAAGTGGCCCGGTTGAGCGGGGTTGATGAGTTGATCAGTATGGACTACCAGGGAGACGATGCCCGATGGTTCATGCACGAAGAAGTGCCGGATCTGCTGATCAGTGGGCAGTTAGGCGACGCCTGGCGCGCGTTGCCCGAGGTGAGCAAATCGGCTCGAGAGCTGTCAGGCCACTCTGATGAGCACACCGACTCGCTAAATGAACTACTTACGTTTCTCAACTCTTCGGAGCAGATCGGCTTGCAGTACTGGGCCTACGAAGTAGAGATGCTCGAAATCGAAACCAACGATCTCGGGCAGCGACAGCGGGACAACTACTGGCTTCGCAACGAGCAGATGTTCGCAAACATCGACGAGGCGGCACGAGAGCAGGACGCCGAGCGCGTGTTCGTCGTGACCGGCGCGGGGCACAAATACTTTCTGGATAAGCTCGCCCGGGACGCAGGGTATCGCTGGATCGATCCCCGCGAGTATTTACCGTAGTCCCTGCTCGGGCTATGGTATCGCCATCGCGAACCGTCCAGTATGCGTGCAAAGGAGTAGCCCGTGAGTGAATACACTCCGCGCCGACCGTCCGATCCGATCCTGAAGATGCAGGTCCCCAGGGTCTACGGCAGCACGCCGACACTCTTCGGGGCACCGTTGGCCCGAACGGCTGCGGACTTGCAGGACGCAGATATCGCGTTCCTCGGCATACCCTGGCGGGCTCCGACCCCGGATACGAGAATGGGTCGCGCTGCTGCGAACTATGAGGGCACCCTGCTGACGCCGGGGAGCTTCCGGGCGAACGCGATCAAGTATGGCGGTTACTTCCCCGAACTGGACGTCGATGTATTCGAGCATCTCCGAGTCGCTGATTGCGGCGATCTACCGATTCCGGCGGAGATGTCGCAGTTGCTGGAAGACGTTGAGGCGAAAATCAACCAGATGCTCGACGCCGGTTGCTATCCGGTGACCATGGGTGGGAACTCCGGCCCGTCGACCTACGGCGTGCTCAAACCGATCGCGGCGCGGTCAGGCGGAAAGACCGCAGTGGTCAATTTCGATGCTCATCACGACAATCGCTATGGCGAGTGGTACGAGGATGATCCGCTGGAACCGAGCTGGGGTTCGACCTGGGCCCGACAGATTCTCACGCTCGATGGTGTTGATCCGGCGCAGTACTACCACGTTGGCTTGCGGGGACCCCGCAACGATCGGGATACGTTCAAGCGGTTCCTGGAGCGCGGCGTCCAGCGGGAGAACATCTTCACCTGGCGGGAGATCAAGCAGGCGCGCAAAGCAGGGTTCGATGAGTGGGCGGAAGCAACTGCCCGGCAGATCGCGGAACCGGCCAGCAAGGTCTGGGTGACCATCGATCCGGATGTGCTCGATATGGCAGCGAATCCGGACTTCGGCGACGAACCGCTCGGGATGCATGCCGAAGAGGTAATCGAGTTCGCCTATCAGATTGGCAAAGCGGCGGGACCAGGGAAACTCGCCGGTTTTTCCATGTCCGCAACTCCTTATGATGCCCAGACACTTCACGGCATACTCATATACATGATGCTGTACGCCTTTGCGGGAGTGCTCGAGGCGTCCTGATCCGGTTCAGACCGCGGGACTGTGCATGACCAGGGAATGAATGGGAGCCAGCTGGATCGTCGATCGAGGTTCCGGGTAAGGTCGAGCTGCGTACGCACGCTGCATATGTAGTATTATAGGACCCGGCTCGCGACTGCAAGGCGATCTATCGCCGGGGGGCCATTTTCGATTTCTTTCCAGCCTTTGTTCTGATGCAGCGCCTGTCGATTCTGACTTTACGACAAATCGGGGTATTCGTATGTCTGACTCAGGTGAGCCTTCGTCCTTTACGCCGCAACGCGATGGTCTCCTGCAGATCACCAGCGACATCGTCCGCCGTCTTCGCCAGGAGATCGCCTGGCAGCCGGCGTTAGGCAACATGTTGGCTGAGCTCGGGAAAGCAACCGGAGCCAGTCGGTGTGTGGTGTGCCAGCTTCAGCCGGTAGACAGCCAGAATTCGGCGATTCGTGTTCACTGCGAATGGTGTGGAGAAGGCACTTCGCCCTCGCAGATTGACGAAACCACTATCCCGTATCCGGCTGATGCCGTTCAGCAGTCAACGGATTGGGTGTCGCTCTCCGGTGGGACCCGTGTCAATGCCGCCAAGGGTTTTCCTGTCTTGCAGTGCTCACACGTTGGGTCGCTGGACGAACACTTCATCATTTACGTGCCCATCCGGGTAGACAATCAGTTCTGGGGCTGGGTCGGGATGGAAGATTCAGGAGACTCGCTGGAGCTAACGCCTGCCGCGCCAGCTGCTGTCCATCTCATCGCAGATGGGCTCGGGGCGGTCATCGAGCAGGAACAGACCGAACTCGAGCAGTCCAGGCTTAATGCGATGTTCGAGCACTCGGAAGACGCGATCATCGGAAAGACCCTCGACGGCACAGTCACCCAGTGGAACGGTTCGGCTGAACGAATCTACGGGTATACCGCTGACGAGATGATCGGCAACTCGATCACCCAGTTGATTCCCGATGATCGGATCGATGAGTTCCACGACATCATGAATCGACTGCGTTCCGGACAACGTATTGAGCACCACCAGACCCGGCGGCTTCGCAAAGATGGGCGAGAGCTCATTGTCTCGCTTAGCATTTCCCCCATCATCGATCGAGAGCAGAACATCGCGGGGGCCCTGACGATTGCCCGGGATATCACTGACCAGATGTGGTCTGCGCTGGAGCTGCAAGCGAGTGAGCAGCGCCTCAAGCTGGCTCTGGAGGCCGGCAGCATCGGCGCCTGGGACTGGAATACACGCACCAATGAGGTGATCTGGTCGCCAAACATGGAATTACTTCATGGGATGGATCCGGGAACGTTTGATGGAACATTCGAGGGGTACCGTGCTTCCATTCACTCGGAGGATTATGACCAGGTCATTGGTGCGATTCAGCAAGCCCTTCAGGGAAGCAACGAGCTGAAGCTGGAGTACCGGAGCAGGCGCGCAGATGGCACCTATCAATGGCTTGAAACACACGGCACGGTCCTGCGCGATTCCAGAGGCTCACCGTTGCGGATGACGGGTGTCTGCTTTGATGTCACCGAACGCAAAAAGGCCGAGGCGGCGAAAGTAGAGCTGCTGGCGCAGGTGCAGCGCGCCCGAACAAAAGCAGATGCCGAGGTAGCGCGCCTTCGAGATTTGATCGAACATGCGCCCGCAATGATGGCTCTGCTCGAGGGGCCGGACCACGTCTTTGTGCTGGCGAACGAGCGTTATCTCACTGCTGTTGGACATCGCGACGTACTCAATCGGCCGGTACTCGAGGCGCTTCCTGAACTGGCAGATCAGGGTCTGATCGAAATGCTCGATACGGTCTACGAGTCGGGTGAGACGATTACGCGTGCCGAGCTGCCCGTAATGATTGACTTTTCCGGTGACGGTTCCACCGAGGAACGTTTCTACAGTTTCGCCTATCAGCCGTTCCGTGATTTGCAGAACCGGGTTACGGGGGTGCTCGTTCACGCTGTTGACTTGACGGATCATGTCCGGTCACGGCAGCGTGTGGAGCAACTGGCGAAGGCGGTCGCCAGTGAACGCGACAGATTGCAGCAGATGATCGACGTAATGCCGGAAGGCGTGGCGATCTGCGACGCGGACGGTGTGATGTCACTCAGTAATCGTGCTGCACACGAGATCTGGGGACAGGACCGGCCGCACGGCGGCTTCGAGTCGTACGAAATCCTCCGCCCGATGACGCTGGATCTCGTTGACTATCCGATCGAGGAACTGCCTCTGACAAGATCGGTCAGATCAGGCGAGACCGTGCTCGGCGAGCAGATGATCATCCGGAACGCTCGAACCGGAGAAGACATCAGTGTTCTGGCAAACTCCGCTCCTCTCCGAGCCGAGTCTGGCGAGATTACGGGTGGTGTGGTCGTTTTCCAGGATATCCGGCCGCTCCTCGAAGTTGAGAGACAGAAAGAGGAGTTCCTTCAGTCGATCACGCATGATTTGAAGAATCCGCTTACCACGATTCTGGGGAATGCCCAGCTATTGCAGCGCCTGGAGGAATCCAGCGCTGGGCGCAGCGGGGCAGCGGCGTCAAACATAGAGTATGCGGGAAGGCGCGCCCTATCGCTTGTCGACGAGATTCTGGACCTGACGCGCCTGCAGATGGGGCATTCGCTGGAGATGTCGTATGTGTCGGTGAGTCTTCCAGAGCTTGCGGTTCAAGTCGCAGAGCAACTTCAGCCGACTACGGACAAACACAGCATCGCTCTCGATATTCTGAACGACGATGTTGTCGGTCAGTGGGACGCGGTCCGGATCGAACGGGTAGTCGCCAATCTGGTCAGTAATGCGATCAACTACAGTCCGGGTGGCGGGCAGATCACGGTGCGCGTTCGGCGCGAAGTACAGAACGATCGCGCGACCGGGGTGCTCGAGATCGAGGATCGGGGCCTCGGGATTCCTGCTCACGAGATGCCGCGGCTGTTCGAGCGCTTCTGGCGGGGATCAAACGTCCGGGAACAGGTTCCCGGAACCGGACTCGGGCTGGCCGGCGCAAAAGCGATCGTGGAGGCCCATGGGGGCGAAATTCGGGTAGACAGCACCGAGGGACAGGGCTCAACGTTTGCCGTTCACCTGCCCCTGGTCGAAGCTGCCTGCGGAGCGCAGGTCTCGTAACGACCGCGAGTCCTCACAGACGGCTAGATGTACTTCTCGAACCACCGCAACGTATGTTCGCGCCGGGAGATGCGGGATTGCGGTTTGCCGCTGCGGAGCGCCCCGTGGCTTTCGCCGGGGAACCGGACCATCTCTGAATCCACCCCGACATGTCGAAGTGCGCCGTAGAACTGTTCGCCCTGCTCGATCGGGCAGCGCCAGTCTGTCTCCGATTGCAGCAAGAGCGTTGGCGTCTTCACCTGGTCCACATAGCTGATCGGCGACGCCTGCATGTACCAGTCAAGATTGTCCCAGAATGGCTTCTCCATTTCCTTCTCGAGCCAGGCCCAGCCGATGTCCGAGGTGAACATGAAGGAGACCAGGTTCGTCACCGGATTCTCGCTTATGGCGACTCGATAGCGATCGGTCTTACCGACGATCCAGCAAGCCATGAACCCGCCGTAGCTGAGACCGGTGACCGCCAGGCGATCCGGATCGATGCCTCCTCGTTCGATCGCGAGATCGAGTGCCTGTTCCTGTTCCTTCCAGTCCGCGCCTCCCCAGTCGCCGATGCAGGCGGTCGCGAAGTCCTCCCCATAGGATTGCGTGGCGCGAGGATTGACGAACAGCACATTCCAGCCGTTGCTGGCCCATTGCTGCATATCGAAGAAGAACACGTAGCCGAACACCGAATGTGGCCCACCGTGGATGATCTGAACCAGGGGATACTGTTTCGACGGATCGTACCCAGCGGGGCGGATTAGCCACGCATCGACATCGAATCGATCATCGAAGCTGCGAAATGGCATGTGCTCCGGTTCCTGAATCGGCATTTCGTCCAGGAGATCCCTGTTGAGATCGGTCAGCCTGCGTTCGTTGCCGCCGTCGCCATCGCAGACGAAAACATTGCCGGGACTGGTAAAGCTCGCTGACGCGAAGCTGATTCGGGAGCCGTCACGTGATTGCGTGAAGACAGTTGCAGTGCGATCTCCACCTACGATCTGCTGGACGTTTCCGCTGAGATCTGTCTCATAGAGACCCACCTTGCCCTTGACGTTGGCCTGAACGCGGATGGATGTACCGTCGGGGTTCCAGAAAAGCGACGGCGTCCCGCTCTCAAACGTATCGCTGTAGTTTCCCAGCCCGATTCCGCGATCGAACTCACCGGTGAGTCGCGTTCCTGTGCCGGAACCGTCTGCCGGCAAGACGTAGATATCGTTGTTCGCTCCCGCTCTTGCATCGGTGCGGCGACCGATAACCGCGATGGTCTGTCCATCGGGCGAAAACGCCGGACAGGCGTGTAGCTCTGCGCCGGTTTCCAGCTTCCGGGCTGAATCCTGAGCGGGCATGTTTGCGCCAGGTTTCGGGACGTCGATCAAATAGAGTTGCGAGATGTGCCCTTCCGGGATCTCGTTCTCCCGATTCGAGACAAACGCGAGCTTCGATCCATCTGGCGACCATGCCGGAGAGCTATCACTCGAGTCGCTGGACGTCACCTGCTGCGTCGCGCCACTGGCAACGTCGACATACCAGATGTCGGTAAAGCGGTCGTCGATGTATCCGGTGACATCGAACCGATACTTGCGGCGGGCGATGTGGCGGATCATGCCGCCTGGCTTGTTTCGCTCCTCATCGTCGATCCCGTTGCCCTCGGTTGAGACAAAGGCAATCCGTGAACCATCCGGCGACCAGACCGGCCCGCTGACGCCCCGATCAAGATCGGTGATCTGCGTTGCTTCGCCGCCGTCCCGGCTGATCAGATGTATCTGTGGTTTGCCGGTGCGGTCCGAGACGAACGCCAGGGTTTCCCCGTCTGGCGACCAGCGAGGATCGGTATCCTGTGTCTTGCCAGCGGTGAATTGCCGGTGCGCTCCGGAGCTGGTGTTAACGAGCCAGATCGTGGAGCGGTACCGATTCTCCTCGACCTCCGCATCCTGCACGGTATATGCGATCAACTCACCGTCTGGCGAGATATCCGCATGCGTCACGACGCTGAGCTTCAGAAGGTCGTCGGGTTCGATCCGCTG
>SLMJ01000262.1 GCA_007133615.1 Thermomicrobiaceae bacterium | reverse complement strand
CGCCTGTACGAGGAAGTAGAGATCTTCGGCGACAGACTCCGTGGTGCCTGCAGCGCCGAACTGGAACCGTTGCGTCTTGAGGCACTTCGAAGCCGATACGCACAGCTTGGATTCCACTACCTGAGCACACAACAGCCCGATCGCGCCAGGGATCTTCTGAGTCGTGCTCACGGCATCGAGGGAATTCGGCGGATCGACATTCCATTTGCCAGGCTGGTAGCGGCATTCCCGGTTCCCGCCCGAATGAAAGCCGGGATCTGGAATCTCGCAGTACGTGGCAATTCCGCCCTGGCCAGGTTCCGGCAACGTTCCCCTTCACAAGGCACCCGGATCAAAGCCAGTCGCCAGCCGGCGTAGCGTTACCGCTACGCCGGAATACGACTGGACTTCGCGACACTACCAACCCTCGCTTAGAGGATCCTGGGCTCCGGAATCGGGACGATAAATCGACCACCATGGTCGAGATAGTCCGTCTGCTGCTCAACGATCTCGTTGGCAAAGTTCCAGGCCAGAATCAGAACATAGTCAGGGCGGTCTTCCATCAGTTTTTCAGGTGAATGAATCGGGAGTCGGTTCCCGCCCATGTATCGTCCGTGTTTGTAGGGGTTGAGATCGACCACGTAATCTACGGTCTGGCGGTCGATTTCGCAGAAACTCAGAAGCGTCGTAGCCTTGGCAGCTGCACCGTAGGCGGCAACACGCTTTCCGCTGTCCCGAAGCGGTTGCAGGATCCCGATAAGCTGGTCTTTGATTCCATGCACCCGATGCGCAAAATCTCGATAGTAGGAGTAGGTGTTCACACCGCGACGCGCTTCCTCATCCAGCAGGTTGCGAACGTGGTCGGACTGGTTCTCTCGCCGTTCGACGAACATACGCAGTGAACCACCGTGAATTGGAACCCGCTCAACATCATTCAGATAGAGGCCGTGACGCCGGAAAAGGTTGTCCAGTGCGGTCACAGAGAAGTAGCAGAGGTGCTGGTGGTAGATCGTGTCGAATTCACAGTGATCGACGAGATCGACAACGTAGGGCGCCTCTATGACCGCGATTCCATCTTCTTTCAGAATCACACGGATCCCAGCAACGAAACCGTTCAGATCAGCGACGTGGGCCAGGACGTTGTTCGCCAGGAACAGGTCTGCTCGTTTGCCTTCGGCCGCCAGCGAGCCGGCTAGATTCTGCCCGAAGAACTCGAGCAACGTGGGAATCCCGGCTTCGAGCGCCTTCTGAACCGGAGCCCGGGCCGGATCGATGCCGAGCACTGGAATCCCGCGCTCCGCGAAGTTCCGGAGCATATATCCATCATTGCTTGCGGCTTCGACCACAAGGCTTTCAGTTGACAGTCCTCGTTCGCTGATGAGGTGCTCGGCGCTCGCCCGGAAGTGAGCCAGGAGTGAAGGCGACACGGACGAAAAGTATGGATACTCATCGTAGAACAGAATCTCCGGCGGAACGGTTTCGGTGATCTGCACCAGTGAGCAATCCGGACAGAACGCCAGATCGAGTTGAGCCGTTGGCTCGGACTGGTCCAGTTGCTCTTCGGTAAGCAGTCTGTCAGCCAGAGGAGTTCGGCCGAACGACATGACGAGTTGCAGATTCCGTTCTCCACAGGAGCGGCACGGTACAGCGCATTCGCTCATTTGATCCCATTTCCTTCCAGATGAGCAGTGCCCCTGGCGCTGAACGACTCTCCGTTTTCATGATGATCAGCTGGATGACGTCGGAGCGATTCGTCGAGCGTCCCCGTCGCGATCAGTTGCTTGATGTGATCGATTCGCTTGTAGCGAGGTCCTTCGAACTCTTCCAGGCTGAGCCCGTAGCGTTGGTAGGCATCGAGTAGCTGCTCTGCTCCTTTTTGAGCAGTCCACTGAGGAGAGAAACCCGGAACCTCCTGCTGGATTCTGTCGCAGTTAACGCGATAGCAACGCGTGTCTGGGCCGGCGTCTGGTGCGTACTCGATTACGCATCCGGAAACGGTTTGCTGAACGATATCCGCCAGTTCATGAATCCGGTAGTTTTCACTTGTCTGTCCAACGTTGAACGCCTGGTCGTGAATCTTCTCCCTCGGGGCGTCGAGCATCGCGACGAAGGCGCGGGCAATGTCTTCCACGTGGACGATTGGTCGCCACGGTGTGCCGTCACTCTTTATGTAGACTCGTCCGGTCGTATACGCCCAGGCAACCAGATTGTTTAGCACAAGGTCAAAACGCAAGAGTGGCGAAACGCCGTAGGCCGTGGCGTTCCGGAGATACACAGGACTGAAACTGAAGTCAGCGAGGTCAGAGAGATCTCGTTCAACCAGCACTTTTGAATGACCGTACGGCGTGACCGGATTGAACGCGGCATCTTCGGTCAGAAGATCATCTCCGGAAGCTCCATAGGTGCTACATGACGACGAGAACAGGAAGCGTTGAACGCCGGCGAGTTTCGCAACAGTCGCAAGGCGGACTGACGCGTTCCAGTTGATCTCATACGTCAGCCGCGGGTTAAGATCTCCGAGCGGATCATTCGACAACGCGGCCAGGTGTATGACCGCATCAAAGCCCTGCACGTCGTCCTCGGCAACGTCGCGGATGTCTTTCTGGATCGATGGGATCGCGGGCACCGACTGACCGAAGGTGCACGCCCGGAATAGGTCGACATCCAGACCAACAACGGTGTGCCCGGCTTCCAGAAGCATCGGAACCAGGACGGTGCCGATGTATCCGTTATGCCCCGTTACGAGAATACGCATACTGCTTCTCCCACACTTTCCACGGTGCGTCACCGCTTTGCCACAGTTGCTCGAGTAGTCGCTTGTCCCGCAGCGTATCCATGCATTGCCAGAAACCACTGTGCCGGTACGCCATGAGCTGACCGTCGTTTGCGAGCCGCTCCAGGGGTTCTCGCTCCCACTGGGTGTCGTCGCCATCGATGTAGTCGAACACCTCGGGTTCGAGGACGAAGAACGCGCCGTTGATCCAGCCTTCACTGGTCTGTGGTTTCTCGGTGAATCGCTGTACCTGGTCACCGTCGAACGACAGGTGTCCGAACCTGGCAGGTGGCCGAACAGCAGTCAGGGTTGCCAGGCGTCCGTGTGACCGATGAAACGCGAGCAGGTCATCGAGATCAACGTCCGAGACGCCGTCGCCCCAGGTCAACATGAAGGTTTCGCTGCCAATGAAGGGAGCAAGCCGCTTGATACGCCCGCCGGTGAGGGTTGGAATACCGGTGTCGATGAGTTCCACGGTCCAGTCCGGTCGCTCACCGCCGTTCATGCGGATCTCACCGGTCCGCATGTTCACAACAAGGTTGCTGTTGAGCGAGCTATAGTCCGCCATATACTTTTTAATGACTTCGCCCTTGTAGCCTAGCGCTACGACGAATTCGTTGTAGCCATACGTTGCGTAGTGCATCATGATGTGCCAGATGATCGGCATCCCGCCGATTTCCACCATCGGCTTTGGCTTGATCTCGGTCTCTTCTGCGAGTCGGGAGCCAACACCCCCGGCGAGGATCGCTACCTTCATGCTCTCCTGCCCCTTCAGTTACAAACTGCCATCCGTGTCTATCGAATTGATCTGGTAAGAGGGATCCCGGTGGGTGCAACCGGGATCCCAGAGTTGTGGTGAAGAGGGCTAGTCGCGCGGTGGTGCGCACAACTTCCCGTTGTTGTATTGATCAAGCGTGTTCTTGATCGGTTCGCCAATGTCCCAGGCGCCGTTGTTCGCTCGAACGTTGGAGCCTGCCGGACCGTACGTCGCCATCCAGTCGTCGGCTGCTGCGATCGTGTCTGCGATGCAGCTCGAGTCGGCACCATTTGCAACGTTCAGCTTCGCAGCGACGAGATGCCAGAACATCTGATAGCTCATATCGCCGCGAGGTGACGTGTTCATGATTTCCAGTGCCTGCGACTTGGTATAGGTAATTCCGCCGATAACGATTTCCTCAACTGGCCAGGCGTCAGAATGATTCTTCCAGTAGCCTGGAGTACCAACGCCGGCGCCGTTCGTCGGGGTGATCGGCACTGACAGTGTCGCGTTGACCCACGACAGCGATGCCGGAAGCGCTCCGATGTCCAGGGCGTCCTCGGACAGGATCTGGACCGTCAGGCTGGTTGCGCCGGCCGGAATCGTCGGATTGATAGTCAGCGTGTCCCAGGTCTCGCCATCTGAGCTGATGAGTGCGTTGTCGACGTAGGACGTTATGCCGCCGGATGTGACGACCACACGAGTTGCGCGCGGTCCAGGTGGCGAGAATTCGGGACTTTCAACGCTTCCAACCAGAAGCGTCAGATCAGCCACGCGATCGGCACCCTCGGCAGCAAACTCGAAGGTTTGTGGAACCGTTGTGTCAAGCGGCGGATCGAAGGCGAAATACGCGTTGTCGTTACCGTCCCGGATGTCAACATCGGCGAACGTGCCGTCATCATAGATAACGACAACCGACGCGCCGTTTGCGAAGCCCGGATCGTCTCCCCAGGTTGGCGAGGACGCATCGAAACTCACGCCGCTGATTGTCAACGTGTTCGGTCCGGCATTGACAATCCCCAGACCAGTGATATCGGCCCGGTAGCTCAGGCTGAACATATTCGGGGGCAAGGTGTAGAAGAACGTTGGACCACCGATTAACGTCCCGGTGATCTGGTTTCCATTGATTGTCAGATCCTTGCCGAGCTCGCAAGGTTGCGGCATGATCCCGCAGTTCCCGTGACCTTCCCAGTACAACAGCACCTGCTCGACGTTCGCTCCCGCGGGAACGGTGATGTCAATTGTGCCCGGCTGGTTGATCAGTCCGGTGCCTGCAGCAACGTGACCGGAACCGGGGGAAATCGTAATCTCAGGTGGCCCAAGTGTTTCAGTTCCTTCGGCCAGTACCGTGAACGTTGGAATCGCAAGAGAAACTAGGACCGTGATGGTGATGAGTAACCTGATCGTCCTTCGCGTGATCATCTGACCCTCTCCCTTATAGACAGACACATTCGACAGGTGTCGCGCAACCGAAAGGTTGGCGAACCGGAATCCAGATTGTTCCCGTACATGCCCCGCCCTGGGGGTCCGGTCTCCGGCATGCAGCCATCACACCTTTCACTCGAACCAACACGCCAACCGCACCTATTACAGCCGCGGTACCGGCTGAATCTCCAGTCGGTATCTGCAGGCTACGGGGTCTTCGGTTTCATCTGAACGCACCGGACGATAGTTATCGATGACATTCCTGACAGGGGGAAGTACAGGTCAATTTTGTGAAACGACCCGGGACCGTTGTCCCGGCAGACAGGACCCACCAGGTGCGCCAGCCGCCAACGCGCGCTAGTGGTCGAGGAAGCTGGATCGAGCTGGACATTGGAACGGGGCACTGTCAAGGATCCCAGAGTTCCTTGATCTATCAGCTAATCCAGGAATGGTTCGATTTTCTTTGTTTAAGGAAAGCACCACGGACCGTGGCCGGAAGGTATTGGCAGTCCAATACAGGACCCTGAACGCTCGAGGTGACAGGATTCTCACGAGGTACCGGTTTCACCAGAGTACAGAAGTCACGGTGTAGCCGCGACAATTTTCCTACGTTGAGCGGCAATGCCTGGCGGCCGCGGTTCGGACTGCGGCAATTGCTGAGGGAACGACGCCCGGGTCACTACCGGACTCGTTTCGGCCCTCCCGATCAACCAGGGCGCTTCGCAACCAGGTACCGGAGAGGATTGGTCACGATGGACATCGCCTCCAATGTTCCTTCACACGGCGCGGAACTGATGCCGGTTGAGGCTCTGCAGAATGAGGATCTTGTTGACTACCCCTCTGTAGCACTGGGGTACTCGAATGTTGTGGCGGTCATTCCCGCGTACAACGAGGAGCGCTTCATTGGTTCAGTCGTGCTCAAAGTGTTGCAGCACGTCACTACTGTGATCGTCGTTGACGACGGTTCGACGGACGCCACCAGCGCGATCGCGTCCGCTGCCGGAGCGGATGTCATCCAGCATCACGGTAACCAGGGAAAGGGCGCCGCACTGAACACTGGTTTTCGGCGCGCCCGGGAGTTCGCCCCGGACGTGGTTGTCACGATCGACGCCGATGGCCAGCATGTACCTGAACAGATCAGATTCGTCGTGTCGCCAATCATCGAGGGCGCATCCGATATCGTGGTCGGATCTCGTTATCTCAAGCCAACCTCGGACGTGCCGTTTCACAGGATCTGGGGACATCGCTTCTTCAATTCATTGACCAGAAGTGTCTCCGGGCTGGATGTAACTGATTCACAGAGCGGGTTCCGGGCATTTTCTCCGCGAGCACTTGCCTTGCTCACGTTCAGTTCCCGGAATTTCTCGGTCGAATCGGAAATGCAGCTCATGGCACGGGAACTCGGGCTCTCGGTCAGCGAAGTTTCGATCACCATTCATTACCTCGATGCGCCGAAACGCTCCGTTATCGGTCAGGGACTGTCTGTCCTGCATGGGATCATGCGCTTGACCGGGCAGTATCGACCGCTGTTCTTCTTCGGTGTACCCGGATTGATTCTGCTTCTCATCGGCATGGGGGCCGGTTTCTGGGTTATCGACATCTACCGGTCCAGTCAGACTCTACCAATTGGCTACACAGTTCTATCGGCCATGATCACTACGATCGCGCTGCTCACGCTGTATACGGGGATCATCCTTCACTCGGTTCGAGGACTGTTACTGAATCTCGTCCACTCAGAGAAGTGACCGGATGTATTGCGGCTCGATTCCGAAACGATCAACGGGGAGTTGACAGGTAATGAACAGGGCACCAGGCCGAGCTGGACGATTTGTTCCGGCCTCTACAGATAATCCATCTGTCGATCATCCGGTTCACCCGCTGGTTAGCGTGATCATCGTTGTCACGAACGAGATCCATCACGTCAGGCGTTGCTTGCCGACACTGACCCGTCAGACATATCCGAACTACGAGGTGGTTGTCGTCGACAACGAATCGACCGACGGAACCCGCGAGTTCATCGATTCGCAGTTCCCAACCGTCAGGGTGATCCGGAGCGGTGGGAACCTCGGTTATCCAGGAGCAAACAACCTGGGGTTCGAGCATGCCAACGGTGATTTCCTCGCTGTTCTGAATCCGGATACCGAAGTTCACCCTGACTGGATCTCATCGCTCGTCCAGGCACTCAGTACCGATCCGGACGCCGGGCTTGCAACCTCGCGAATCCTGCTCATGAGCGATCGATCCATGGTCAACGCCTGCGGTAACAACGTCTCGCTTCCCGGTCTGACGTTCTGTCGGGGAGTAAATGAACCAGCCTGGCACTACGAGGATCCGTGCGACGTGACAGCCGTGTCAGGAGCGGCGTTCATGGTCAGGCGATCGGTCATCGACGAGATCGGGCCGTTCGATCCTGATTTCGTCGCCTACCTCGAGGAGACAGACCTTTCGCTCCGGGCGCTTCTCGCCGGGCACCGCTCGATCTATGTGCCGAATTCAATCGTCTGGCACGACTACGAGTTCCGGTTCAACGCCCGAAAGTGCTTTCACATCGAGAAGAATCGCCTCGCGATGCTGGCGAAGAACTTCAGCGTCCGAACGTTGCTCCTGCTCAGCCCGATTCTTCTGGCGACCGAACTGATGGTCTGGGCCTACGTATTCACGCATGGGCTGGCCCACGTTCGAGCCAAAGCAACAAGTTATCTCTGGTTACTGAAAAACGTCGGGACCATTGCCGAGCACCGCACCCGGATACAGCAGATACGCCGGGTATCCGATCGCGACGTACTGGCGCACTTCGTTCCGGGTCTCCCGATGCAGCAGGTCACGAGTGGGAGGTTCGGGAACTGGTTGGAGCGCGCTGTCAGCCGGGTCTTCAGGGTCGTTTCAGATGTTTCGCTGAGATACAGCGGGTAGTCAAGCAGGAAGGGATTACAGGATGATTCTGGTAACAGGTGGAGCCGGATACGTTGGTAGTCTGCTCGTTCACGAGCTTCTCGCCCAGGGACACAGAGTGCGGGTCGTTGATCGATTCTGGTTTGGTGATCCGTTCTCGCCACACCAGCGACTCGAACTGATTGATGGGGATATTCGCGAATTCAGCGATGCATGGCTGGATGACGTGCACTCGGTGATTCATCTTGCCGGGCTCTCGAACGACCCGACAGCCGACTTTGCACCGGATCTGAATTCGGAAAGCAACGTGCTGGCGACCCGGATCATTGCCGAGGCGACCGCTCGACATGCCGCAAGCGTCGGCAAAGAAGTTCGATTCCTGCTCGCTTCAACGTGTTCCGTCTACTACTCACCGGCGTCGACCGACGAACTGAACGTCCGGATGATGACCGAGCTACTGCCGGTCGCTCCGACCGCAAACTACAGCAAGACAAAACGAATGGCCGAACTGGAAGTGCTTCGCGTTGCCGACCGCACACCCGAGTTCTGCCCGGTCATTCTGCGCAAAGGAACGATCTTCGGTGCATCACCGCGTATGCGTTTCGATCTCGTGGTAAACACGTTCACCCTTCACGCCTGGCGCAAAGGTGAGGTCACTGTCCACGGCCACGGTGAAGCCTGGCGACCACTGCTGCACATCCGAGATGCCGTCGATGCGTACGCGCACCTTCTCTGGGTGCCGTCCGATTCGGTGCGCGGAGTAACGTTCAACCTCGTGCACAAGAACTACCGGGTGCTCGAACTTGCCCACTGGGTTTCGGAGGTCCTGCAGGAACGCGGGGCTGATATCAAAGTACGGCGGGATCGAAGCATGACAAACGGCTCCAGAAGCTATTACGTCAATGGCGACAAGATCACCGAACGACTCGGTTTCAGAGCAGATCGCGGAACCCGCGAGTCGATTCTGGAAATCTGGGACCAGCTCGAACGTGGTGAGTACGGAACTGAGCCGGAGAACAACCCGCACTACTTCAATATTGCCTGGCTCAAGCAGACCCTGATCTCCGAGACCGGTGAAGGCATCCGGAAAGAGGTGGTCGTATGACCGTGATGATTATCGGCGCGAACGGTCAACTCGGTCAGGACCTGATGTCTGTCTTTGACGATGAGGCAGTGGGACTGACTCACGATGACCTCGATGTCCGGGACGCCGTTTCCGTAATCGCGGCGATGCAGGCGTATCGGCCCGACTGGGTTATCAACACCGCGGCAGTTCACAACGTTGAAGAATGCGAACGTAACTCGGCGCTTGCCTACGCAGTCAACGCCTCCGGAGCCTGCAATGTCGCGCGGGCAGCCAACGAGATCGGCGCTGGAGTCGCCTACATTTCGACTGACTACGTGTTCGGAGGAGCCGTCAGGTCACGCCGCAACCCGTTTCGTGAAGATGCCACCACGCATCCGCTGAACATGTATGGCGTCACCAAGCGCGCCGGTGAGCGAATGATAATGACCAGTTCGAATCGCCATCTGATCGTTCGGACCGCCGGACTCTTCGGTCTCGCGACGAGTCGCAAAGGGTGGACGTTCCCGGAACTGATGGTCACCAAGGCGCGCTCGGGAGAACAACTCCGGGTGGTTAACGACCAGGTGCTATCGCCAACGAACACGGCTGATCTGGCCAGAACAATCCGCGATCTGATTCAGAATGAAGTGACCGGTTTGGTTCACGTCACGAACGAGGGCGAGTGCTCCTGGTATGAATTCGCCTGCGAAGCGCTCAAGATTGCGGGTGTTCGGGCAACGATCGAACCAGTCCAGACGGAGTACGCCCGGGACCGAGCGCGACGGCCGTCCTACTCGGCCCTCGATAGCCTGACCCTGGGAAACAACGAGGTCGATCGCCTTCGCCATTGGGGCGAGGCCCTCGAGCAGTATCTCCGTGAGAAAGACCTGGTCTTCCACGTTGGGGGCACAGCGAGGAAGGCGGTTCCGCGATGAAGATTCATGACGTCTTCGAATTGTCCATCCCGGAGATCAGGGTCATTCAGTTCGCCCGCTTCCGGGACGATCGTGGCTACTTCACCGAACACTACCGTCGCAGTGATTTCGAGCAACTCGGTCCGGATAACTTCATGAGCGGGATCGAGTTCGTGCAGATGAATATGAGTTTTTCGCGGGCCGGAACGATCCGGGGATTGCACTTTCAGTGGAACCCGTACATGGGAAAACTGGTTCGCACGCTCCAGGGACGGATGGTCGACCTGGTGCTCGACATCCGGAGGGATAGCCCAACCTTCGGGCAGGCGATCGCCTGCGACATGCCAGCCGATCCAGACGCGGATATTGACCAGTGGATCTGGGTTCCACCCGGATTCGCCCACGGCAACTACTTTCCGGAGGACACCACGATCGAATACCTCTGTTCCGGCGAGTACAGTCCGGGGTGCGAAGCCGGCATCTCGCCATTCTCCCGGGATATCGACTGGTCGCCGACATCGCCCGACCTGGTCTCGATGCTAAACGAGGCGCGCGAGAATAATCCGCGAATAACCGACAAAGATCGCAACGGCTTGACGCTTGAACAATGGGCAGTCGATCCGCGGTCAGACCACTTTCTGCTGTCTTCGCTCGATCAACGGCACGCAGTTGGCGCATCAACGGAACGGCAATCCTGATGGCGATGCGGGTTGCACATGTTTCGGCTACATTCCCGCCGTATCCCGGCGGGACAGGCAATGTCTGCCTGGAAAACTGCCGGGAACTTGTACGTCGGGGAGTCGACGTTCACGTCATCACCGCTGGCGCTCCAGGTCTGGCCGATCGCGAGCAGCTGGACGGAATCACGGTGCATCGACTGCCGGTCTGGCTGCGATACGGCAACGCGCCGGCGATACCAGGGCTGTTTCGGGCGCTTCGTGATTTTGACTTGATACACCTGCATTACCCATTCATCGGTGGTGAACTGGCAGCGATTTCAGCCTACTGGAATCGAATTCCGCTTGTCGTTACGTACCATCAGGACGTTCTTCTGGACGGTCCGATGCGGCACCTGGAGCGCGGACTTCGCGAAACGGCCGGCCGATTCACGTTACGGTCCGCGAAGCGAGTCCTTTTCACTACTGCAGATTACGCGAAACAATCCCACGTCTTTCCCATGCTCGAAGATGTTCAGGACAGGGTTGGCGTGCTCCCGAACGGCGTCGATGTTGATACGTTCATTCCAGCCGAGTCCAGGCCGGAAGTCCGTCGCCGCCTGAATATCCCGATAGAACAATCCGTCGCCGTGCTGGTGGCTCGTCTCGACCGGGCACATTACTTCAAGGGTGTCGATCACTTCCTTCAGGCACTGTGCGGACTCGACGACACTGTTCTCGGGGTAATCGTCGGCGATGGCGATCTCAGGTCGCATTACCAGGATACAGCCCGTGCGCTGGGAATCGCCCATAGAGTGCGGTTCACCGGCAAAGTGACGAACGAGGATCTGCCACGCTGGTATCAGGCAGCTGACGTCACAGTGTTGCCATCGACCACCATGGGAGAAGCGTTCGGGCTGGTTCTGGTGGAATCGATGGCTTGCGGGACGCCGGTTATCGCCAGTCGGCTGCCCGGGGTCCGCGAAGTTGTTCGAGACAACGAAACAGGACGACTGGTCAAGCCGGGAGAAATCGATGAACTGCGGACCGCCCTGCAACACATGATTGATAACAAGACGTACCGAGAGCAACTCGGTGCCGCGGGGCGCTCGTACGTTGAACGTCAGTTCAGCTGGCGGTCGATTGGCGACAAACTCGAATCGCTCTACGACTCTCTGGTACCACGTCGCGCCCTGGAGCCGGCACCGTTGCCAGCGAGCGAGAGGCGGTAGCTGGAATGAACTGCCGGGTACCGCACGAATACCGCTATGCGCTGGACGCAATCGGAACGATTTCAGGCCAGCAGGGACATCCATTCGTTCTCTTGAATCTTCCCGAACTCGAGGAAGAAATGAGCTTGCGAGGATTCGGCGGCGAAGTTCCTTCGCTCACTGCCAGCGCCATCTGGATCGAACCGATCCGCCACTCGATTAACGAAGACCTTCTCGAAATCACTTCCAGGCTCTGCAATGAGGGACTTCTGAGTATCGTCGCATCTCTCCCGCTGTCCAGATTGCTGCCAGACAACACGTGCTGGACACGCTCCGCGATCGGGACGCGTCTCACGGGGTCCGGTGAGTTGACGCAGTCGATCGCACAACACGGATTCACGATTCAACAGATCTTCGGAATCCACACCGCCCGGTCCATCGGACTCAATGGACTTGGTCGCATCATGGAGCGGGTTGGTCGGAACGATATGGCGGATCGGTTTCTTGCCCGATCAAAGGAACTGTACTGCTCGGATCAGCTCGATCGACAGTTCTCAACCGTTGCACTGATCTGTGCCCGGAAGACAGGCCTGCGAAGATGATTCAGCAAACGGCACCGCATCAGCGTCGTGAACAGATCGATGATCCACGGATGGCCAACACGCTGGCCACGGAGCCTGATAGCAAACTCCCGAGTTCCATAGAACGTCGAACGATCAACCTCGCGGTGGCGAGGCTCGACGCCTGGCTGGAAACGATGCACGGTCCCGGTGGATACGGCGGACCGGTCTGCCACTGGTGGCAGCAGTGCTTCACCTATACCGGAGCGGGTCTCGATTGGCGATACGAAGGCATCATCACCGGCTATCTCAACCTGTGGCAACGCACCGGCGAATCACGCTGGCGAGAGCGGGCAATTCGCGCCGGGCAGGATCTGATCGGCGGCCAGCAGTCCGACGGCACGTTCGCGTTCTCCGGGTTCGAGATGAATCCAGCGCGGATGGGGACTCCGCACGAGGCGGCCTGCGACGTTGCGCTTTTGCGACTGGCGTCGGCTCTGCGCCAAGACGGGAACGAGTCCTGGATGATGCCGTTCAACGCTGCCGGGCAGAACATCAGGCATGTCTATCTGGAGCGTCTCTGGGATGAGGAACGACAGCGCATATCGGATGGCAAGCCGGACGCGTCCTTCGTTCCAAACAAGGCCGCCACGGCGTCGAATGCACTGATCAGCCTCGCGACAATGTCTGGTGATGCCGAACTGATTGATCGTTACGCGATCCCGACGATCAACCACATTCTCGACCATCAAATTCGAGCAGACTCGCCATTCGATGGAGCGATCGCACAGAACAGCTTTGGCTCGCAACAGATTGATAAGTATTTCCCCATATACATTGCGCGCTGTATCCCCGCACTGCTGGAAGCCTGGTCGCTCACTGGTTCCGAGCGCTATATCGACGCGGCCGTAGCAGCAATGCGTTTCATCGATAGGTGGGTCGTTGACGATGGTTCCATCCCGACAGTTGTGTACCCGGATGGACGGACCAGCACCGGGCCGATGTGGATTGCGCCTCTGGGCGACATCCTGCTTGCATTTGATCTGATCTCGCCGTTTGAAACCTTTGCAACGCACGAGGCGGTGCTGTCACGAATGCTCAACGGCCAGGACGAGACTGGAGGAATCCAGACGGCAACGAAGTTCGAATGCCAGTCGGGTTGGAAGGCGTCTGAACTCCCGGATGTTCGAGACCTGCTTCATGTTGCTGGATGGTGTGACAAAGCCTTTCGTTATCTCTCCCGACATGTTTCCGAAGACCCGCTTCCATCGGCTAGTCCGAGCGAGTTCGTTCGGTCAGCCACATTCCTCAGAGATGAATACCTGTTCCGGGAGACATGCGAACGAGTGGAAATCACAAAGGAGGATGAACTCCGGTACCTCTGGGTCAAAGGTGAGGCACATCCGCAGGTCGCCGCGAAAGAGTTCTGGATCCGATGATGAGACGAGGACTCTCAGCACACTTCAGCTTTCTGGATGTAGCCGCCGCATTCGGAGTTGCCGCGGCAATCGTCCCGAGTGCGAAAAAACCGGACACACGTCCCGGCACGTTCGCTGGCGACGATCCTGCACGGCCCGCCGTAAGCGCGATTGTCGCTGCGTGGAACGAGGCGGCCAACATTGACGCTCATATCAGATCGTTCTTCAGAATGAGCTATCCGAACTGCGAACTGATCATCTGTGCTGGCGGTTCGGACGATACCTACGAACGGGCACGCCGATATTCCCATCCGAGAGTTCGCGTAATCGAACAAATCCCCGGAGAAGGGAAACAGCGGGCGCTCGCCCGGTGCCTGCCGCACGCCACCGGCGACATTATCTACTTCACAGATGCAGACTGCCGGTTCGATGAAGACGCGCTTCGGCAACTGGTGGAGCCGATCATCTCTGGCCGGGAACGCGCGGTCACGGGAACGTCCCACCCTCTCGAGTCGCAGGTGAATTCGATCCTGGCACACCACATCTGGGCTCGCGATCTCGCTGCTGCAGCACGAAACGGCGAATACATCGATGGGATCTTAGGGCGACACGCCGCCGTTGCACGTTCAGCGATCGATGCAATCGGTGGGCTGGATTTTGAAGCGCCTACCGGAACGGACTATCACCTCGCCAAACGTCTGCAATCCGCCGGGATCAGGATCAGATATCTGCCACACAGCAGCATAGCATCGTCCTATCCGACAACGTTCGATGAATACCGCCGCAAGCAGTCGAGATGGCTCCGCAACCTCATCCTTTTCGGACCGAAGTTCGATGCTCGTAATGATGTCATTGCGACATGGAAGACGATCGGGCTTGGACTGGTGATGACGGGATTGCCGGTCGTTGGACTGCTGCTTCACCGGATCTTTCTTCTGATCTGGGCAGTTTTGATTATCTATGCCTCAACAGTGCGAGTGCGCCAGGCCGCATCAGCGTCACGCGAGGCAACGCAGCCATTTCCGTCGCGTTACGTTGTGATGGCACCAGCGCTGGCGATGATTGACTTCTTCGTAACCGCGCTTCCGCTGTTCGATCTGCTGAGTGAGAGGAGACGGAAGGCGTGGTAACTTCACTGTACGAGGCGAACGGCCACCTCACGATCGGTCTGCTCGCCAAACCCGGCCAATCTCTCACCGGCGTCGGCCGCTATGTCAACATGCTCGAGCACAAACTCCGCAATCGCGGTGTAGGCATTGAGCGCGTATCGCCGTGGGTCCCTCGAGATCGCATGATCACGCGGATCCTCAGGGATCGCCTGCACATCGATGTTCCAGCATTTCTGTCGAACTATCCCGTCTGGGCGGCGTACCCGGAGACTCGCGTGCTGCATGTCAGCAGTCAGAATCTGGCGTCGCTGCTGATGATTCGAAAACCATCAGTGCCGACGATCGTTACCGTCCACGACATCATTCCGTATCTTCTGCGGGACAATCCAGATCTCACCAGTTACCGCGGTGTCTTCGATCGCCGTTTCGATGCCCTGGCAATGCGGGGCCTCCGGAGAGCGGACTACATCGTTGCGGATTCAGAATTCACCAGACAAAGTCTGATTCGTGAGCTCTCGCTACCGGGAGATCGGATCGGCGTCGTACACCTTGGTATCGATCACCAACGATTCAGGCCGACTCCCCCACTCCAGCAGCTCCTGGAGCGGTATCAATTGCCTGCCGGCCGGCGGTTCCTGATTTACGTCGGCTCGGAAGATCCGAGGAAGAATCTGAAGACGCTACTCAACGCGTTGGCTCTCGTGCATCATGAACGCGACGACGTGGACCTGATCAAAGTTGGTCGTCCCCACAATCAGGCCGAACGCGCGTCACTTATCAGTCATGCGGAGCGAATCGGGATCCGGCATGCGATCCATTTCCTTGAAGATGTGCCGGAGTCTGATCTACCGGCGCTGTATTCGCTCGCGACGATCTGTGTAATGCCGTCACTCTATGAGGGGTTCGGCTTTCCGGTGCTGGAGTCGATGGCGTGCGGTACCCCCGTTGTCTGCTCGAACGCAGCGTCGCTCCCTGAGCTCGCCGGAGATGCGGCGCTCCAGTTCGCGCCAGGCGCCGATTCACACTACCGCCTTGCGCTGGCAATCAACCAGATTCTTGCAGATCAGGCACTGGAACGCCGGCTGAAATATGCAGGATTCGAGCAGGCAGCGAGATTCACCTGGGAACACACCACCGATCGAACCCTCGACGCATACGCACGGGTAACCGAGCGCAAGCGTAGCACGAGGCGGCTGTTCGAGATTCGCCGTCCTGAAAGGCGAAAGGCCCAACCAGATCAACACGATCAGCAGAAGACGGTCATGCAATGACTGCCACAACTTCAGGCGCTGCCTCAGATTATGTCCAGCGGGTGTCTAGTACCCCGATCAGGGTCGGAGTTCCAGAACTTCAGCAGTATCCCAGAGCCTCGGGAGTCGGTCGGGTGCTCTGGAGTCTCGCCGATCACTGGGGAGCGAGCGTCGAGCTCCTGGAAGAGCACTTCATTCGTTCATCCCTTCCTCTGCTTCGGACCATCCCACGCGGGATCACCAGAGCACATCAACCAGACGTCATTCTGTTGCCGCAGCTAACCCGAGCCGAAGCACTTCGATTAGTTCAGGGTTGCGCGGGAGTTGTGATCGTCCACGATGCCGGCATTGTCGATTTTCCAGATGACCTGATCGCCCTTGACGTTTTCACGCGCTGGAGAATCCGGCAGAGCTTCCGCGGTCTCGTGCACGCTACGCGGGTGATAAGCGTCTCGAACTTCACGGCGGGACGATTGCTCGAGCATCTTCCGGAGATTGAAGACCGTCTGATTACAATCCCGAATGGCGTCGGCGCAGAACTTCTCTCATACGACGAAACGGTTCCCGAGGCTGAGCACGCACTCAGAGAGCAGTTCAGTTGTTCGATCGGCCGACCGCTCTTGCTTGCGGTTGGATCCGAGCATCCACGGAAGAATTTCAGCGCTCTCATCGAAGCGTTTCGGCGAATCCGCGATGTTCATCCGCAGGCACATCTATTGAAAGTTGGAGCTCCCGGCAATCCGGATTGGCGCGAGCGGACGGAACAGCACGCCGCGATGCATGGGCTGACCACCGGGCACGACATCACATTCCTGGACCAGGTTGACGACATGACGCTGGCTCGCTGCTATCGCGCGTCGGATCTCTACGTTTCGGCAAGCCTGTATGAAGGTTTCGGCCTGCCCCTGCTTGAAGCGATGGCGACTGGAACACCATTCGTCGTCTCAAACCGCGGAGCGCTACCCGAAGTAGCCGGGAACCTGGGTGAGGTCGTCCTGCCAGACCCGTCATCGCTCGCGAGTGGGCTGCTCGCGGCGATCGAACGAGGATGCCCCGACGAGTACCGAACCGAATTGCGACGGCGGGCCAGCATGTTCAGTTGGGCGCGATCAGCCGAACGCTATCTCGACGTGATGCATGAGGTCGTCGGTCAGAAATGACCGAGCAGACAGAAGCCGTGACTCGAGACAACGGGCCTGAACCATTCCGACTGGGCTACTGCCTGCTGGTCTCGGCGATCGGAATTGCAGGGATCATTGCAATCGCCTTGATCGATCAGTATCTCGGTGCAGAGACACGATCCATTCCGGTGATCGCCGCGATGGACTACGTCGCACACCTGGCGACGACGTTCATTCTGCTTGCGGCTTTCCTCAGGGTGGTCTCGTATTACTTCCTCGCCGGGGCAGTTGTCGGCTCCCTGATTCTGGATGTCGGCCACATCCCGATCCTGTTGAGCGACATCGAGTTCACACAGATCACCTCGCGACCATCGAGCCATTCGCTGCTAGTAGCTTTAGTGTTCATTCTGCCGATCCTGTTAGCCCGCGGACGCTATCAAGCGCTCTTCGTTGGAATCTGTTTCGGAAACGCTTTCCACCTGTTTCGCGATGCCGCAACCGGTGGAATTCCGCTCTGGTGGCCGTTTTCTGCTTCGTCTGTCGAGCTCGCCTACGCCCCGTATGTCATGACGCTTACCATCTTCGCGCTTATGCCTATGGCCGGAGCATTTATCGCGAAGTCGAACGTTTCGGTCATCATGACAGATTCCTCACGAACACATGCGAAGCCCGATCAGAGCCCGCGGGAGCAACAGAATCAGTCGTCAGCTTGATCAAGAGCCTCGATGTCAGCGGAACTGTCGGGTTCAGCCTGGCGGATTCGCCACGCGAACGCGTCCCGCCGCTACCCTGATGACAATACCGTCACCAGTCACTGCAACTACTTTGATCTCCTCTGAAACCCGGATGCTGGAGACTTGCTCCTAGTGTCAATTGACGCCTGAAACGGAAACTGGTGCGAGAGGACCGGACGGTGAGTCTTCGGGTACGCCACATAACGCCAGGACTGGGGGCAGTGCCTCGAGATGTCTCCGCTGAAGCCTGCAGCGGTCTGGTTGGTGTAGCGATCGGCACCGCCAGCGCGCAGTCCGAAAATGGGTACGTAGCGGAAATTCTTGGCTGGAACCCGAACGCACCCGGGCGATGGACCATCGGCAGTGTTGCGGTCACGACAACCAGTGGGTGGAGCCGGGCGAGGCTTGGACCGTATGATTTCCGCATTACCGCTCCACTTCTCGCGCAGAGCCTTCGCGCTGAGTCTCCGGATGTACTCCACGCCTACACTGATCCTCACCTCCTGCTCGGGCCTTCCCGTCATCTGAAGCTGCTGCACTACCAGACCCCGGTTCCCGAGTTTCCGGGCTGGGCATACACACATCTCGTAAACCGTGCTGATGCGGTCGTCTGTTGCGGTCGGCTGATTCGCGAGGAGTTCCTTGAGAGAGTCAGATTCCCTGCTGAGCGCGTTTTCGAGGTGCACAACGGACTGGACCTGGCGCGCTTCGAACACACGAATGGCGCTGAACTCAGACGTGAGTGGGGAATACCGGACGACGTACCAGTGGTGTTGTTTGCCGGAGCACTGGTGCCCGAAAAGGGATTGCACGTGCTGCTCGAGGCAGTTTCCGGGATCGAGCAGCTCGAAAACATCGAAATCGTCGTCGCCGGGTCTGCATCGCTCTGGCTGACTCCTGAAAACACGAACAACCGGCAGTCGACGGCGTATGAGAACCAGATCCGTCAACTTGCGTCCGGTCTCCGAATGCGCTGGCTCGGACCCGTACCTGCATCGGCGATGGCTGGCGTCTACGCCGCCGCAGACGTCTGCGTTGTTCCTTCCACCTGGGATGAGCCATTCGGAATGGTTGCGTGTGAGGCGATGGCTGCGGGTACCCCGGTAATCGCGTCTGCTCGGGGCGGACTCTCTCAAATCGTCGAGCAGGGTGAGACCGGATTGCTCGTCCCTTCCAGTAACCCCGAAGCGCTGAGAAGCGCCCTGCTGACCTTGATCAGTAATACGGACTGGCGCCTCCGCATTGGGGCGAACGCTCGGGAACGCGCTCGCGAGTTCAGCTGGGAATCCGTCGCCCGGCGCCTGGACGACATTTACTCAGAAGTCGGTTTGAGGTTCGGCGGAGCGCACGATACGGATTTACCGTCGGCCGGTGTCAATTCCGAACACTCACTGCGAAGGATCCGATGATGTGTGGTTTCGTCGGATATCTCATGCCGGAGCATATCGAGCGGCCAGATCTCGACGCCTGGAGTTCGGTCATCGCCCATCGGGGTCCCGATCAGGCTGGGACCCACTGCGAGGGACCGTTCGGTGTTGGTACACGGCGGCTCAGCATCCAGGATCTCTCCGCCGCGGGAGATCAGCCAATGTCGAGCGATCGCTACGTTCTGGCCTACAACGGGGAGATCTATAACCATCACGAGCTCCGTGCTCAGCTCACAAGCTACGGAGTACAAGACTATCGGTCTGAATCCGATACCGAGACCGTTTTGCAAGCGCTGGAACAATGGGGCATCCAGGCCACCCTGGAGCAACTCAACGGCATGTACGCCATGGCCATCTGGGATCGCCAGGCACAGGAACTCTCCCTTGTACGCGATCCGCTCGGCATCAAGCCGGTGTACTACTGTGCAACCAGCGAGGCGGTCTACTTCGGGTCCGAGATCAAAGCACTGTTGCCCTACACAAGTCGGCGAACTAACCGCAATGCGGTTGGAGTGTATCTCTACTTCGGATTTGTTCCTGCTCCCTACACGCTGGTCGAGGGAATCAACAGGCTCCGACCGGCAGAGCGTGTTGTGTTCGATGCTTCCGGTCGATTCCGAAGCGAAACCATTGTTCCCGCGTTCTGGTCCACACCCCCTCAGCTTGAAGCGCGCGGGGCGGATCGCGTTCACCAGCTCCGGCACGAAGTCGAGCGAGCGGTCGACCGACAACTTCTGTCCGACGTTCCGGTCGGCATCTTCCTGAGCGGTGGAATCGATTCAACGATTATCGCCTCGATCGCCGCACGAGGTAATCCGGGGATGTCGTCGTTCAGTTTGAAACCGGGCGCCACCGATCAGAACCCTGACGCAACAATGGATGCTCAACTCGCCCGGGAACTTGCCGAAACACTCGGACTGGACCACTCGGAAGTCACGTTCGGGCCGGAAGATCTCCTGAGACGGCTGGACACCAACATGGACATGGTGGACGAACCGGTCGCCGAGATCTATGCCCTGGCGGAACAGATCCTCAGCGAGCATTCCCGAGAGCACGGGGTCAAAGTCGTTCTCACTGGCCACGGCGGTGATGAGGTTTTTCTCGGCTACCCGACATACAACGCGGTGATGCGGGGTGACCGCTACAACCGGATTCCCTGGTTTGGACCGTTCGCCCGGCTGCTGGCTGACTCATCGTTCCTGTCGCCAGGTACGCGAACGAATCTGCTTGGCGCTTCCAGTGTCTGGCGTCGGCCACCACTTGAGCGCTACCAGATTGTCTCGGGGGTGCACTTTACCGCAGAACAGGCGGCCGAACATGCAGGAATCAATCCATCAGATCTCGAAATAATACTGCAGCAGATCTTCGACGACACGCTTGCACGTGCAGCCCTTCTCCCGCGCGGAATTGGTGAAAGCAACACCGAACAGTTTGCCCGGATGGACCTGCTCCTGATGGTTCCAGAACACTACAACACCCGACTAGACCGAATGACCATGAGTGCTTCGATCGAGGCACGGGTTCCCTTTCAGGATCTCGAACTCATCGCATTCGTGGCTCAGCTAAAACGCCAGGACCTCATGAATGGCGGACTGAAAGGCATGCTCTGCCAGGCGTTCGCAAACGAACTGCCTGCCGCTGTTCGCAACCGGAAGAAACAGACGTTTCAGGCGCCAATGGTCAGCTGGATGAACGGTCATCTGGACAGTTGGGTGAAGCGCCATGCACCGGAACTGTATCGGCATCGGGGCAACGGCCACCGAACGAAACCGACCTCGCCTGCTCAAGCCGCCTACCAGGACTGGAGCCTCGCGATTCTCGAAGGCTGGCAGCAGGCGGCGGGCCTGGAGCGTTGACGATGAGGATCTTGCTGGGCATCTTTTTTGGCCTCACCCTGCTCGTAAGCGTCAACGTGTCTGCGTCCAATCCGGACTATGGAAACACTCGATACTGGTTCGGAGAGTGGCAGGGACATGAGTTGAGCGTCGCTGTCATAAACCGCGATCAGAAAACCGAGTCGTCAGCCGAGCTTTCGGAAGATGGACCGTGGTGGCGACTGGGTAACGCGAAAACTGATGCATATCTGCTTTCCTGGTCGGAAGACCAGTTGATCGACCTTGTCCTGGACTTCTCGATGGAGAACGGGAAACCGGTCGCTCGCCTGTATGTTCCGAAGACCATGGACATGCGGGAATCAATCATCATTGAATCCGGCCGTTACACCATGAGTCCGGATCTTGGCCCGGACCTGATCATTCGATCAAACCGCGAGGATTGGGTCGAAGACGGAAAACCAGTGTTCGACCTTGAAGGCTACGAAGCCAATCCCACAACGGGCGAACTCGAATGGGAGATCCGCATTGGAGAAGAGGAACCCGGGGTGCCCGGTTGGTTCATACGTGAGTCACTCCTCGAAGATGGTGGTGTCGCCAGTCCCCTGTTTGGAGTGACGCAACGGGTAGACGAATCTGTCCCGTTCGACATGGCCGAGCCATTGATGCCAACCTGGCCGTACCTCAGTGCGGTGGACCAGGAAGGTCACTGGGGATCGATTCAGCCGGTCTTCTTCTCGCACGAAACCCGGGTGCTCGAGCAGAACTGGAGCGGTTTCCACATCGGAGGGATGTATCAGATCAACTCGATCTCCCTGCCCCCGGCAACCGACTTCGAATCCCCGTTTGCCTTCTACCGGTTCGACGAAGACGCCGGTCGGTACGCCAATCTCGTTGTTCGAAGCGACATCTGGCCGGAAGGTCATCGGCACGGCCCGCTCCCGTATTACGCCCAGCGCACGGCGGTTCGAATGAGCTGGACAACCGATCGGCCGGATCGCTGGCGCTATTCGCTGTCTGTCAACGGACCGCATAAGCACGACCAGACCGTCACCGTGGGAGATACCGAGGTCGTGGCCATTGAGTACGACGAGTACCCGGAGTGGATCCTGTCCCGCGAATGGCCAGGCGTCACCTTTGTTGAAGCCACCGAAGGTGAGACCGGAAGTGAAGGAATCTACGACTTCAGCGTGGAAGACAACTATCCGGTGACCGAATGGCTCAGTGGAATCCGGCTGGCGTCACCAACGGAGCCGCAGGAGGTGCCGGAGGAAATCGATGAACTGACACTCGAGACTCTCGAGCATGAACCGCTTGCCAATCTGCACGCCCCGTATCTCGATTTTCCGCAGATTCATCCGCTTCGGCTGCGCGAGGGATTCCGCGGGGAGTTCAGCCTGGAATACCCGGGACAACCGGAACTCTACGTTTCGCCGTTCGACAATCGCATACACCTGAAGCACGCGGCCGAAGGTATCTGGAATCTGGGCGATGGTGCTGTCCTGCGCTGGAAGAACCGGGATGGTGGGGAGTTCATAGACTCCTGGTGGATCGAAAAGGTGCCTGAAAGAACGTCCACGCTGATCGACCGAGTCTCCATCGCATCTCCGGGTCGTGTAAGCCGTTCGCTCGATCATCTCGACAACTACCTGATCTATATGGATTCCGGCACCATTGAAATCCTTGAGCTGGATGAACCTCCTGAATACGACGCGGTTCCGATTCCTGAGGGCGTTGAATCCTGGGAGGATTTCGTCGGCATTGACCGGCAAATCGAGCAACGGACGCGAGATCCTCTCCGACTGCGCCAGTGGCTGCAAGCGCAACCCGGTGAGTCACAGGTAATCGACAAAGCACGAGCACACGGTCTTCGCAAAACCGACGATGGCTTCCGGTTCGTACTCGAGATTCGCACCCGTTCACGGTCTACCGGAAACGAGTTTCTGGATATCGGCGAACTCGCGCCGGGCAGTTACCTCGTCAACTACGACGGGGAGTTCTCGATCGTCGAACTTACTCCGGCCGAACTTTCTGCGTCGCTTACGGATTCACCGCGCCAAGCACTTGATCCCGGAACTATCGCACTGACACTGCGAAATCGCGGACTGCAGGATCTCGAGGACGCGAGCCTGTCACTGCTTGTCACGAACTCCGATGGCTACGAACAGGAGATCGGTCCGTTTTCCATCGACGTTCAGGGGACGGGCGTGAGAACCATTCCAGTTGACTGGACTGCCCCGTATGGCGCGACCTGGACCGTAACACCGCTACTTGAAGACAGCGATGGAGAGGAATTCGCGCTGGCGTCATCGGTCATAGAAGTAGAGCCGGCCCCGGAAGCAAACCGGAGTCAGATGCTGCTTCTGGGAACCAGCGGGACACTCCTGCTTGTCGGAACACTGGCACTGCTGGCGTTCTCTGTCATGGCCGGTATCTCCTGGTGGCTGCTGTGGTCGCTTCGTGGAAAGGACGAGCACGGTGCGCGTTCCGAGTGACGTCTCTACTCCACGAGTTTCAAATGCGATTACCAGCCTCATCTGGCTCGGTCCGGTCATCTACATGTTCCTGGTTGGCGTGTACTTCCTGGCGCGTTACTCCGGTGCCTGGGCCGAATCTGATTCCAGCGCACTCACTCAGGCCATTGTCGAGTTCGAATCGCAAGGTCGACTTATCCCGGATTCTGTTCACGTTTATGCCAATGGTTTTTCCTACCAGGCGATCTCAACGTTTCTGATTCATGCGACCGGGATCGAGGTCGCGACCCTTCAGCGGCTGGTGTATCCATTGCTGGCCTGCCTTGTCGTCCTGCCGGCGCTGCTCCTGTATCGCGAACTGAGCGGCCGGGTCACCGGAGCAGTCATTGGAGCACTGCTACTCTTCACGCAGCCAGAATTCCTCTTCGTTGTGATGCGGAGTTCGCACGAGAAATTCACCCGTGCACTGATGCTCTTCAGCCTGTTTCTGCTATTACGCAGCATCAACGTGTCGAATCAACCACGGGTCTTCGCCATTTACGTCAGCCTGTTCTACGTCACAATATTTGCGCTGATCGCCAGTAACTCATTCATCGCGCACAGCTTCGTGTTTGCAATCGGGATCGCCCTTGTTGTCGGCTGGATACTCAATCGACGTCGCAGTTCCGGGCTGGATGCAGTGCCGGCGACGCTGTCCCGGCTTCCATACGTGCTCGTTACTTCGTTCGCCGGTGTCTACCTCTTCATTTTCTACGTTTATCCACCCGCGATGCATCAGCTGAGTGTCTACGAGACTATCTGGGGGCAAATGGCTGCCTTGCTCCTCAATACCGAGATCTCGACGCCGACGAACGCCTACGCAGTCGTGTCTACGGGGTGGACCAGTGTCTACGTGTACTTCATCCTCAGTCTGGCCAACTGGATCGTTCTCGGCGCATCGTTCATCGTCTGGAGCTATCAGGGAATCCGGTGGTTCTGGACTCGATCCGAATCCCCGGCTCAGACATCATTGATTATCTGGCTGATGTATGCGGCGTTTGCCGGTCAGGGATTTCTCTCGGTTCTCGTCGATCTCAGCGGGGCGTTGAGCAGCAACGCTCAGCAGCGGCTATTCCCATCGATCGCCGTGTTCGCGGTCGCAATCCTGGTAAACGCGTACATCAGGTGGGAACCAAAGCGCTACTCGGGAGCACTGCGGCTCGGGTTTGCACTGCTGCTATTGTGTGTGACGGCTCTTTCCGTGTTCAAAGCAACCAACGAACCGCTGGTGAGCAACACCTGGATCTACTATCGTCCAGCTGAGATTGCAGCGATTGACTGGACGGAACGGCATCTGGATAACTCCGAAGTCTGGACCGAGTTCGACCAGCGTCTGGTCGTGGCGTATCACACTGTTCGTTCCGAATCACAGGTTGGGAACACCTATTTCGGTGGACCACGCACACCTACGACACAGACGATCGTTACGTCGGACGTATCCCGGATGCGCAGTTTACGGTTGACACGTGAGCTTCCAGTCACAACGGATTCCAACAGGATTTATGACAACGGCACTGCCGAGGTGTACCGAATCCGTCCGGTAACGCCTTATCAACGGTAGGACCACAACCATGCGCATTGGCTATCTGACATATGGACTCGACCGCGCACCCACGGGTATCGGCAGATACGCGAAAGAATTGCTGCTCGCAATCCTCGCGGATACGCATGGGCACGAAATCACCATACTCTCGACCGAACAGACCCTTGATCCAGATCTGGCGAACCATTGTGCTGTCAGAAACCTTCCCGGTTGTCGCACGCTGCCTGCGCTGATGTCCGCGGGAAACCTTCTGATCGGGCGAGCCGCCCACGATCTGAAGCTGGACATGATCCATGATCCCAATGGAATTGCGCCTTTCCTGGCTCTTCCGAGGCGAACAGGCCGCGTGGTCACACTCCATGATGCATTCCCGTTTGTTCAGCCAGAATCGCACAACCGACTGGACAACTGGCGCTATCGATGGTTCCTGCCGATAGCGCTGAGGCGGACGGATTCGGTGATCACGGTGAGCAACACCTCAAAGGAGGATCTCACCCGCGATCTGAACCTCGATGATATTGACGTCGCCGTGATTCCCGAAGGCGTGGGGCGACAGTTCACCGGCAGAGGACTGGGAACTGATGATCAGACGCTTCGCCAGCGTTACGGCATCAGCTCTCCGTATGTGCTCTACGTCGGAGCGCTCAACGGTCGAAAGAACATTGCGCGCATGCTCCAGGCGTTCCGGCTGGCATATCGTGATCATCCGGAGTACGCGCTTGTTATCGCCGGAAAGCGCCAGTGGAAAGCGGAAGCTATCGACCACGTGATGGAGGATCCGGTACTTCAGCGAGTTGTCAAGTTCACGGGTTACGTTCCCGACGAGGATCTCCCGGGCATCTATCGGGGTGCGACCGCGTTTCTGTTCCCGTCACTGTATGAGGGATTCGGACTTCCCGTGCTGGAGGCAATGGCCTGCGGAACCCCAGTGATCACCTCGAACATCTCGTCCATGCCCGAAGTCGCCGGGAACGCCGCAATTCTGGTAGATCCCTACGACGTCAGCGAAATGTCCGCGGCGATAGGCCATGTTCTGGGCGATCCAGCGCTTCATGAGGCTCTCACGAATGCGGGTATCAACAGGGCATCAGCATTCAACTGGGATGCCACTGCGCAGCAGACGATGGCGCACTACGAACGAGTTGCGGCGACCAGGGCACGATGCGAGTCGACGGTAATCCAGCACCAGGACAGGAAATCGGTCAATGCAGACTGACCCGCATACGAGATCCAGCGAACAGAGCTTCGAGAGCCCGCTCGTTGAGCCGATCGGCCCATCGGTGCTCACACGACTGCGCCTCGTGTTTCTCCATGAGCCGATCTGGACCATCATCGTTGGTTCGGCGATCATTCTGCCTCTGCTGCCGCACGTGCCCTTTGCATACATCCGCATTCCGCTCGGGATCGCCCTCGTGCTTCTGCTTCCTGGTTACGCGACCGCGAGGGCGCTCTTCGTCGGCCGAATAGAAGCAACCGGGATGTACGGTATCGGCATTGGATTCGGGATCAGCATCGCGATCATCCCGATGGTCGCACTGTTGCTGGAGTTCTCCGGTATTGCAATATCGCCAGAATCGACGTTACCGGCCCTCGCCGTCTGGACCATTTTCTGGATCGCGATCGGTCTGTATCGGAGTGTCGAGCAAGCGGCCGACAAGATGACTCCGGCAGCATTCGGGGTTAATTTCAGATCCGGTGGATCGCTGAGCAACAGGATCGTGCCCATCACTGTGAGCTTGCTGGTGGCATTTCTCCTCGTCGCCGTTGTCATGTCGAGTATCAGTCGATCAGAACAACTCGATACCGAGTTCTTTATTCTCGGGAGTGAAGGAGAAGCGAGAGACTATCCGTACGCAGTGGAACCACGCGGCGACGTTGCGGTGAATCTCGGAATCCACAACGGCTCTGACGACGTTCAGACGTACTTCGTCCTTGTCGTCGAGACGGATGCAGATTCCGCCCAACGCCGCCCGATCGCAGAATCAAGTTCGCTATTGGTCGAATCCGGCGCAACCCACGCAGAAGCTATTAGCTGGAAGATGCCGGAAGGTCTCACATACGGCACGTTCAGAATCGAACTCTACAGTCAGGGACGTGACGAAGTGCATCGACATCTGACAATCAACGTTGACTCCCTGGAACAAGACGGTTAGCCAGCCTTCAGTTACTGGGAAACTCGTCAGGTTCATATTGATCGGTTCGTGACTCCGATTCATAACCTTGACACATACTTTCAGCAGTTAGGTCCCGACACAACCACTAGATCTGGCGAGAATCCGGAAACTGTCGGGAACACCTGGAAAGTTGCATATCGTGACCGCGAAGCGGGGTCGTATAAACCATCTTACATTCGCGGAGCATTGGACGGACTCTGGTCAGGTTGTGGTGCTTGACGGTCGACCAGAGACTATCCGCGAGATTGCCCGCTCACTTTCGCTACCCGGATCTCGCGTAGTTCAGGTAGGCAGTGATCGGGCGCTGCTCGCAATCTGGGAATCACTCCCCCGCGCCAGATTCACCGGGTATGCTTCGGGGAAGAACAATTCCAATCGACACACGACCTTTGCCCGCGCGTATCACAATCCGTCCTCTAAGTGCGGCGACGAGATGTGTGACCACCGCGAGACCAAGCCCTGATCCCCCCGGATGGCGAGTGGAAGCAGACGAGCCCCGAGCATAGGGGGCAAACAACGCCTCGAGATCACTCTCTGACAGATCCTGATACGACTCGTTTTCCACAACCAGAAACAATCTGGACGTACTCTGACGGAGCGCAAGCCTGACTGTGCCCTCATCCGGCGAATGTCGGACCGCATTCTCTAACAGGTTGGACGCGATCTGCGCCAGACGAACGGGATCCTGGGTCATCGTCCAGTCACGCATGTTATCGATGTCTAGCTCGATGCTCAGACCGTCAGAATGCACGATCGATGACACTTCGCGCTGGCAGGACTCGACCACCGCCCGGACATCCACCATCGACGGTTGCACGGAAACCTCGGAACCATCAGCAAACGCCACCCGGATGTCGTCACTGAGCCGCTCGAGTCGGTGGCTGATGGATAGCATTGAAGAGACGAAATCGCGCTGTACGTCATTCAGCGGCCCGGTCTGTTCGCGGAGAAGAATCGTAAGAAATGCTTGAAGGGTACTAATGGGGTTCCGAAGCTCATGTGAAATGAATTGCGCGAGCTGCTCGAGATCGGTGTCCTGAGCTGAGCGATCGCGTCGTAACGGGGTCGAGGCGTGCTCCCGTGTCTTCCTTGGTCGCGGCATCAGCGAGACCTTCCCGATGCCAGAACCTGGACAGGTTCCGGACTCGATTACCGGAATGGTCCTGTACCGAAACCCGGGAGAGCGTGATGGTGTGCCGTGAAGCTCCAGGTCAGGATTCAGGATCCGCGGTACGACTGTGTCGGTTGCACCGGTCTGCAACCTGGACGAGTGAACCGAATACTATCGTATTGTGCATCTTCTGCGAATGATGTCAACTGCACCAGCGATCACTAGCCAGTACACGCGATTGAAGCCTTCCGCGCCTCGCGTTGTTTCAGAGTCATTCTGGCGCCCAGCCTGAATGCCAGGCTGCTCGTCGCCCGAAGAGCCTGACTCACCGCAAGAAACAGACCTTTGCGTGATCATTATCAGCGATCAGCAAAGGCCTTCTGTTGAACGAAGATCAGGAACCGAGATGAGACTCTCTGGAGCGCCTTAATCGATCCCATACCAGGACAAGCGCAACGGCCGCCCAGATCAGCAATACCGGGACTGCCGGCATGGTATAGCGCGCGTCCCCGTAGAAGACGGCAGTACTCGCAAGGACAGCCAGCAACGGAATGAGGAGTAGACCGTTGCGGCGCAGGTGTCGGGATGCGATCACCAGGCCGGAAAACGCGAGCAGAAGGAAGATCGTGTAGGAGAATCGGACGATCCGCTCCCCGGGAACCGTCAGATCCTGCGGACTGCTGGAAATGGACAGCGGAGAGGCAAGACGTTGAAACTTCTGGACCTGAACGGACAGAAACGCTGCCGGGTCATTCCGGATCCACTCCACTCCAAGCCGATAGAAATGCATCTGTTCTTCGCCCTCAGACATCTCCGGGATTCGCTCGGGAAAGTGCTCGTAATGCCCGCCGAACGCGTCCGGGTTGTTTGCCCCATAGAACGTATATCCACCATTCGCCGAGCCAACAATTGGATCACCAAGCACCACCAGATTCCGGACCGTCCAGGGTGTTAGAACCGCGGCCAGCACGAGGGCCGTCGTGATTCCGGCTATCCAACGGTGCCGAACTGGAACACTTCTCAGAGACAGTAGAAACCACGGGATCATGAACGGCAGAAAGAAGGCGGTCACAGGTTTCAGCAGATATGCCAGTCCAAGCGTCACACCAAGTGCGACATACATCGACGCACGCGGCCGCTCCTGAATCTCCAGCATGAGCAGCACGATCAGGCACACGAAAACGATGTAGGGGCCGTCCGGGATCACCCATGAGCCCAGGACGATGAACAGTGGATAGAATACCGAACCGACGGCGGCAACAAGCGCCACCCGGCGATCGAACAGCCGGATCGCGATCAGGTAAACGAGGATCGGAACCAGGGCTCCAAATGCTGAATTCACCAGGCGCGCCGTAAGGAGTTCATATCCGGCGATCGAATACAGTCCAGCAAGAAACGCCGGATACAGCGGCGGCCAGAACGCTGACGGCTCGCCCGGGACTTCTCCGTATCCGCCTCCAGCCATCAGGCTTCGCGCAATGCGATCGTACGACGCGGCGTCACCCATCAGCGGGTCACCGCCCATTATCGGGTCCACCGTCGCAGCAATCAGCGAGTAGACCGCCCGGAACAGGAAGGCGACAACGAACAGGGCAATGAAAACGTGAAGGGTTGTCATTCTCTGGGCGAGTGATCGTAGCGAAGCAGCGAGTCGGCCAGTGACTCCGTTGATTGTCAGCCTGCCGGCGCTGGAGCTGGTCGTTCGATCGGCACTACTATCCAGCGACATGCGGATCATCCTTTAGCGGTAGCGGAGAAGCTGGATCTGTGATTGGCAGATCAGGGACGAGGTCGTACACCCCGCGGCGTACTCGTGAACGGATCTCCAGGACATCTCGAAGCAATGCGAGGCTGTCGCGAAGCGGATTGACTTTCGATCCCGCCCCGTAATGCCATTCCACCGGTACTTCTCTCACCCGATACCCCAGGTGGACGGCAAGGTACAGAACCTCGAGGTCGAACGCCGTTACGGCAGCGTGTGTGATCACGGGCGAATCGTCGGTGTGCAGAGTGAGTCGGGAAAACACGTCATGCGCGGCACGTCGGGAGAAGGCTTTGAACCCGCATTGCGTGTCGCAAAAATCACTGAGGAGCAGAAGATGGACAAGAGAACGGAAGACTGCTCCCATCGCTTCCCGGTAGAACGGTTCGCCCAGGCGTTGCGCTCCTGGAGCCGCACGAGAGCCGATTGCGACGTCGGCGCCTGCTTCGAGTTCGGCAAAGAGACGAGCGGCCTCCCGCATTGGGGTCGCGAGATCGGCATCTGAAAACAGAATCTTCTCGCCATTCGCCGCCAGGATTCCCGAGCGAACAGTTGCCCCTTTTCCCCGGTGCGGTAACGAAAGCAGCGACAGCCTGGGTTCGAGCGTCATTAGCTCGCGGACAATCGTCGCTGTGGCGTCAGTACTCCCGTCATCGGCCACGATGACTTCCCAGTCTGGTGTGGCGCAGATCGCCTCCAGGACACCGCAAACTTCGATGATCGATCCCCGGATACGGTCAGACTCGTTGAAGGCGGGAATTACGACCGACACCATTGATGTTGTATCCTGCCGTTCCATTTGCTCCTCCGTTCACCCAATCCACCGGATCACGCCCGGAGACCGCTTAACGGCAATTGCGCAGTGCGCGCGTAACGATGGATTACTCGACCCGTTTACAGTACAGCGCTGAGTGGTGACGTATGAATGTGGTTGGCGAACAACTGAAATGACGAAGTGGTCATTCATCCTCCGAACGAGGAGCACGAAGCTGATCCCCACCCGGTCAGGCGAGCATATTCAAGATTCCAATGCTCATAAGCTGAATCGCTGGCATGACATGATGTACTTGCGGCGTAAGAGGCAATCATGGCTTTGGTACAACTTGACCTGCTTACGTTGTTTACATCTGAGCAGCTAGAAGTTATACTGGACACCGCGCCATACACACCGGGTATGGGGACCAGGGGTCGGTAAGCTGGTTGGGGCGGCCCACGGGTTCCGAACACGACGGATGGACAGGTCACGCTGGCTGGTGTGTCCACGGGTACTCGTCACTTAATTCGGAACGGGGTGCATCTATGTCTAAACGAATCGTGGTGGTTGAAGACGAGAAGTTCGCGGCCAAGATCCTTTCGTACGTCCTTTCGGAAGAAGGATATGATGTTTCATCGGCCGCTTCTGCAAACCAGGCTTATCACGAGATCGTGGGTCGCGAGACTGACCTCGTGCTACTGGATGTGAATCTTCCGGGAGCAAACGGTTTCGAAGTCTGTTCTGAACTTCGAGCGCGCCGGTACACCGGACCCGTTGTATTCGTTACCGGGAAGAATGATGTATCGAGCAAGGTAAACGGGTTTCATGTTGGTGCCGATGACTATATTGTCAAACCGTATGAACCGTCAGAGTTGATTGCGCGCGTTGAGTCACTCATCCGCCGGTATCGTAGTACCGATCAGCAAGCGCTCGGATCGTTAGTGCGAGTCGGCGACTCGGAACTTTCGGTCAGCACCTTCACCTACTCCAGTTCTGCGGTTGACCAGGTTGAACTCGCCCCGACTGAGATGCGTCTCATAGAATGCCTGATGAGGAACAGCGGCATTGTTATGAGTCGCGAATCACTCATTGAGCGAATCTGGGGATACGATTACGTTGGTGATTCGAACCGCGTTGACGTATACATCCGGCGGCTTCGGAACAAGATCGAACCAGATCCGGCCAGTCCGACGTATATTCGCACTGCCCGGGGCCTGGGGTACGTGTTCAGACCGCAAGCTGAATCTTCCAGTGCCAGGGACACCAGTCCCGACAACCCTCTTCCGATCTAGTGACCGGAACTCAGTGGAGACGTATAACCCCGGCGGTATGATTGCGATCTACCCGCCGGGGTTCAATGCTCGTTCAGGTGACAGTCAACTGCTGCGAATCGTGGAAGACTTTCCGCCTGTATCAGTGAGGCGAGAACGCCACGTTGATCACCAGGATGATCGCAAACGCGAGCACGAACGGAACGGTGGCGATCCGCAGTGCTCCACTCCAGTTCTGCGATTGCACACCAGAACTGGTATCTACAATCTCCTTCAAGACGAAGAACGCAATCATCGCCAGCACAAGCAACAAACCGAACGCGCCGGCGAGTTGGATTCCACTTATCGTGCTCACGGTCGTATCGGTAACTGAGGAGGACATCTGACGGCTCTCATTTCTCGGGTGCCCGTGTCCGGACCATCCAGACATTTGCCGCCGTACTAACGGTGTTCCGTACTTAACAGTATAGGAGCAGACAGAAACCAGATACTAGAGGCATTTGCCCATTCTGAACGGATCGTCATTCGTCGCGAATCGCGTTGACACAATCCACATGCTGGCTCTCGATAGACTCGATATCGCCGGGAGCTGGAACCCCGCGAAACGCCTCAGATCGCCACTTGAAATGGACTGGCAAGCATGCGCCCGTTGTCCGTACAAGAACCAATTGAGAAGGAATCACTGCCGGCCCAACGTGTTACCTACGTCGGGACGAGAGTCGGCACTATGGAGGCGTTGAGATCGATTTCAGTCGTTCAACTCGCAATCCTGTACGCTATTGCAATCGGTTGTGCTGAGGTACTGACAACGTATGCGAGCCCATTGCTCGGGCTGTCAATTCATCTGCTGGTGTTCACGGCATCTATCTTTCACGGAGCGATCGAACCGCGCCCGAAGGCCATGGCGCTCTGGCTCTCGATCTCACTGGTACCGCTGATTCGGATTGTGTCTCTCGGACTCCCGCTTGGAGCAGTCAGCCTCGAATGGTGGTACGTCCTGGCGGGGCTTCCTCCACTGGCGGCGGCGATTACCGCCGTCCGGGTGCTGGGGTTCTCTCGACGGCAGATCGGCCTGCAACTGCCGACCGGCGCGGGCTGGTTGCTGACGATCATTGTGATTTCAACCGGCGTCGTGATCGGCATGGCCGAGTTCAGTCTTATCGGTCAGGTGATAACTGTGGAAGCATCTACAACAGGGCAACTCGTTCTGTTTGGAAGCATCCTGATTCTGGGTACCGGCGTCGTTGAAGAAGTCGTCTTTCGTGGCGTGCTGCAGACTGCCGCGATGGCTGCACTGGGGACCACCGGTGGGATCGTTCTGGTGAGCGTCCTGTTCGCCGTGATGCACACTGGCCATGGCTCGATTCTCAATGTCTGGTTCATCTTCGGCGTATCGTTGTATTTCGGATACGTCAGGTATGTTACGGGGTCGCTGCTGGCTGTCATCGCCGCCCACTCGGTTGCCAACCTGGTGCTGCTCATACTTGCCTCCTGACCCGGCACCGGGGCCGACACAAGTGGATCCCGGGGGACGGAAGTCGTGTTCCGTCCACCCGGGACCTCAAAGATGTTGCTTGCGTTGATCGGTTGCCGGATACGTCTCGCTAGTTCTTACCCTGAATCCAGCCCTGCGGGTCAACCACGTTACGCGTGTTCCCCATGATG
>SLMJ01000100.1 GCA_007133615.1 Thermomicrobiaceae bacterium | reverse complement strand
TGTATTGCCCAGAAGATCCATGGAAGCCATGCCGCAGCGGAAATCATCGAGAAGTGGCCCAGATGGGCGACGAAGAACCCACCGTATGCGAAGAGGATTCCTCCAGCGACCGCACCAATCCGCCCGGCTCCAATCGATCGCAGCAGGAGGTACACCCCGAGTGAGGCGATCAGGTAGTGCAGAATCGCCAGCCACTCCAGTGCGCTGTAGCTGAACGGTTGGGAAAGGAAATACGCGATCAGGTTCGGCGGATACAGCACCGCCGCCTGGAAGTTCCCGAGATGCGGCATTCCGCCATGCAGGTAGGGGTTCCAGAGTGGAATCTCACCACCGGTGATCCGGTCGGCGGAGTAGGCGTGCAGAGTGAAGAAGAACGAATTGAGATCGCCCCCACCCTTCGGCAGGTGCGCAGCGGTGAACAGCGGTCGCCAGAAGAAGAGGACATTTGCAACGACCAGCGAACCAATCGCCAGGCACTGATGCACCAGCACTGGATCGCGTTCGTGCCGCCTCCTCGCAAACGCGAGAGAAGCAATCCAGATTCCCAGCAAAACAAGCAGAAGCCAGAACGGCAGCAGACCGCTGGTACGCGCTGTCAGATCAACGCTGTCGACTCCCACTCGGCCCCCGTTTCGACTCCCGACAAACGGTGGTTAGACGTTGAAGAGGAAGTGCACGACGTCTCCGTCCTGCATCACGTAGGTCTTGCCCTCGCGACGCAGGAGGCCGGCCTTGCGGGCTTCCGACCATCCCCCTGAACCGATCAGGTCATCATACCCGACAATCTCCGCGCGGATGAAGCCTCGTTCAATGTCGGAGTGAATCTCACCGGCTGCTTCCACAGCCGGAGTTCCGCGTTTGATCGTCCAGGCACGACATTCGTCCTCGCCAACGGTGAAGAACGACATCAGTCCCAGCAGATCATATGATAGCCGGATCACTCGCTCCCGGCTCACCTGTTCGATGCCGATATCGGAGAGGAACATTGCGGCGTCTTCGGAATCGAGCTGCGCAATTTCGGCTTCAATCTTCCCGGCCAGTGCATCGATCGAGACGCCTTCGCGGCCGTATTGTTCCCTCGCCTGTTCGAGTAGCTCGTTCGTCCTTGCGCCGAGCTGGTTCTCATCGACGTTCAGGAGGATCAGCATCGGTTTCTCGGTGAGGAAGCCGAAACCACGAATCAGTCGTTGATCTTCCGGTGAGATTTCAACATCCCGGACCATCCCGCCAGCTTCCAGTGTCTCCTGAAGCTGCTCCAGGATCTCGCCTTCCCGTTCAGTATTCTCGCGTTCCGTTCCCCGGAGTTTGTTGATCTGCTCCTTGATGCGTGGAAGCCGCCGCTCGATCAGTCCGAGATCCGAAAAGACCATTTCGGTTCGAAGCGTATCGATATCGCGCAACGGATCGACCGACTCTTCGGGATGCGCCACGGAGTCGTCCTCGAACACGCGAATGACGTGCACGAGGGCGGCTGCCTGGCTCAGATAGCCGAGCAGGCGGCCACTCATCCCCTGCTGGGAGACGCCCTTTGTCAGACCGGCCACATCATAGTACTGCACCTCGGCTGGAACGGTTCGTTTCGGCTTGAACATTCTCGTGAGAATGTTCAGGCGTTCATCGGGAACCTTGACTGTTGCCAGGTTCGGCTCATCATCGCCGGTCGAATAGCCGCCCGTTTCGGCGGTCGCCTGCGTCAGAGCGTTGAAGACCGTCGTCTTTCCACTCTGCGGCAGTCCCATAATTACGAGTTCCAGGCCCATCCGTGCGCTCTCCCTGATCTCCAATGCAGCAAATCAGCATGTAGCGGCCGGGACCGGCTACATGCTCGACACAGGTTTTACCACGCCATCGATCACCGTGCTGCGAGTGCACGGAATGATCGGGACACTCGGGGTGCACCTTGTCCGCCGGATTAGATTAAAATGACGCAATACGCGGGCAGCCACTGCGATAATCGAGGACAGCATTTCGTGAATTCAACCAGACAGCTCGTTCATCTTCGATCTCTGTTCGTCGCAAGCGTTGCACTGATCGCGACGACAATCGCTCACCGGGGTTGGAAACGCCAACCACGGGGGACCACCGGGCACGGCATGCTCGATCTGGTCTGTCATTTCGGCACTGCATGCGTTGTGACGTTGCCAGTTCTGCCGAATACCAGACATCAGCGCGAGTTCGGACTGGTTGCGATCGGGAGCGCGGTGACCCTGGATCTGGACCATGTTCTGGCCGCCCGATCGCTTGAAGTCAATAGCTGGATGACCATGCCGAGTCGACCGCCCACGCATTCGCTGGGGGCTATGCTCGCGCTGGCGTGGGCAGTCGAGCGAATGGCGCCGGGCAAGCGACTCTGGCTGGCGGTCCTGCTCGGCATCGGCTCCCACCTGTTGCGAGACCTCGCAACCGGCGGTGCTCCACTCTGGCATCCCCGACGAGTGATCACCTGGCCGGTTCCGGCCGTATTCGCTTCGTTGACGTTGCTGACGGTCGCTGGATGGTTCCTGGCCGGGATGCCGATTCGCGAACAGCCTCTCCGGATACGACACCGGCGCATCAACCCCGGGTCCTGAGCCCGGGAGAATCCCGGCACATTTTGAGCCGTGTCTGTGCTGTAATTGAATGCAGGTTGCATCGGCGGGATTCCGCCGGGAAGGGAATACGAACTGCATGCTTACGGCACACGGAAGTCTCGGAGAATTCCTCGTACTCATCTATATCGCAGTGGCGATTTTCGCCGCAGTTCTGGCAAATCGTGGCGGCCTGCCGGCCTGGGTCTCCGGGATCGCGCATGGCCTACTTTCGATTCAGGTAGTGCTCGGCATCATCCTGTTGATCAGGAACCCGACCGCCGCACCGTGGCACCACATCCTGTTCGGCTTGCTGACAATTCCGGCACTGGGGCTCATGTTTCCGTTGAAGAAGCGCCTTGGCGCAACACGCGGGACGGTGATCGGAGCGATCATCGTTGCTGTGGTGATCACACTGGCTGTGTTGACGGGGATGTTCCGGTAGGAAGTTCGTCCTCACCCCTCGGCCCCTCTCCCGAGATCGGGAGAGGGGTGATAGCCAGGGATGAGTCTAAAGCTCGCTGATCACGGGCAGAATGAGTGGCCGGGTCTGGGTCTGACGATGGATCTCCCGAGAAAGCACATTCTTTGTCCGGCTTAC
>SLMJ01000025.1 GCA_007133615.1 Thermomicrobiaceae bacterium | reverse complement strand
GCCGACAGCAGAGGCCGACTCAACCACAGTTGGTGCACGTTCGGAACAGTACATAGCAGTCTCGCCGGGCGCGACAGATAGCCGTGTCTGGTATGGGACTCTCTCGAAGACTTGTTCGCCGTCAACCAGGAGCTCTCGCCAACATGCCTCCGTACCTCCAGCGTACAAAAGAACTGCCATCGAGCTGAAGCCCAGGAACACCAATGCAATCAATAAACGAGACGAACGTGGCATAGGGGCTGATAATTTAGAACGGCTTTTTCCGACTGCGAGCAATCCTATTGCGCCTGGTATCAGCACCAATCCCAGTGGAGAGAATGTGGCAAGTCCGATCCCACACAAAGCGCCGCCGCTGGCCCAATAGGTAAGAGACTGGAACTCACGTGTTGCCAGGAATTGGGCAACGAGCACCCAAAGTACTGGCGTTAGGACAACCACCAAGAATGCAAAGTGACTAAACAGCAGTGACTGTATCGGTGCCGGACTGAGATGATACCTCACAATCGTTACCGCTAGTCCTCCAACGGCGGCGAAAGTTGTCGCAGTAAGCTCAATGCGCGTCATGGCTAAGTTTGGCCTCCAAGGCATATGTGAAACGCTTCACGCCGAAAGTCGTCAGCCTGAAGAACAGTGAGGTCGACTTGGCTCAAGCATGAGAACACTTGGAGCGAAACTTCTTGTTGAGGCGCGCCGGTCGCCAGGTACTCTTCTGACCAAGCCGACGCCCTCCCGCAACGCCTATCTCCGAACCGTTCCGTTATCGCGGCCACGCCGGAGCGACGGAAGGAAGGATCGATCACTCCAGCGGGGCGACCGCCACCATTCCATCAGCTTCAACAGCAGATAGCCACCAATGCCACCGATGATCGGGCCGCCGATCAACGCAATCGCGCCGTAGAGCCGGAGATCGCTGCCGATAATCATGTCGACATCCCCGATACTCTGCCAGAACGTGGACCATCCCGGATCTGTGGCGAACGGAACCTCTGGCCCGAGCAGTCCGCGGCCGAGCATAATCTCACCGGCCCATATTGCGTAATAGACAAGGTTTGCGAGCAACCAGAACGCGGTTACGGCCAGTGCCGCCATCAAAGGTCGTCGAGTATGAGAAATCTCGATCCAGATGACGACCAAGGCAACCAGAAGCCAGATGAGGAACAGCGGAATTCCCAGAATCAGGTTCTGCAGAAGTGGGTCTTCAACCGCTCGTGAAACTACGCGATGATCGAAAAACCGATCAATCAACATGCCGAGGCGGTCCCGGAAAAGCCAGTTCACCAGACCAAAGGCAACGGCGCCCAGGGCATATGCTAGAAATCGTTTCCTAGTCTCACTCACGACACTTCCTCGGGGTTACTCTTGCTATCTCAATCGTGACAATCATCTGAGCGCCAGCCCAGCGTTATGGCCGGGCTGGCCAATCCGTCGGGTCCCTACTCTGTCAGCGCCGGCAGGAACTCGCCGTATTCAAATCACCAGGACGCCATCAGACAGCCAAGAAAGATCGTTCCTGCAACCGCCGCATATGCAAACCCGGTCAACCAGGCTCGTGTCTTCCGGCTCATCGTCAGGCAGTCTCCCTTACCTACCTCGTTTCGGGGAGGCGTCCCGTTAATCAGAAAGACGCGTTACCCTGAAAAAATCAGACATCGTTAGAGAATGTCCCAATCCGTGACGCTCGTGCGTCTTGGGAAGTAAGTGGCCGACCGCACTCGCGGAGGATCGCGTGCTCGATTCAATGAACGACGAACTAGACCGCACAGCGCAGCTCGTAGACAAAGCGCGCGAGGGCTCTGAGGCGGCATTCGCGGAGCTGGTCGACGTCCATCATCCGGCACTGGTGCGGTTTCTCACCGGTTTGACGGGAGACCCGGAGACCGCAGCCGACATCGCCCAGGATACGTTCGTATCCGCCTACGAGAAGCTTGATCAACTGCGCGACGATCACTCCTTCTCCGCCTGGCTGCATCAAATTGCCCGAAACCGGTGGCGATCCCATCTGCGCCGGCAGCAACGCATCCGGTTCTTCTCGTTCGACTGGTTGTTCGACGCGACGGAGCGATTGCCGGGGAGCCAGATCCAGCCTGACCCGTCCCTCGCCTACCCGGAACAGCGTCAGGTTCAGCAGGCGTTGAACGAACTGGCTCCGGGTTTACGTGAGGCGCTGATTTTGAACGCCATCTGCGGATTTCCAAGCCGGGAAGTTGCACAAATACTGGATATCTCCAACTCGGCTGCCCAGAAACGAATCGTCCGGGCCAGCCAGCAGTTTCGCGATGTCTACCTCGAACTCGATCGGAGATCGGCCGAATGAAACTCGCGTGCGGTGTGACCATCGAGGATCTGTTTGACTACCGGGAAGATCGGCTGCGTGGGGCGCGCGGCGAGTACATCGAGGTGCATGTCCGGCACTGCGAGATCTGCCGGGAGCAGTTGGACCTCCTGGACAAAACGACGCAGCTTCTGGCCCCGGCGGCCGCAACCAGAGACGACCCGGCCTCGCGCGATCGGATCATCAGAGAGATCCAGCGGCAGGACAGCGAGCCGCGTTCGGCGGGCTGGCTCAACTTCGACTCCCTCTGGCCTCGCGTGCTGCTACCGGGTGCGTTGGTCGTCGCGCTGCTGATTCTGGTCTGGCCGACCGCATCCCAGGCCGACCCCGGGATCGCCGGGGCTGTGAGAGATATGGTGCCAGGAATGGCCCGGTCGCTCCCCGAAGGCGAAGAACCGCCTGGCACACCATTGCGCGAGCAGGAACTGAGCCCGTTCGTCACGCCGATCGAGCTTCCGGGCGGGTTCACCCTCTATCACGCCGAGGGAGAAGGGCATGAGCGGCTGGAACTGCGTTACGAGGATGAAGAGGGTCGCGATTTTCTGCTGGTTCAAACGTCGCTGGATTCACAGTGTGAGGTGTACTCCAACCGACACTGGACCGAGTACATCGATGACACGCAGGTCCTCGTTGGCCCAGGCCCCTATCAGGGTTACCTCAACGGTGCGAGTTGGGAGCGAGAAGGCATGCGATTCCATCTCAGACCGCTCGTTCCGGGAGCCGTATCCGAAGAGCAAGCTGAAGCGATCGTCCGACACGTCATGCAGGTACAGGACGAGCGATCTGACCAGAACGGGGGATGAGCGTGGTTCGCTTCAGCCGTCGAAGATTCCTGCAGCAG
>SLMJ01000127.1 GCA_007133615.1 Thermomicrobiaceae bacterium | reverse complement strand
GCCGGATCCTCGCTGTAGAGCGCCATGAAGATCTCTTCCAGATTCGGCTGCTGGCTGATGAAATCGATGACCTCGTAGGCTGCTGCTGCCTTGACGATTGGATCGATGGACCCCGTGAGCGTGCAATGGAGCACTGAGCCGTCAATCGTCAGATCCCGGACGCCGTCCAGCGATTCGAACGATTCGAGAGGAACCGGATTAGCAAAACGGATCTCGAGTTTCCGAACCGCTCTGCGCTTCAGCGTTTCGATCTCCTCTACTGCAATCAAATGCCCGCCGCGGATCATTCCCACGCGGTGGCAGATTCGTTCCACTTCCGGAAGATTGTGAGATGAAAGAAACACGGTCTGCCCCGCCTGGCTTGCTTCACTGATCAGGTTGAGGAACTCGTGCTGAATGAGCGGATCCAGCCCGGCGGTTGGCTCGTCAAGGATCAGAAGTTCCGGCCGGTGCATGAAGGCCTGAATCAGCCCGACCTTGCGCTTGTTGCCCTGTGAAAGCGCACCGATTCGACGCGAAAGATCGCAGCTTAGCCGCACCGCCATCTGATCGACCAGACTCCAGTCAACCTGCGGACGTAACGCGGCGAAGAACTGGAGCAACTCCATCCCGGTCATGTTCTCGTAGAGGCTCATCTCGCCCGGCAGGTATCCTGTTCGCTCCCGAATTTCAACGCTGTGTTGCACGGTATCCAGGCCGAACACTTCAGCGCGGCCGCTGGTCGGGCGAATCAGATCCAGCAGCACCCGGATCGCCGTCGTCTTCCCGGCGCCATTCGGCCCGAGGAATCCAAAGATCTCAGACTCGTTGACCGACAGGCTGACGTTCATGATGCCCCGGTCCGGGCCGTAGCTCTTCGTCAGATCGTGCGTTTCGATTACGGCATCAGGCATTGGCAGCTTTCATTTCGTTAGACCTGCACATCACGGCGTTGAAACGCGAGTACAGCCAGGACCGTCACACCGACTGCGATCGCACTCATCACCACAGCATATTCAGCATTGAAGCCGTTCAACATAACGGAGTGGCCGGTGGAGTAATAGAACGGGGACAGAATGCGGTACGGCTCCAACCAGTCGATCAGCGGCGCCAGCGAGTGAAGGAAGAAGGTGGCAATCGCGACCGCGGCAGTGATCCCAATCGACCGGCCAGAGTTGCCGGTGAGCGCGCCAATCAACAGCGTCAACGCACCGAAAACCGCTCCGAGCAGGGCACTCATCAACGACGCCTGCCCGGCTCGAATGATGTCGAACTCAACATTCAGGATCGCTCCGCCGATAATCAGCCCGATCCAGAGTGCCAGACCAATAAGCGTGAGCCCGGCGATTATGGCAAGTCCGCTTTCGACCACGATTCGCCAGCGATGAACTGGATTCGACAGCAGCAGATCCATCGTTCCGCGGCTTTCCTCCCCGGCGATCGCGGCATTTCCACGACCGATCGCATAAACGAGAAAAATGATCGGGCCGATCGAAGCGAACATGCGGATATCCAGGTACCCGGCCGCTGTCGAGAGGTCGAATTCTTCACCGATCATCGCCTGAACCACCGGAGGCATCTGCTCGAACAACGCCTCCAGCTCGTCTGCGGCACCGATCGAAGGAAAGAGCATAATGATGATCGCGGCCATCAGTGCGGTGCCGCCAGACCACCAGAGCAGACTCTGGCGTTGGTCCCAGAGCGACTTCAGGCCAACACTCCGCAGCCCAAGCGGTATTCGACCCGTTCTGCGCGGGCTCACCGCCTGTTCATGAGAGCGATTCGAGATGGTCAATGTGATTGTGCGCTTCCAGTAAGAATGAGTTGGTGAGAACGAACGCGTGGATTCGAGTGTACCGCGAGCCGCGGAAGTCTGCGGATCTGACCCGGACGGGATTTCCGACCAGGGTCTCAGATGCCAGCCCGTATGTCCGGCTCGTGCTCGCGAACGTGCTTCGTGTGGTAGTGAAAGAGCTCGGCCGTGTCCTGGTGGACCCCGAAAAACTTCGCCGAAAGCTCCCACTCATGTTCCTGGATGCCGTCCAGCGTTTCCAGTGCCTTTTGGTGAGCGTCATCGTAGAAACTGCGCACGTTATCCGGCGTGTACTTGCGAGTCGCACGCCGGGTGGACATCGCATTCAATGGATCGAACAGGAACTTCGGCAGTCCGGGAGCTCCCTTACCCTTTCGGAGGCGCTCCATTTTCCACGGAATCGCGCTGAAGATCATGATCACGTGACCCATAACCTGACCGACCGTCCAGGCCGGGTTGCCACTCTGGTTGTTCCAGTTTTCATGGGTCGTCTGGCTGGCAAGCCCAAGGAAAAGGTTTCTCGTCTCTTCAAGTTCCTGCCGGATCTGTTCACGAGAGTGCTGACCCGTAGTGGTCGTTGTTGACGGCGCGCGATCGGTCATTTCCTGGCCTTTCGAACGTGGGATCGATGCTATCTGGTTCTTCAACTGAAATGACCCGGCTCGACCAGCGTTAGCGCGTAATCCGGCGCCACATCCGACTGAGCAGTGATAGTCCCGGTGCGTCTGGAACGTTGGGCTGTCGTTGTCGCCCGAGTGGGCGCTCCGGATTCTGCTGCTTTCGATCCTCTTCAGTTGTGATTCCGAGTTCCTGTTTTACCTCGTGATCCCGGCGCATCCGGAATCCCTTGCTGTTCATCATCGCGAGTCCGACGCTTTCAGAATCATGCACACAAGTATCTCTGAATTATTTAACCGCAGGAACCACACCGTTGTGAAACGGACCGTGGACGCAATCCCATATCCACCGCCTAGTGTTTCGGCACAGTACTTGCTATTGTCATCATAGTTACATTCGCATTGGTCACTCAGCTAGTCTCGAATCGAGGGAGGTTTCTGTGGTCGATACATCCCGTTCAGCAGACTGGAATGTGATGGACTTTGGCAATCGAGACCCGTTGCTGCAGACGATCAAGGAAGAAGCAGACGAGTTCTTCCAGCACACCAGCAAACCGGAGAACTGGGAAGCTTCGACCGCTTCCGGTCACTGGCAGGTCCGGGATATTGTTGGCCATATCGTTGATGTCACCGAGGGCTACCTGGAGGCATTCGAACTGGCACGTTCTGGTCGGGATGCTCCGCCACCACTGGGACTGCGGGCGATGTCCGAGCTCGCCGACCAGAATGCCCGGGCGTTCCGCAGCGAGTCGCAGGACACGATGATCGG
>SLMJ01000387.1 GCA_007133615.1 Thermomicrobiaceae bacterium | reverse complement strand
TTCCGTATTCTCAATGCTCATCGATGCTTGTGCGTCTCGTCGGGGCACGCATGGTGCACAAACATGTGACTCGTGCCACCACACGGTCACGTTCTCCGCTGGTGATACGAATGGCGACTTCGCCAACCCCGAAAGGGTACGCTCGTGAATCGATCAGGCTCTCGAACCACAATCCTCGTCGGCTCGGCGATCGTCGTTGCCATCCTGGGTTCACTCGCACACAATATCATCGAGTTCGGTCTCGCTCCCGTACTGGCAAGCCGCAACGGTGAATTACCGATGACGCTGCTATGGGTTGTCGGTTTCGTCGTCTGGTGGAGAATCCCGGGAGCGCGGATTGGCGCCGCCTGGTTTCTCATTGCACTGGCGCTACTGAACCTCGTCGGTGGCGCGATCATTACGGTTCTTCCGTTTGGATTCCTTCCGTTCGAACCGGAGCAGACGCTTACGCACTATCTTGCGCATGTCATCTACGGCCTGGCGCAACTCCCCGTTCTTGCGCTCCTGTTTCGCGAGGTCAGGTTACCGGCAAACGTTCCGAAGCAAGCTCGTTAGCGATCTATCTGGAGGTGGGCGCTGATCTGATGACAACCCCGAAATGGTTAACCTTCGACGCCTACGGAACGCTCGTCGATTTCGCGCTCGATCAGACAACGGTCGATGTTCTCGAATCTCGTCTGGACGGGATCGATGTCGATGCATTCCTAAAACGCTATCAGCGCATCAGGTTCGAGGAAACGTTCGGGACGTACAAGCCATACCGGGATGTACTGCGACGGAGCCTGAAGCGTATCGCGACGGAGTTCAACATCGTGCTCCGTGACGGAGATGGTGACGCGCTGATTGCCGCAGTTCCGACGTACGGGCCGTTTCCAGACGTCCCGCCGGTGCTTGAACGCCTGCGCCAGCACTGCAAGCTCGCCATCATATCCAACACCGAAAACGACCTGTTTCAGGGCAATCTTGACAAGCTCGGCGTGCCGATCGACCGCGTCTTCACCGCAGAACAGATCGGCGCATACAAGCCGTCTCTCTTCGCGTTCAGGTACATGCTGCGTGAGCTCGATGTCTCCTGGAATGAGGTCGTGCACATCGCGCAGGGGTTTGATTACGACATCCGACCCGCCCACGAGATCGGCCTGAATAAGATCTGGATCAACCGGCGAGGCCTGCGAGGAGATCCGGTCTTTCGTCCATGGGACGAGCTCCCTGACCTGACCGGAGTTCCGGAACAGATCGGGATATCCAGCTGAAAATGGCTGCTCGCATCAGCCCGCCGATTCAGGCGTTTTCGCGAATTCGTCGTGGGGTTTCTCCGTAGCGGCGCCGGATGTGGCGACCCAGGTGACTCTGGTCCGCAAACCCGGTCTGCCAGGCAATCTCGGAGATCGCGAGGCTCGTCTCGAGCAGGAGCTCCCGTGCGCGGTCAGTTCGGCGCTGAAGCACGTACTGGTGCGGTGATAGTCCGATGCTCGCCCGGAACAGTCGTGAGAAGTGGAACGGGCTGAGATTAGCGGCGACGGCGATATCCCGTAGCGTTAGTCGGGTCGCCAAGTTGGCCTCAACGTACTCCAGGACGCGGTTCAGCACGGGCGTGGAGAGGACCCGGCCACTCAGTCGGTCGTCATACCGGTACTGTTTGCCTGGCGTAAACGCCGAGTACTTGCGCACAAGGTGAACGGCGAGCGCGTACCCGAGTGCCTCTGCGTAAAGCTGTTCACCGAGGCTGTCCGATTGCAGCTCCGCTCCCAGGGCCATGCCGAGCTGTCGGACATACGGATCGTCCTGGCAGAAGCAATCACGGATCTCGATCAGGTCCGGATCAAGGTTCGACTCCTCGGCAGCCCGACGAACGAACTGATTCGGGAGCATGACGTTATAGTCTTCCGACTCGGTCTCGAAGATCTGTTCGAACGGTAACTCCGCCGGGATGATGGTAATCAACTCCCGGGTCTCCGTCTGCTCCTGCGTTCTCCCATCCAGTCGCTGAACCAGAAAGTGGGGATCGCTCACATGCAGGCGCAGGATATGGCCCGGTAACGCAGGAACCTTTCGCTCCCCGGGAGGAAACCGGTACCGCGCGACGGACACCCCGCCCCAGTCTTTGACCTGCTGAGCAAGCAGTTGTGTCTCGTTCCTGTTCATGCCAGCGAACCCTGATCCGGCACCAGACGAACCGACGACAGCCTGGCGTTCCGGAATGTCAGGATTACGGGGTCCTCGATCCATATCTGATACCGTCCTTGCCCGCCGATGTCACCCTGGTAGGCGTTCGAAGACAAGCCTAGCATCCCGGGCGTAGAGTCGGTGTCGCTCGAGGTCGTACGTCTCGTACATCTCCGCCACAAGACTGGCGGCTTCGGCATGGGCCGGTCGATCGCTTGCCGAGCGAGCGAGTTGCCGGGTTTTCCAGAGGCAGAAGGAGAGGCAGGCCCGACCTGGCGTCGCCTGTCCTTTGAAGTAGAACAGGAAACCGGGTGCCTGACTGGCATCGTCGAAGGCTCGGTCATCGAACCAGCGAAGACGCTCCACATCGGCATCAACGCGCCGTATCGACCGGAATACGACCAGATACAGCTGTGGAATCTGCAAACCTTCAGTGCACTCGTCCCAGTTGAATCCGTGCTCGATCGGCAAAAGCGGGTAGTCCTCTCGGACTGGCGTCAGCTGGCTGAACGCATCGCGGAGCGTGTTCAGACCGTCAGTTGGTTCATTTTGTGTTTGATTCATCATGTTCGAAGTGTCAGTGAAGCGGGGCGGCCGCGTCTTGAAAGTTACTGCTATTACTGGAACATTCTTGCGGTCAAGTCCGGAAGGTGACGGCCAGATCTGCCTGGACCAGTTCTCAGAATGATTGAATGCCGGTAGAACGGGCAGCTCCGCCCTGCCCCTGACTCATTAGAGGGTTCGCTGGGCAGGGCTACACGGAGGTAGCCGGTCTACCAGCCAACGTCATTGAAAACCGGTGCTGGGATAGCGACAAAGCATCCGCTCATTCGATCTCATGCTACGATGCCCGAACACGTGCATTCGACCCGAACGAGCAATGGAGGTTCTACCCATGAAGCTCAACAGTTCCGTCACCGTCGACGAGGTGCGGGAGGCCCTGCAGGAATCATCCCTGAGAACGTGGGGAGAGCAACGAACTGAGGAACTCTCGGACGCGCTGGACAAAACTGCCCGGGATATCGCAACGGTCATGCAGTACGAACTTTCGCCGCCGTCTGAGGAACCGGAGTTCCCGG
>SLMJ01000231.1 GCA_007133615.1 Thermomicrobiaceae bacterium | reverse complement strand
CGGAGTTCTTACTGTGCGTCGCCGTGGAGATCTGAGTGGTTGGATTCTGATGATCGTGCTCGTTGTTGCGGCAATGTCACTAATCTTCTACTGGACTCCGCCGCACTTCTGGGCACTGGCTCTGTTCAAACGGGGTGATTACGAGAGCGCCCGGGTGCCGATGTTCCCGGAGATCTATGGCGATGCGGAAACCCGGCGCCATATTCTGCTCTACACGGTCATGCTCGTGATCGTGAGTCTGTTCCCGTTCGCGCTGCAGTTCATGGGTCTCTTCTATCTGACCTGTGCGCTGGTTCTCGGCGGGATCTTCCTCCTGCGTGCCTGGCAATTGACGGTCAATCCGTCTGACCAGGCGGCCCGGCGCGTGTTCTTCTTTTCGCTGTACTATCTCGCCTTCATCTTCCTGGCGATGGTCATCGACCGGATGGTCTGGTTTGGCTAGGCGTGGTTGAATCACGCCTGATGTCAATGAGCCTGACCGCTGGTTGATCGGAGTTCTAACTGTGCGTCGCCGTGGTGATCTTTCCGGCTGGATCCTGATGGCTTTTCTGTTCGTCGGAGCGATGGCTCTGATCTTCTACATTCTGCTGCTTCGCGCTCAGCATCTTGCCAGTATGGAAGAGCAGCGCGAGAACCCGGAGCCTGAGGCCCGGATCGAGCAGATTGTTCTCCTGAATCCGTTCCCCGTCATCATGACGGCGTCCCAGGCATCTGCCGGTGACGTTGTTCCCCATATTCTAACGTTCGACTAGACGGGAATTCGAAATCGGCAGGGTGCCGCTCCTCGCGCCACTGTCCGCTTGTGTGCCTCTTGCGAAAACCAGAATTTCACCGATAATGAAGACAGTCAGGAACAAGGAAGGGGGTACCCGTGGTAGAGCCGGATCGTATGTCGCTGCTCGATGAAATCTACGCTTACGGTCAGGAACACGGCGGGATGTGGAACGTCTCTCCGGACGCCGGGCGATTCTTCCATCTCATGCTGCAGGCCATCGTCGCAAAACGGGTCCTGGAGATCGGCACGTCCAACGGCTATTCCACGCTCTGGATGGTCGACGCGCTGGAGAAATCCGGGGGCTGGCTGACCACGCTCGAACAGGATCCGAACAAGGTCAGGATGGCGACCGAGAATCTGGAACGCGCCGGCCTTAAGGAACGAGTTGACATCATCGAAGGTGACGCCAGAACGACGATCCAGGATCTGGATAAACGATTCGACTTCGTCTTCATCGATGCCGACAAGGAGTCCTACCAGCACTATCTGACACATGCCCTGAAGCGGGTGCGACCAGGGGCGATAATCGTGGCAGACAATGTCGACTCGCATGCAGACGAGGTAGCAGACTTTCTCGCAATGATCGAACGCGATCCCTGGCTGGAAGATGTGCGCTTGCCATATGGCGGCGGGCAGGTCATGATGTACGTCCGACCGGGACGCTAGGTACACAGCACGGGTTCAAACAACATCTACCATCGATGCAGCTCCTGAAAGGAGAACCTGTATGCCGACATACATTCTGCTGAGCAATCTGACCGATGAAGGGCTTGAAACGATCCAGACGCGCCCGGACCGGATAAAGCAGGTGAACGAAGAGATTGCCGCGCTGGGTGCCCGGGTGGTTGAGCAATGGGCGACACTCGGCCCGTACGACTTCGTGAACATCGTCGAGGCACCGGACAACGAAACGATTGCCAAGGTTTCGGTAACGCTCGGTTCGCGCGGAACGGTCAAGTTCCTGACGATGCCGGCGATTCCGATCGATGAGTTCATCAGTGGGCTTTCCCCGCAGGATGATGGCGCACCGACGGGGTAGACGAACACGAAAGAGTGGAATTCCTACCAGAATGCCCGGCGCGATAGCGCCGGGCATTGCTGTTCACGGAGGAATGCTTTGGTTACCGAACCAGGAAGATTCCGTCAATCTCGAACTCGACATACTGCTCGTAGAGGATATCGAAGGTTCCGTTTCCGGCCAGGTTGAGCGTGCCGACAATCACCTGAACACCGGTCGCTCCAGGGCCACCTTGTAGCGTGACGTCTGATTCCGGAGCGTAGAACACGCCGGAGAATGCGCCGGAATTGTTGGCCTGCATATTAAAGGTGGAACCGTTCGCGATCCAGATCGCCATGCCGTCGAGGCCGCCATCATATGGGCTCTCCTCCGGGGCCTCTACCGTCACTCGACCATTGTGCGGTCGCCAGCGAGCGTTATCGTCGATGTAGATCATGACATCTTCACCGGTTACCAGGGAACTGTTGGTCTGTTGGGTCAGAAAAAAGTTGTCCCCGAAGTAGTAAACACCAGGTTCGAGATTTAGCGTTCCGCGGACATCCAGCTCCAGATTCCCTCCATAGAAGCCCGGCTGCATGGTGCATTCGTTGGAGCAGCGTGCCCGGTTTCCGCTGACGTGCGAGAGGTTGGTCACGGCATTCTGGAGATCGTCAATGTCGGTCACATCTCGCACGGCTTTTGCCTCGTCGCGATCCGGGGGTTGATATCCTTGCGCAACGATCGGGTCGCTCAGTGGCGTTTTACCTTCCCGGAATCCCTGTCCCGCTTCCCACTGGGAACCGGGGTCAATCGTGCCAGCGGCGTCGATGGCTCCCTCTGCCGTAACGATGCTGGAATCGCCCGAGCGGGTGATATTGCAGTTGGACATGATCGAGCCTTCATTGACGTCGATCTCGATTCCGCCACTGGCATTGATGCCGGAGACGCCCGGTTCATCGCACTCTCGCAGCGCCACCAGCGCATACGGCAGATTCATCGGCTGCGTCCCGGCAACGGCGCTGGCACTGGTACCCCAGGCACCGTCATAGAGGGCACGCAGGAAGAACATGTCGACATCTTTCGATACCGTGACTTCCACGTAATCCTCCCCGTACCCATCCGGGGATGTGTCGACGATGATATCGTCTGCCGAAACCCCGGCGTTGCGGGTGCCGTACGCCTCTGCCGCGTCTACCTGGACAGTTTCCAGATCACCGGCGGCGGGGAAATATCGATAGTCGAGTTTGGCTCGAGCCGCGGCGAGGGCCGCAGCGTCGGCGCTACTCTGAACCTGTCGGCGTTCAGACATCAGGAATCCGGTATCGACGGCTACCGCCACCATACCGACGAGCAGGAAGATTCCTGCAGCAAACATGACCAGCACCTGGCCCTCAAGGATTCGCCGGCCGTGCTCTTCGACTCTTTCCCCGGATATCATTTGATCTGACTGATTCATGGTGCCCTCATCGAATTCTGGTCAGCCAATCTGGCTCAGTATTGCGCGATGACTGTGCTATCGCTGGTTAGCGTCAATGATCCAATGCCAGTGATCATTCCAACCAGTGGCTCATAGTGAAATGACGTTTCCACCGTCACAATCGTCATTTTGGAATGCTCCGGGGCATCCGCCGCCGGCGGGTCCCTGGTTTCCCGGTCAACCTCGCGGAACTCAACGGTATCAACGGTGACGGTCCCGGATAAACGAGCAACATGCTCGTTGACCACGTTCTCGACGGCTTCGATTGAAGCCTGTTCGCTGTCTCGTACCCCGCTATTGACCATCGCGTATCTCGCACCCTCGCGGGTGGCATTGCTCAGCGTGTGGTTGTTGAACACCAGCCATCCGAGCTCCAGGACCCCGAAGATCAACGCTAAAACGATCGGAATGACCAGGGCGAACTCCACGATTCCCTGTCCACGGGATTCCGATCGCAATCCGAGCAACCGCATCAGTTCACCACCCGCATCTCGACCGTTCGCTCCATCGGAACATTGTCCGGAATCGGCCAGATGGTCACGAATGGACGGAAATTGTAGCTGACCGTAACCGCGACGCATTCATAGGTACCCCCGGCCGGTCGCGCTTGATCATCTTCACAATCAGGAAAGCTGACCGCCACCGGCTCACCCCAGATATGGCTCGTTTCCGCCAGAACTGCCTGGGTCATACCATTCGTATTTTGCGCGGCCTGACTAGACTGCATTCCGTACGCAGCACCCTCTCGCGCGGCGCTGCCGACTTGAATGTAGGCCGTCATTGCCCGGCCAAAATCGGCGCTGAGCACGAGGATCATGACGGCGATCGGCATCACGACCGCGAGCTCGACGAGAGACTGGCCCCTGGTTTTCTGATTGTCAGCGGTTCGGAACATTGTTTCCTCGACAGGAGACGGGTGAGTCGACGCTACCTGTATAGAATCATGTTCCAGTATAGTGAGATAGGTGGGCAAACTGCATCAGGCAGAGGTACCGATTGCCGACAGGCGAACATCCTATGTTGGGGCCGGTACCCGGGTCATACGTACCGGAAAGGCCGCCCCGAATCCCGATGCAGACGGCCTGCGAGGCACCGGCTATCTAACCAGCCATACGCGCGGCACACCGAGGTCGACGTGGTCGCGGTACTCGATCGTACCGGACGCGTTACCTCGAAAATCTGCCTGATCAACAATGACCTGACCGCGTGCCCAGACTCCGTCCGCCGTGCCCCGGAAATCGAGCAACCCGTCCGGCATATAGGTAATACCTTCAAAATAGGTGTTGCTGGTGCCCACCAGGTTGAACGTACTGGCACTGCCGGGTGCTGTAAAGAACAGCAAATCTGGATGCATGCCCGGATACAGTGGCGTCGAAGACGGTGTGAACTCGAAGTCAGTCGTACCCGCGTTCGAGAAGCCTGCGTTATTATCGAAGAACAGCATGATTTCGTACCCGTAGAGATCCTGGTTACCCGAAATCGATAGATCCTGGCCATCAAAGTAGTGAACCCCGCTGGCGAGCGTGAGGTCGGTGTTACCCCCCATGTCGATCGTCCCGTTGTCGAAGTAGAATATCGGGTTGCTGGAGCCAACAGTCACAAACTCGTTACCGCGATTCCTGACGTCGATGTCACTGTTATCGAGGTAGATTGTATGTGTGAATGGTTCATGGCCAGCGGATGGACTGTCAATCAGTTCAACTGTCGCACCTCCGCGAATCTCCAGATCGTCTTCAAAGTGGTACACACCTGGTTGCAATCGATGGGTACCGCCATTGAAGGTGTGGCCGGATGGATAAGCGCCCGGGCTGCAGGTTGTAACCCCGCCAGAGCTGGAGCAACTTCCCTCTGACAGTCCGGACGGCGTTGACGGTCGGGGAGGGGTCGGAGTGCCTTCCAGCGGATCGTCGACACGAGGAGCACTCGGGTTCTCACCTTGCTCGCCGGTAAATTCGCAGTTGCCGGTCGTATTGAACCCGTCATGTGAATCAACATTTTCATCGGCATAAAGCTCGTTGTTACCGTTGCAGGCCATGTAGGAATTAGACATCGCGCTGCCGCCCTCGATGTTGATCCCGACATTGCCGCTCATGTTGATGCCAGGGCCTGACTCACGGAGTGTCAGAAGCGCATAATTACGGGGTACATCCTCAAGGGTCGCCACCGCGTCCGTTCCGACCTGCCAGTCGCCCTCGTAGAAGGCGCCGAGGAAGAACCGGGGAACATCGACAACAACGTCAACTTCAACCGTCTCGTCATCATCATTTGGGCGAACATCGTCGAGAGTGATCTCGTACCCGTTGAGGCGAGCGTACTCCACTGCAGTTTCGCGTACGACTTCGGTGGATGCACCGTCCAACATTGCCTGAGCCGCAGCCATGCTGGCGGCATCGGCTGCATTCTGGGCACCGCGACGTTCAGCCAGCGCCATTCCGGCATCAACCGCCAGCGCCGCAAAGGCAAGCAGAATGGCAGTCGCGATCGCAACCAGGATCAGGACCTGACCATCATGCGCGTCTCGTCTGTCTCGGCCCGAAGCTGGTTGCGTGCCCATAGCATCCCCTTGAATCGTCAGGACATCCTAGTAGTGAACTCTCATCGTGCTGCTCGAGCTCAGGCCGATCGTTGCCTGCTGGAATATGAATCCGACCAGTGTCTCGTGGGTGTAATCGACCTCAACCCGGACTCGTTGATCGGGAGCCATGAGTTCAGGCGTACACTCTTCCTCGATGGACCCGCCCCCGTTCGGTTCCTCGCAGGTCAGCGTGACATCCAGGCTGCCCGGGTTGAACAGTGTTACCCGGTCTTCAATTCGATCTCTGACCATCTGAGTGGTCAGGTTGGTGCCCGACATCTCGCCGTTAACGACAGCGAAACGAGCGCCTTCTCGCGCCGCGTTCGAAACCTGGTGGTTGTGAAACATGAGCCAGCCACCTTCCATCACGCCGAACAGCATGAGAAACAGGATCGGCGCAACCAGCGCGAACTCGACCATGCCCTGTCCCTTTTGCCGGTTCTTCGTCAGCACGTCAGACATCCAGAACTCGCATCTGTGCTGATCGTTCGAGATCGATCTGGCTCGGCAATCCCGGGAACGTGATTAATGGCTCGAACTGGTAGTTCACCGTCACCCGAACGCATTCGTAGCCCTCGAATCCGTCGTCACACGGTTCCGGCTCACCGCAGGCGGGTGGGAAGTTGATATCGACCGTCGGGGCGACGCCGAAGATCGTCCCCGCAGAGCCGGCCTCCTGCAACGCCGCGTTCCGGGTTTGCAATTCGAGATCTGCGAGGTCTTCGCACTCGGAATCGACCGCGCGTGAGGCATAGCTTGCGCCTTCACGAGCGGCATTGCCGATCGAGAGATGCGCTGAAAACACCCTGGCACTATCCGCAGTGATCAACACCAGAATCAGCAGAATTGGCGTCACCAGGGCCAGTTCGACCATGCTTTGTCCGCGGTAACGCTCCATAGATATCGCTTCACTCCACCCGATTCAGGGCCCACAGTAATGGTTAACGGCTCATGAACCAATGATAGAAGGATTGCAGACAGTTTACACCGTTCGCAGCTCCCGGATGGTCATGCCCGGTCGTACTTCACGGGAGGGTACTTTCGAACAACTCGTCATTACCGCGAAGAATATCAGGTCCTGAGCTCGCAAAGAACACGAAGACATTGTCAGACATCCTGGCCGCAGAAGATCAAACGGAAGCAGGGATTATTCTGCGATTTCACTTGAATCGTTTGATACCGGCGTAGAGCCCGAAGCATCACCGTTCTCTGAGAGTCAGCGGGTACAATCGAGCAGCACGACGACGAACCTGCACACGAATCGAAAGGAACATGGCCAGATGGCAGACCAGCGAATTGATCGACTCGGAAAGTTGATGGTCGAGTACTCGGTTGATGTGCAACCGGGCCAGGTGATCGAAATCAGCGGAGGCGCAAACGCCAGCGTGCTGCTTCAGTCGGTCTACAAGCACGTTCTGAAGCGGGGTGGCTATCCGGTTCTTCGACCGACGCTCCCGGGAACAACCGAGTTGATGTTCGCTCATGGAAACGACGATCAGCTCCAGTATCTGTCGCCCATTGATACCTGGGCGATCGAAAATGCCGACGGGTTGATCCGGGTGATGAGCGAAACGAATACCCGCTCGCTGACCGGTGTCGATCCGAGTCGCCAGCAACTGGCCCAGAAAGCCAGGGGAGAACTCCGGAAAACGATGCTCCAGCGCGCTGGAAGTGGCGAGCTCGCCTGGGTGCTGACACTCTTTCCGACCGAGGCCTACGCCCAGGACGCCGAGATGTCTCTCGCCGAGTACGAGGACTTCGTCTACGGGGCAGGGTTGCTGGATGACCCGGACCCGGTGGCCCGATGGCGCGAGATTTCGGTCGAGCAACAACGGCTGTGCGACTGGCTGTCATCCCGAAACGAAATCCGGGTAAAAGCAGAAGGAACCGACTTCACGGTGCAGGTCGGTGGGCGGACCTGGATCAATGCGGATGGCCAGCACAACTTCCCCGACGGGGAAATCTTCACCGGCCCGATCGAGAATTCTGCCAATGGCCATGTCTCCTTCACCTTCCCGAGCACCATGAACGGTCGTTCCGTGGAAGGAATCAAGCTGGAGTTCAAGGACGGCAAAGTCGTCAATGCCAGCGCGGATAAGAACGAGGAATACCTGATCAGCACGCTGGATACGGATGAGGGCGCTCGCTATCTGGGTGAGTTCGCCTTCGGCACCAACAACGGAATTCAGAGCTACACGGGCAGCACGCTGTTCGACGAAAAGATCGGCGGCACGCTTCACATGGCGGTCGGAGCCGGCTATCCGCAGACCGGCTCGAAGAACGAATCGTCCGTTCACTGGGACATCATCCTGGACCTGCGCAACGGCAGCGAGGTGCACGTTGATGGAGAGCTGTTCAGCAAAGACGGCAAGTTCGTGATCTGACTCGTTGCCTCTCCAGGCGAACACCCGGATGCTCCGCCGGGAACGATCGGGACCTGGACCATCGCGGAATCCAGGTCCCCGTTTCAACATGACTTATCAGCAAGAGTAGAAAGTGTGAACGTGGACCGGGTTATGTGACTTGATTCAGGAATTGGCCCGGATCAATCATTTTTCTACTGAAGCAACTGCTTTACCACCTTCGCTTAAATTGTTAGACTTTCCGAACGCTTCAGTAACACGATGATTGTTCATCCGGGGGTGACCGGATGCGAACTCCAGCAAATGACTATCGACAGCCGATGTTGTTCGGGCGAGAGCGCGAACTGCAGGCGCTCCAGCATTGCGTAGACCGCTGCTGCTCCGGAACCGGGAATCTGGTTCTGATCAGTGGAGAAGCGGGAATCGGCAAGACAACGCTGGTTCGCGCTGCGGGAGAGCACGCCCACCAGACTGGTGCGAGCATCCACCGAAGCGCGTGCTACGATCTCAGTGTCACACCGCCATACCGGCCCTGGATCGACCTCTTCAATTCCCTTGGCTATCGCATCAGCCCGCCGGCCGAGCTGACAGGCGATCATCCACTCGAATGGGCCTCGAATCAGGACCAGCTCTTCACTGATGCCATGGACCTGCTTCGGTCCGCATCCAGCGAACAACCGCGGGTCCTCGTGCTCGAAGATCTTCACTGGGCCGATTCGGCGAGTCTGGAGCTTCTCCGCTACGCCGGCCGGCAGGTGCAGGATATCCCGGCCACCATCGTCGTAACATACCGCGACACTGATATCGACCGTCAGCATCCGTTCTACCTGCAGCTCCCGAACCTCGTGCGGGAATCGGACGCGACGCGGATCTCACTGCGCCCGCTCGATGCCGAAAGCATCGCGGGGATGCTGCACATGCGCTATGGATTCACCGGGTCAGCGCTCGAGCGCCTCGTGGACTATCTGATTGACCGCACCGAGGGCAATCCGTTCTTCATCGATGAGATTCTCCGGGAGCTGGAAGACAACGACGCGATCTATCACGATCGCGGAGCGTGGCAGCTTGGCGATCCCGGTTCGACGCCGGTCCCACCGCTGGTCCGACAAGTGATCGACGGGCGACTGGCGCAACTTGCCCAGGAGTGTCGGGAGACTCTCGCAATTGCGGCTGCGATCGGTGAAGACGTTCCTCTGGATATCTGGCAGACGGCGGGCGATCTCGAGGACGGCCAACTCGATGAAGCGATCAGCGCGGCGATCCGGTTCAGCTTGCTCGAAGAATCGAGTGAGCCGGGAACCGTTCGCTTCACCCATGCGCTGATCCGCGAAGCGCTCTATCACGAGGTATCGATCCCGCAACGGAGGGCACTGCATCGCGCGATCGGCGAGGCGAGGGCCTCTCGAACGCCTGATAACCCGGATGCCGTTGCCTGGCACTTCCAGCAGGCCGGGGATGATCGGGCGGCAGCGTGGATGATCCGGGCAGGGAAACGTGCTCAGTATCTGTATGCCTGGAGAACGGCCGCCGAGCGGTTTGCTGCCGTTTACGATCTGCTTGCCGGGAACCGGGAGATGGGCCAGGTCCGTGGCTGGCTGGCCTACCGTACCGGCCTTCTGCTGACCTACGCGGATTCGGACGCGAGCATCGAATGGATGCAGGATGCCGAGCAACTCGCCATCAGTACTGGAGATCAACACCTGGCCGCGTATGCCCGAGCCGACCGTGGTCTCCTCCGGTGTCTGACGGGAGACGTCCGCCGCGGCCTTTCGGAACTGCGTAGCGGTGTGGAAGCGATCGATACCCTCGGTTCAATCAGCGCTGATTTCTCCGAGGACGACGATCCCGTATCAGTCGAGGCGATCCGGAGTGGAACGCTCCGGCTTGTGAGTGCAACCGATACGGTCAATGTCCGCCGCGGGCCGCTGATCCTCTGGCTCGCCTGGGCCGGACAGTTCGATGAGGCGCTCACCACCGGAGAGCAGTTTGTTGCCAAAGTCGACGGTACGTCCGGAAGCCTGCATGATGCAGTTGGCGACTGTTACGCAGGTATGGGGCACGCGCTGGCCGCGCTCGGACGGCCCGATGATGCGCTCACGGCCTTCAGCAAGGCGCGAGACACCTACGGCCTGATTGATCATCACTTCAAAGTCGGCAACACCGCGATTTACGAGTTGTCCGAGGCCTTTCTGCCATACCGCGCCGAGCGCATCATGGAACGGGAGTGGCTGGCCGACCAGGCCGAGGCCTACTGAGCTCGCGCGAGCACTGTGCTGCCGGTCGGCATGCCACCACGAGCCGCAACAATGCCGTTGTTACTCCGCACGGGACACTGGGACGAGGTCGATAAACTCGCCCGGCAAACGCGGCAGGACGGAAGTCCACTGGAACGGCAGATGGCCGTTATGATCCTTGGCCAGCTCCTGCGGCACCGCGGAGACCCGCAGGGCGCCTGGCAGATGGTCCGCGAGATACTGCCCCGCGGACCGGCAAGCCAGCCGGAAGATGCACTTTTCCCGTACGCCATGGAGACGATGCGGCTGGCGATCAGGCTCGCGCTCGACTCCGGCGATCCTGCTCACGCGGCGGAATGGGCGACTACCTACGACCACTGGCTGGACTGGAGTGGCGCTCTCCGCGGGGTCTCCGAGTCACTGGCGCTACGAAGTGAGATAAACCGGCTCCAGGGCAACCTCGATAGCGCGGAAAACAATGCCATCGAAGCCGTCTCGGCATCGACCGAACCCTGGCAACCGCTGGCATTGATCGAAGCCGAGCGTTCCCTCGGCAAAATCCTCGCCCGGAAAACGCAGTTCGAATCAGCGGAAGCTCACTTTCTACGGGCTGTTGAGTTGTCTCAAACCTGTCAGCTCCCGATCGAGGAAGCAATTTCCAGAGTTGAACTCGCGGAATCAGTCTATTGCGCAACCGGAAACATCGATCGAACGTCGGAGTTCCTGGAGCCGGCACGTGACACCGCAACGGCAGTCGGCGCTCAGCCGCTGCTCGAGCGCATCGACGCAATGCTGGCGAGCGAATCGATGGATGATCCACTCAGCGTCCTCTCCCGCCGGGAGACTGAAGTTCTCCGGGCGATTTCCAGCGGTATGACGGATGCCGAGGCGGCCGATGCGCTCTTCATCAGCCCGAGAACCGTGAGCCAGCATATGCGCTCCGTGTACAACAAACTCGGTGTCTCCTCGCGGGCAGCGGCCACCCGCTGGGCCGTCGAGAACGAGCTGGTCTGAACCAGGATTCCACCGCACGGTCGTTACAGGCTTGTTACGTTTCCTTGTCGGACACAACGCGATTGCTACCGGTGATCCCCGAGAATGAGGGCAGCAGTCGGGTTATCCCGATTCCATGAATGATCGGAGCGTCCCATGAATCGCATCGCACTGTTGATTCTCACCTGGTTTGTTGGACTTGGCGCCGTAGCTGGCGGGATCGGATTGATTGTCGAAGCAGACCTGGGAATGGACGTGTCGCTGCTCGATGGGACACCGTTCACCAGCTTTGTGGTGCCCGGTTATATCCTCCTCCTGGTGGTTGGCGGAACGAACGCCCTTGCCGGGGCCCTGCTGCTGATCGAGCACGAACAGGCGTCCTCGTTCGCCTTTCTCGCCGGAGCAGCGCTGACGGTCTGGATCGCCGTCCAGGTGGTGATGATCGGAATGGTCAGCATCCTGCAGCCCGCGTTTTTCACGTTCGGACTGATGACGATGGCATTCGCCTATCGCTACTGGCTGGAGACCGCCGCTGACGATCTCCTGATCTGATCCGGGCATCTGGTATTTATCAATCGAGCGCCGCACTCCCCGGAGTGTGGCGCTGTTCTCTACATTGCCGGTCAAACCTGGCCGCGGGTATGCTCAACCGGTGTCCCGGTGTACCGATGCACGTCTGGTGGTCATCCATGACAAGCTCGCCAGAAGATCAACGGTCACATTCCCAGGAGTCCTTCGACCGGACCGGCATTATCCTGCTGGTCGTCATCTCCCTGTCGATGTTCGCCAGCGGGATGAACGTGATGGGCCTGCAGCCGTTTCTCGTCGATATTGGACAGGATCTCGGCGTCAGCGTTCCGGCCGCCGGGCAGGCAATGACGATTACGCTGCTGTTCAGCGCAATCAGCGCGTTGATCGCCGGACCGCTTGCGGATCACTTCGGCCACCGACGCTTGATGGTCGGCGGCGGGATCATACTGGTTCTCAGCGCAATCGGTACGGCAATCGCGGT
>SLMJ01000328.1 GCA_007133615.1 Thermomicrobiaceae bacterium | reverse complement strand
TCAGGGGCGCAAGACGCAGCGAGTGAGGTGTCAGAGCCGGATGCCGGCCGCGATGAGCCGGCCGTCGATGCCGATGACGTCAACGCCGGCGCGTCGCAGATCTCGGCTGACTCCTGGGACCGCAAGGTGATCCGATCCGCGGAGCTCGATCTGGTTGTCGAGGATGTATCGCGTGCTTCGCGACAGGCTCGGGATCTGGTTGCAGATCATGGCGGCTACCTCTCGTCGAGCTCGGCCCGAACGCTGAGCGAAGACGACGAACGCGCCGAGCTGGACTTCCAGGTTCCGGCCGATGCCTTTGAACCAGTGATGAATGAACTGCGCGACAGTCGATACGTGGTTCGAGTCGAGCACGAAGCGACAAGTAGCCAGGATGTGACCGAGGAGTTCGTCGATCTCGGGTCCCGACTCGGTAATCTGGAATCGACCGAAGCCAGGTTCGTCGAGCTACTCGAAGAGGCGACGAGCATTTCCGAGATTATGGATGTCGAAAATGAGATCAGCCGGATTCGCGGCGAAATCGAGCAGATCCAGGGACGCTTGAACTACCTTGAACAACGAACGGACTACTCGCGCATCTATGTATCGATGATCGAGGATGAGGAAGACGCCACTGTTGCCGGACCAGGCTTCACACCAGGCGAGACAGCTCGCGAAGCCTGGAACGCATCACTGGAGTTCGTCGGAACCGTTGCAAACGCGGCCATCACGCTCGTGGTGTTCTTCTGGTGGGTTTGGCCGGTGATTGGCGTTGTAGTGCTCGGCTTTTCACGCTACCGACGACGCTCACAGCTGGAGCAGCGAGCAGCGTGAATCGTAATCGTACCGGTAGGGGAGCACACTGGGTGCTCCCCTACCGGCCTAACCTGTCTGATGAGTTAATCCTTCGTCAGCAACGACACGGCTGCCAGCGCGTACGCCTTCGTCGCGTCGACCACTTCGTCCACGCCGACCCACTCGTCCGGCTGGTGAGCCAGTGACGGGTCGCCGGGGCCGTAGACGATCGCCGGGTAGCCCTGGGCGACAAAATGGCGCCCGTCGGTACCCATGCTGAAGCCGGTCGGTTCGGCGTTGAATCCGAGGAACTTGTTGGCCTCGAGCATCGCCTGGGGCAGCGGATCATTCTCGTCGCAGAAGTGCGCTTCGCGACCACCTCGGGCACCGAGCGCAACCTCCACGCGCATTCCTTTCATCCCCGCAATCGCCTTCTCGGCGATCTCCTCGATCTCAGCTCGAACGTCCTCCGGTTTCTCGCCGGGGACGATCCGGCGGTCGACGTAGATCTCGCACTTGTCCGGAACAACGTTGGTCTTGACTCCGCCACTGATCATCGAGACGGTGCACGACGATGGCTGGAATAGCGGATGCGTTCGCTCGGCGAGTCGGGGTTGGAGTTCGTCCTGAATGGCGGTGATGATCCGACCCATACCGTCGATCGCGTTGACGCCTTCCCATGGCAAGGCCCCGTGAGCGGCTCGACCGTAGACGGTCACCGTGCAACCAGCGCCGCCTTTTTCGCCGAGACAGACGCGATTCAACGTCTGCTCTCCAACGATAACGAAGTCCGGTTCGACGCGCGGGTCCTGCGCGCACAGCTGGGCTCCGAGCGCTCCGCCGACTTCCTCATCAGCAACTTCGTTGATGATCAGCTTACCTTTGATCGGAACACCGGAGCGGGCAAGCGCGACCGCGGCCATAACCTGGGCCGTTACGCTGGCTTTGTCGTCACCGGCACCACGACCGTAAACCTTGCCGTCGTGAATTTCGGCGCCAAACGGCGGGTGAGTCCAGTTGTTTTCATCACCGGTGGGCACGACGTCGATATGCGCGTTGAACAACAGCGTAGGACCGTCACCGTCGGATTTCGATGCCAGCAGGTTCGGCTTCTCTTCTTCCTGCGTGATGTACTCGATCTCGAATCCGACTTCGGCGAGTTTGTCTGCGCAGTACTTCATTCCGTCGCGAACATCCCCTGGAGGGTTCACGCTCGGAATTCGAACGAGCCCCTGCAGGAACTCCGTCACTTCCTGATCGTTGATCTGCGCCAGCACCTTTTCCGCTGCGTCTTTGTTGATTCCGCTGGATCCGTCCGCCACCCGGTGCTCCTTCCAGAGAGTCAGGATTTCGTTGCGTTTTCGACGCGGGCAGTATAGCACGGCCTTAGGCGCTGTCTGCCTGTGTTATCCTCGCCACGTCCAGCGCCAGGCCGCAAGGACATCGAGCGTGTGCATCAGATCTGAAACCTACGGAGGGTGCCCTTGGTTGCCACATCGCAGACCGAACTTCAGAAAGTGCTGGAGAAGGCAAAGGCCTACATTATCGACATGGATGGAGTCATCTATCGGGGCGATATGTGCCTGCCACATGTTCCGGAGTTTCTGCAGGCGCTGGAAGACTCCGGTATCCCGTATCTGATGGCGACCAACAACTCCACCAAGTCACCACAGGAATTTGCTGACAAGCTACAGGGTATGGGCATCGACCTTGGGCCCGACCGGATCCTGACCTCGAGCGTGGCCACCAGAGGAATGGTCGAAGAGCGCTATCCGAAAGGCACCGGTGTGTTCGTGGTGGGCATGCAGGCATTGCACGATGCGATGTACGCCGATGGCTACTTCGTTCCAGCCGAGCGGGATGCGAAAGTTGTCGTCTCCGGAGGGCATTTCGGGCTCACTTATGCCGAACTGCGCACTGCTTGTCTGGCGATTCGCGACGGTGCGGACTGGTTCGCCACGAATGGCGACAAGACCTTCCCGACCGAAGAAGGCATTATTCCGGGTTCCGGCGCGATTATAGCCGCGCTCAATGCGGCCACCGACCAGTGGCCGGAAGTTGTCGGCAAGCCTTCTACCGGAATGATCGATGAGGCGCTGCAGAGCATGGGGACCACCAGAGCCGAGACGATCATGCTCGGGGACCGTCTGGACACGGACATCCTGGCAGGCGAGCGCGCTGACATGCCGACGATGCTGGTCATGACTGGCGTGACGGACAAGCGGGAGCTGGACGCTTCTGACATCGAACCAGACGTGATCGTCGATGATCTCGAGCCACTTGTTTCGTTCTACTCCGCCGGCAGCTAGGCATTATGCGTGAAGTCGGTCGCTACAACATCGATGACCCCGGAAAGATTCAGGGGCGGGATGAAGTCTCGCCCGGCGATCGCAGTGTAGCTGCGATTCGGTTGAACCACTGCCTTAAGGCGTTCCAGGATCTATCCGGACATGTGCTCGTCCTCGGATGCGGTGC
>SLMJ01000383.1 GCA_007133615.1 Thermomicrobiaceae bacterium | reverse complement strand
TCGACGATATCGACGTCAACCGACGGTGTCCGTCGAAGAGAACCATCCGGCATCCGGATAATCGCCCCATCGCCACCCAGCGTCGTAACTGTGATTTCGCTTCCGAAGCGGGAATACATTTCCTGGACAACGTCTTCCGGCTCGCCCGAAATGCCCCAGATTGTCTCGGCGTCCTCTTTGCCGCAGAAGAGGATGTCGGCCTGCTCGCATATCGGGTTCAGGCCGGCCTGTGCCTCCTCGGGACTCCAGAGCAGGCTGCGATAGTTGACATCGAAGCTGAACGTCGCCCCGGCGCTCTTTGCCCGCGTGATCAACTCGTGACACGTCCGGGCGCATCCGTCACTGATTGCGACGGTAATGCCGGTGAGGTGCAGGATCCGGGCTCGATCAACCGGCTCCATGTCGATCTGATCGGGCGTTGAGCGGGCAACTGCGGAGTCTTTCCGGTCGTAGAGGACCTGCGTCGGACGTGGCGCGCTGCCGGTGTCGAGGAAATAGACACCCATCCGCTCACCTTCGACCCAGGTGACCGTGCTGGTGTCGACACCATGCCAGTTCAACTCCCGGGCCAGCCGCTGTCCGAGCGGATTTACTGGCAATACGGACGTCCAGACGACCTTTCGGCCGAGCCGGGCGAGTGCAATCGAGAGGTTCGATTCGGTCCCGCCGATCCGGACATCGAGCGACTGCACAGTCTCGATCCGCTGACCGATCGGCGAGCTCAACCGGATCATCGACTCGCCGAAGGTGAATATGTCCAGGCTGGTCAACAGTTCCCGCCTTTCCTGGTTGCCGAGATCTGAGCCGGTCTACTCGGCCGCGACTGGTAGTCCGGTCTCCACCCGGGTGGTCAGATCCGAGGCCCATTCGTGCTGCTTCTTCATGATTCGCAGCGCAACGGATGTCTCCGTTCGATAGGTGCCATCGATCTGTGCCAACCGGTCCGTCAGGAAGGCAAACATCTCTTCCTGATTCCGGAAGGAGCCCATGAGCATAATATCGTGTGCTCCGGCGGTAATCGCAACCCACATCACTTCCGGCATGGCAGAGATCTCTTCGGCAACAGCGTTGATCCGGTTCGGTTCCACCTGGACGCTGATCACGGCGGTCAGTCCGTAGCCCAGATGTTCGGGATCGACTGAGGCCGTAATCCGGAGAATGTTCGACTCGATCAGGCGGCGAACGCGGTAGCGGACGGTCGCTTCAGGCACATCCAGCGTCCGGGCGATCTCCCGATTACTGCGTCGGCCATCTGCCCGGAGCAGCCGGATGATCTGCCTGTCGAGATCGTCGGGATCGAACGGGCGGGTTTTGCGCATCGTTTGCTCTTCATTCATACTCACCTACATACTCCTCCCCCGTCGCCCCAGTGGGAAAAATGGGAGTCGACGGCTTGACCTGCCACAAACGGTAATGCTGGCTCCGGGGTTGCCAGCTACTACACTCGGAATATCATACATGCCATATCGCGTGAATGTAGGCTTTGTTACGCAATTGTTACGCGCCCTGCACCAGCAGGCGGATCTTACGCTTCAACAAGGCCGTGTCGAAGCGCCTTGCTTACGGCCTCTGTCCGGCTGCTGACATCCAGTTTGCGATAGATGGCATTTGCGTGGAATTTAACTGTGCGTTCGGTGATATAGAGCTGATTGGCAATCTCCTTGTTGCGGAGACCCCTCGCCATCAGCGTCAGAATATCGAGTTCTCTCGGGGTAAGTTGTTCAACCGCTCCACCTCGCAGAATGTCGCCGACGCGACTCAGCAGCTTTCCGGCAATGGCTGGCTCCAGTAGCGACCCACCATTGTTGACCTCGCGAATGGCCCGGAAGATCTCCTCTCGCGGAGCACCTTTCAGCAGATACCCACGAGCCCCGGCCTGAACGGCCTGGAAGATCCGATCGTCCGTATCATAGGCGGTCAGCACAACAACCCGCGCGTTCGTATCCGTCTTGCGGATCTCGCGAATTGCCTCCACGCCATCTGTGCCTGGCATCGCCAGGTCCATCAATACGATATCAGGGTCGAGCTCTGCGTACTTGCGGACAGCGTCATCGCCATCTCCACTCTCGCCAACAACCTGCATATCCTCCTGAGCATCCAGGACGGCGGCGAGCCCTTCTCGAACAATCGGATGATCGTCGACGATCAGAATCCGGATCATTGCTGCTCTCCCTGTATCTGCACTTCCGCACTGGAAGACTGCAGTCTCGCTTCGTACGGGACAACTACCCGTACGTTGGTTCCTACGCCCGGAGTGCTGGAGATTGTCAGCGAGCCGCCCAGTAACCGCGCCCGTTCCCGGATCGCAAGAAGGCCGAATCCCCGGTCGTCTCCGGCGTGCCGGCCGGAATCATCAGCGTCGAATCCATGTCCGTCATCGTTGACGACGAGCGTTACTGTCCTGCCATCTGCTTCGATGTGAACACGAACGTGCCGGGCATCGCTGTGCCGGCGCGCGTTTTCCAGTGCTTCCTCAAGTATGCGATAAAGGCCAACCTCTACGCGAGCCGAAAGTCGACTCATCAGCCCATCATTCGTGAACTCAAATCCCGTGTCTGATTCGTCGCCAAGCTTGCGGATGACCTGGGCAATGGCGTCCGGAAGCGACATCTGGTGGACATCGGCAGCCCGAAGGTCGAGGACAGACCGGCGGGCCTGATTGAGATTGTCGCGGGTGAGATCGAGCGCGCGCTGGACATTGCGCGACGCTTTCTCCGGGTGGTCCGGTAGGTAGGAATCCGCCAGATCAAGTTGCAGGGAAATCGCGGTGAGCCCCTGCGCGAGTGTGTCGTGAATCTCCTGTGCAAGCCGTCCGCGCTCTTCGGCAATCGCCAACCCATGCGCCCGGGCATAGAGGCGGGCGTTCTCAACTGCCAGCGCAGTGGAATCGGCCACGCCCTGCAAGAGGCGCATCTGCCGCTCCGGATAGCAGAAGCTGTAATCCGGCGGGCAGGTGATGATTGCCATCCCGAGCGTCCGTTGTCTCGTACGAAGCGGAACAAGGAACAGCGGCGGCGATGCTTCTCCCTCGGTTCGTCCCGGAAGCTGGCAGGTGAGAAGCGGGGACGGATCGTTCAGCAGCTGATGAACCTCGGGGTGGTCGTCAACCGTCAGCATCCGGTTCCAGTGCTGCATGAGGCAACTACCGGAAGTCGAATCCGACTGATAGAGCGCGGCCGGGGTAAACGAGCCTTCTTCAGGGTTGTACAGATGAATGAGGCAATCCTGTGCGTTGGCCGCATTCGCCAGACCTTCCGCCAGCCGTTCCAGGACCTCGTCCAGCAGCAGCGAAGATCCCGCAGCTCGGGTCGTCTCCAGCATAAGGCTCAACTCACGCGATCGCTGGGCTTCATCAGAGTAGAGCCGGCTGTTTTCAAGGCCAACAGCAAGTTGATCGGCAATTGTCTGAAGCGTGGTCAGGTCATTGTCATCGAAGGCGTTCTCTCGCTCGCTCTGGACATCAAGGACGCCAAGCAGCCGGTCTGAATGCACGATCGGCACGGCCATTTCAGACTTCGATTGCGCGGTACTCTCGGTCATGACGTAGTCGGGAACCTCTCGCACGTTCCCGTGCAGCGCCGGCGTTCTGTCCCGGGCGACCGCTCCAACCACACTCGCTCCGGAAATCGGCACCACTGCCGCTTCATGTTCCTCATCGACGGGAATCGGGGTGCGGGCGGTCATACGGAGCAGCTCGCCACCTGCCGACGCCCGAAAGACCGAGACCAGATCGTAGTCGAAGAACTCGTGGATCCGGTCTGCCGCAATCTTCATAAGTTCCTTTGCGTCGCGCAGCTTCGCAGTTTCCCGGGCAAGCTGATTGACCGCGCTCAACTGTGCGGCGTGGCGTCGCTGGACATCGATCAGTCGCCGGTTTTCCAGGGCGACAACCGTCTGACGGGCGATCGCCGCGAGCATCTCAACGTCTTCGGGTTCGTATGATGATAGTCGTCCGGATACGGCGATGACGCCTTCGATATCGTCGCCACGGCGCATCGGCGCACCCATCCAGCCGCGCTGGGGATCAGATACGAGGATTGACAGTGGCTCGAGCGACCGCTCCCGGCAGGCGCGAACGTAATCAGACACGTTCAGCGGCTCCCCGGTGCGATAGACCTCCTTCGCCAGTCCCTGCTGAATAAGCGTCTGCTCGAGTTCCGGCATTCTGCGGCCGTAGCCAAACACCAGGTGACACCGGAGTGCCCCGACTTCCCGGTCCAGCAAGGAAATTTCGATGTAATCGCTTCCCGAAATCTGGATGACTGACTGTTGTACCTTTTCGAACAGCGTCTCCAGATCCTGGCCCGTACTGACCGCGTGGGCAATATCTGTCAGCACGTTGAGGCGGCGGATGCGCTGAACTCGCTGGGATTCGTAGCGGGATTCGACGTCCGCCGCGATCTGTTGCCAGCGATCCTCGTCAAAGGCCGAGCTGAACGTCACCAGCCGGTGCGCCATCATGACGGTAAACTCGCTGACGACCTGAACCAGCGAACGGAGTTCGCCGTCATCGACATTCTCGACACCGGCTCGAACCGCCTCCGGGAGCAGGCTCATCGATACGACCGCACCGACCGTCATCTCCGGCGATGGATCGATGATCGACCATTGCCGGCCCATCGTCGAGTGTTCCGGATCGTCACCGAGCATCCAGTTCGCCAGTGCGAGGATCGATGCATCGAGCTGGCTGCGGATGAAGTCCGAAGCCGGTTCGGCACCCTCTACCCGAGTCAGATCGCACCAGGCATCAAGTATCGGCTCTCGATGGGCGAAAATCAGTCCCGCAAACCGCTCGGCATCATAGCCGGACGGGACATTATTGGTCACCAACGTGGCTCACCTCTGGATATACCGACCGGCCTGCCAGGTTACACACTCCCCAAGTTGAAGAAATTGTCCGATACCATGCGAAATAGCGCATCATGCAACAGCACAGGGTTACACTGTCCCTTCGTACAGGACAGCTCGCTCGCGGGCAGATTACTGGCCGGGTACGCGAGTTTGAAGAAGACTGTAACGAATCTCTCACTCGCATGCGATGCCCTCATCCTGCAGAACCGTGTACGATTGTGATGAGAGACTTCCCGGATTAACGGGAATCTCCCGACGCTGCCTCGCTGAACAAGCGCGTTGTACTCATAGCGACGCCCTGCACCTGAGTTCGTCTCTGTAAAGCATCCGGGACACAATGAGTTCGAGTTCGAATCAACCAACAGGATCGCGGATCACGGCAACGCACATCGCGCTCTTGGCGGTGATCATCGTTGCCGTCGCAGTCGCGCTTGGCCGAATGCCTGTGGAAAAAACCGAGACGAGCCCGTTCGCCTCACCCGCGTTTCAGAACACGTGGATGAACGAGGCATCCGCGGCGACACGAGCCGTTGACCTCTGGGGTGGCGAGCCACTGGCCTCACGAGTCGAGCCATACGTTGGCGCGCCAAACAATCGTCGAGTTGTCCAGTACTTCGAACGCGGCCGGATGGAAGTCGAGTCCGGAGCCAACGAAGTCACACAGGGCAAGCTGGCGCTCGAAATCGTCACCGGTGAGATCGATCTGGGTGGGAACGTGCGCCTCGAACGAGAACCACCGGCGCTCTCGATCGACTCCGGTGAACCGGAGGATCGTGTCCCAACCTGGCAGACACTTGCCGCTCTGGTTTCCGACCAGGACGGCGGGACTCAGGCGACCAGTCGTGACCGCATTGTCACCTGGATCGGACGCGACGGGGTCTACGATGGCGGAGCCGCTCCGGAAATGCGCCGGTTGGATCAGTACGTCGAGGAGACCGGATTCTACCTTCCTGATGTGACGGCGGATCTCTTCGGCCGGCCCGAGTTTCAGAACGAACGCTGGGTTGAATCCTTCGGGTATCCGATCAGCGATCCGTACTGGACTCATTATCGCCGCTACGATCGCATCTATCCGGCACTCATCCAGGTTTTCGAACGACGGGTGCTGGTTCACACCCCGGACATTGAGGATTCACGCGCGTTTACCGTCCCGAGCATCGGCCGCCATTATTCGATCTGGCGATACGGAACTGAACCATCGTCGGAATCGGCCTGGACAGCCGACGAAGCGCAGGCTACTGATCTCACGTTAGGGAACAACCTGGACGCGCGGGTGTATGCAACCGGGATTGGCACGCCGGTTGATCTGACGCTCTCGGCCAGCGGCCACCTCATGATTCTCAACGCCGAGGGTGAGATCCTGATCGCGGAATCGCTGGACCCAGACGCAACCCCGGATGATTTCACCGTCTGGCTCGATGGGATCGAGGATCCGCAAGGAATCACCACCATTGGAGAGACGGTTGTCGTTACCGCTGCCGGACGCGTCGAGTTCTACGTCGATCGGGACGGTGCCGGCGTGCAAACCGACTCGGACTCGCCCCTGCTGATACCGGCCGAATCATCGCCACCATGGGAAGTCCGCGGCAAACCCGTTCGCACCAGCGACGGCTCCATCTTCAGCAGCATCGAAGAGTATGACGGTCGCCAGAAGCTGCGCGCTGTCGGCGATAGCACGGATGTGCTTCATCTGCACGATTTCATAGCTGTCCCCGGTCCGATCGAGTTCTCCGGCGGCGATCTGCTGTTATCCGGCCGTCACGAGGACGAGCGTGCCGGCGTGTTGCTGATTCCATCGGTAACCACAACCGCAACGACTCCGACGCCGCAACCGATCGGGGCCTTCCCGACCGATATGACCATCCGTGCCATCGCGGTTGCCGATGAAGACCACTGGCCGATCTCCGAACTCGGAGACGTCCTCGTTGCGGTGGAGCAGGACGAATCAGCACGGCTCTACACTCTGTCTCGAAGTGAAGAACTCTCCGGAGACGATGAAGCCGATGCGATCGAACTCGCTGGAGGGCTGAGCCGTCCGACCGCGATCGAGATCGGTCTGGACGGCTCGATCTACGTTGCCGATGCCGGGACCGGCAGGGTCATCCGGATCCAGTACATCGACTGATCCTCTGGCGGCGTGCGGCTCAGCTTCCATTCTTTGAAGCCTGCCCGAGTTCCACCGCCCGATGGAACGCCGACCACACCGCATCGTTGACGACAGTTCGGAAGCCACCCTGGTCGAGCGTTTTCAGCGCAGACGCGGTTGTTCCACCCGGTGTCGTAACCATGTTGCGCAATTCAGCCGGGTGTTTTCCTGACTGCCGGGCGTAGAGTATCGCCCCGAGCATCGTTTCTTCGACGAGTTGCTGGGCCACCGGTCGCGGGAAGCCCAGGTGCACCCCCGCATCGATCATTGACTCAAGCATCAGGAACACGTATGCCGGCCCGGAGCCGGATATCGCCGTTGCCATATCGATTGCGGCCTCAGAGTCGAGCTGCACCGCAGTGCCCATAGTCCCGAGAATCTGCGCCACGGCATCGCGTGATTCTTCGTCCACACTCGACGCCGGAATCCAGGCAGTCACTCCGTTACCGATCTGGGACGGCGTGTTCGGCATCGACCGGACGATGCGATCGTGCTGGAAACCTTCGGTCATCCGTTCGATCGTCGCCCCCGGAATGATCGAAACGACCACCTGATGCGGCTCCAGATGCCCGGAAAGCTCTCGCATCACTGCCTCGAGCGACTGCGGCTTGATCGTCAGCAGAATGATATCGGCACCCCGGATTGCTTCCTGGTTCTCGTGGACGATCTCCACGCCGAGCCGCTCCTGCATCTCGGCCCGGCGGGTATCGATTGGCTCGGCCGCGCGGATCTGATCTCGCGCCGCCATGTTTCGCTCGAGCAGAATAGTGATGATTGCTTCGCCCATCACCCCGCAGCCGAGGAAGCAGAGTTGTTTGCCAGTCAATGCAGAATGTATTGTCTCGCGTGATTCAGCGGTAACCATCAACCCTTGATCCTTTCCAGGCAGGCAAACGCCCGGTTCGTCAGTCGGTTAGAAAACGTGTCAGCGAGGCGGCCTCTCGAACGCGAAGAACGGATGCCGGCTGGCATCCGCCTCATCTGGAACCTCTGTCGTCAGTCGTTGATCAATAAATCAATCAGGCTCCGGATGAAGCGATTCGAGGGCCGCCGCTAGGGGCGGGGTTGATGGGGGGAGCGGGGAGTGTGGGCACAGGGGGAACCGCCTGCGGAACCAATGTCGGTTCGAGCACGGTTCGTCCATTAACTTCCCTGTTCATGACTATCATTGCATTCCCCGTTTCTGGAACCAGGCCGAGGCAATGATCGTTGCCCCGGCCATGACGTTCTCAGATCTGTGTGCTAGTCGTTCTGGACTTCGGTGTCCTCGCGATTCTCCGAAGCGGGTTCTTCAGCAACCGCGACCTCGTCCTCGGTATTGACCAGCTTCTCAGTGGTCTCCGGATCGTCTCCGGAGTCCTCTTCTTCGGAATCGGCCTTCTTCTTACCGCGCTTCTTGCTCTTGGCGCGGGCCGAGCTGACCTTCTTCTTCTCGTCTTCGAGCACTTCCGGCCTGATTCGCAGGAAGCCCTCGAGGCGACGTTTGATGTCCTCGTAGGTCTCCTCGTCAGCGATCTGCTTCTTGACCGTCGACCACGTCCGGCGTTCAGTCTCATAGATCGTCTGACCGCCATGCGTGCGGAGGAAGACCGCCCAGCGGCCGAGCTGGACCATCACCCAGTCATAGAGGATCTTGGGCTCCAGCGCGGCACCATGGAGGTACAGCGGATGGTAGGCCCCGTCGATGGGGCGATCATCCACGAAGATCTCCCGTGCGGCAACTGTGCCCGGATTCTCGAGCAGCGTCTCGGTAATCGCGCGGAACATCCGCGGGTAGACCCGACGCCGCTGCTTCCAGCGACCGCCGTGCTTGCCGTCCGGCATCTCTTCACGCGGAATGCGCTTGAGCATCTGCTTCAGCGTGTTGACCGGGTCCTCACGCATCCCCTGTCCCATGGAAAGGATGGTCTTTCCGCCCGGCGTCGTCAGGCGCGGCGCATCCTCTCCATCCAGCATGATCATGCCGTAGGAGTTTGCCGGTTCATCCTTGAACTCCTGGGATGTTACCCGGCGAGTCAGGAGAAACCGGTCCCACCCGGTCTCCGGGTGGTAGATCGGCAGTGCGTCGATCCCGCACCTGCGATACCGGCGCTGAACCACCACGTTCGCCGCGATCCAGCCCAGCGCAAATGCGAGACGGTCCGGTGTCTCGATGCCGGTAAATTTTTCCGGATCATCGGGATCCGGGGCAGCCGCTTCCAGACCCTCGTAATTCTGAATAGCGAGTTTCACCTGCTCCTGGATATCGATGGCTCTGCCTCCTCATGCTACACGTGCCCTATAGCGTCTCTCTGGAATGTCTCTACCGATGTACTGTCAGCATTCTAGTATATCCATGCAAACGCGAACGTGCGAGGGATGGACACCGCTGCTGACTGGCGTCAGGCTCGTGGTATCGTGGCCTCGGATAACGCACGCTGGCGCCGGAATGTTAAACCTGCACGCTGCGTTGCCAAAACGGGACAACTGACCACGCCTCACGCCTGTATAACGGACCTGAGCGAAATCGGATTCGGAGCGAGATCTTGAAATCCGGATCACTTGATTCGGAGACGGCTTCTTCAACCGGCGACGCGTCCTATGAGCGGTTGATCGTCTTCTTCATCGCTGGATGCGTCTTCATCTCCGTCCTCAACACGAACATGTTCAACGTGGCGCTGCCGGCAATCGGCCGCGAGTTCGATGTGACTCCTGGCGGGCTCGGCTGGGTCGTCACCTCCTACTCACTGGTCTTCGGCATCGGAACGCCGTTCTACGGTCGCCTGGCCGATATGTACGGACTTCGGCGCATGTTCATGATCGGGTTGACGATCTTCTCGATCGGATCTCTCGCCTGCATGGTCGCACCAACGTATCCATTGCTCATCGTTGCCCGAATCATCCAGGCTGCCGGTACGGCAGCGATTCCGGCGCTCGGCACCGCGGCCGTATTCCGGGCGATCCCGGCCGAACGTCGCGGGGCGGCAACCGGCATCACCGCCGCGATGGTTGGCATCGGCTCGGCGATCGGCCCGTCACTCGGTGGCGCAATCACCGAGATCATATCCTGGCGTGGGCTGTTTATTTTCGGAGCGATGCTGGTCATCGCCGTTCCGATGTCGAAGCGGATTCTCCACGAGGATGATCCGAAAGGCGATGCCACGCTGGATCTGCCAGGAGGCTTCCTGCTCGGAGCAATGATCGCCGGATTGCTCATCGGCATGACCAACCTGGAATCCTACGGCTTCACATCGCCTTGGGTCCTGGGGCCGCTATTCGTTGCTGCGGCGTCACTCATGCTGCTGAACTACCGCATCCGTACAACAGCCGATCCGTTCATCCCCCCGGATCTGCTCAGACATCCGGACTACCGCATGCTGGTGTTTATCGGTTTCGCAATGCTGCTCACGCACATGGGAACGCTGGTCACCGTTCCGATTCTGCTGGACCGCGTCAATGAGATCGGCTCCGCGCAGATCGGATTGATTATGCTCCCGTCGGCCGTTGTCCTGAGCATCGTTGGGCCGATCGCAGGGCGATTGACCGATCGGATCGGAGCGATCATTCCGATGAGAGCCGGGATCGCGATCTCGTTCACGGCGCTCTTCCTGATGTCGAGCTTTGGCTCCGGTGGAACGGCGGTGACCGTGATGCTGATCCTGCTGCTGACCGGCCTCGGAATGGGCCTCGCCAACTCACCAATGATCAACAGCGTCTCGCTTATCCTGCCGCAGGACCGCACAAGCCTGGGTGTGAGCATCTTTCACATGACGTTCTTCCTGGGAGGCGCGTTCGGGGCGACGATGATCACCTCGGTGATCGATTACCGAACCAACGCATCCGATGCGCTCAACGTCCTGCATCGCGGCACCGGCGTCGAGTTCAGTGACGCATTCCTGGTTCCGCTCACGATCTGCGGGATTGCGCTGGTGTTCTCGCTCCTGATCCGCATCCCGAAACCGTGGGAGGTCGGGGCCGCCGAGCGCGGTGAGTCGAACGCAAACCGGGATTCCGAGTGAATCCCGGCCCGTGATCAATACGCCAGTCGATGCAGACCGGCCGCCAGCAGGCGCACCCCGTCTGCCATGTGCTCCGGATCGGTGTATTCCTCGGGCGTATGGCTTCGCCCATCCTTGCTCTGGACGAAGAGCATCACAACCGGCGCCACGTTGACGATCCGTTGCGTGTCATGAGCCGCACCACTCGGCATTGTCTCAAACGGGATTCCGTTAGATTTCGCGGCCTCTTCGAACGTCTGGACCAGATCCGGATCCGAGAGACACGGTGGATGATCAGTATTGACCTTCACTGACAGATCCAGCCCGCGCCGGGCGCAGACCTCTTCCAGCGTCGCCTCGTGCCGTCGATACAGTTCGTTTCGAGCGTCTGGATCCGGATGACGTGCATCGATCGTGAAGGTCACGGATTGCGGGACAATCGCCGGGAAGTTCGGATCCACGCTCATTCGGCCAACGGTGGTCACCGCCGGGCGGCCCATTTCCAGAGCCGTATCCACGACCCGGCTGATGATCTCTGCCGCGCCGTGCATCGGATCTCGCCGGTCATCGATCGGTCGGGCGCCGGCATGATCTGAGCGACCCGTTATCGTCACCTCGTAATGCTTGATTCCGGTGATGGCGTTGACGACGGCCACCGGAAGCCCGGCGGTCTCGAGCAGCGGCCCCTGCTCGATGTGCAGCTCAACCCAGGCGTCGATGTCATCGCGCTTCGCCTCGGGAATCCTCGCCGGGTCAAGACCGAGCTCGCGCATCAGGTCTGACATCCGCTTGCCGTCGTAGCTGATCAACTCGTCCGGCTCGTGCGGCTCGATCATCCCTGATATCCCGCGCGAGCCCCAGAAATTGGTCGCGGCGAATCGGCTAGACTCCTCTTCACACATCGAGACGACTTCCAGGGTTTTCCGGGGACGGCCATGTTGCTCGACAAGTGATTTGACGGCCAGAAAGCCCGAAATGACGCCCAATGCGCCGTCGTATCGTCCACCGGGTGTCTGTGAGTCGATATGCGAGCCAGTTGCGATCGAGCCGCCGGAACCCTCTGTGCCTTCGACTCGGCCCCAGACATTCCCAACCGCATCTCGCCAGACCTCGAAGCCAGCGGACTCGAACCACTCGGCGACTTCGTCCTGCGCCGAAATCCATTCCGGCGAATACACTGTCCGCCAGACGCCGGTATCACCCCAGGCACCGTGACGCGCAAGGCTCATAACGTGCCCTTCGACGGTTGCGGCGTCGATGTTGATCGATTGTTCGGTCATGGTTTTCCTCGATTTCACGTGCTAACGGGGTTACTCCCCTGCGCGAAGGACATCGGTGAGATCACTCCGTCTGGCGATCCAGGCGAAGCCAAACGCTGCAATCACGGCAACGAGTATCAAGCCCAGCGCCTGACCCGATGCCAGCAGCCAGTTTACGCCGATCACGACCTGCTCCTCCGGCGGATACAGACTGGCGATATCGAGCCCCGGCGCGATCAGCCATGTCAGTAATCCCCCGAAACCGACCCCGATAACGCCGGCGAGCAGGGCAGAGGGAATCTGCTCGATCATCGTAAGCCCCAGCGCCTGATCGCGGGTCGCTCCCATCGTCCGGAGATACCCGACATCGCGTCGCCGTTCTTCCGCAGTCAATGCCAGCGCACAGATCACGGCGAGACCGGCGTAGAGACCCGCCATGAAGATGGTCAACCAGAATCCCTGCGTGATGCCGTCCTGAAACGCCTCGTTGACACCGGCACGCGCTGACTCGAGTTCCTGAGCCTCTTCCGCCGTGAGTTCTTCGATCACGATCGGCTCCGGCGTTTCGATCGAGTACCAGATCGCTCCGGCAAAGACGGCCATCCCGAGGGCGAGGATCATTACCACCAGCGGAAGGTGCCGACCCAGCGACGGTTCTGCGATACGCCGAAGGCCGAGGAATGGAACTACGTCGGGTCGACGGCCGGCAAATTTCGCGAGTTGCCGGGCGAGCCAGGGGAAGATCCGGACGGCAACGATCCCGGTTGCCAATCCGGCCAGAACCGGCACTGCGGCAACATACGGGTCGATTCCTTCATTGGTTGCACTGGTGGTGACCCCCCGCTGCCGGAGCAGCACAATGCCCGCGATCGCCAGCGCTACCACCATGAGCTCAACCACAACTCGGCGCTGGCCGGAACCCTTCGGAACATCTGCGCGACGGCCCATAAGGCTCCCGAGGTCAACTGTCCAGATCCGACGGGTCAGCAGCCAGAGCGCCAGCACCCCAACAAGGCTCACGGACAACGCGGCGACTACTGAATCCACCAGCGGTGAGCCATTCGTTAGCAGACTGGCGACCACAATGCCGATCAATGCAGCTGGAATCGCCAGAATGATCCCTTCGGTGATCTGCGACGCGCTCAACTGGCGCGGTGACGCGCCACGGCTCCGCATCAGCGCGATCTCCGGTGTCCGCCGGCTCGCGACGAGCGCACCGAGTAATCCGGAAAGCGCGACACCGATCGTCACGATCCCGGCAATGACCAGCGACAGCACCGCCGACGTAAGCCCGTACTGCCGCTCCGCGCCGGACAGCAGTGTCGGCAGGAGCGTGCGCACGTTCATGTTGCGTGCCGCCTCGTTCGGGGTCATCTCGGCAAGTTGCTCGTACGGACCCAGGTTCTGCGACAGGCTTCGCAGATCGCTCCCGGTTCGCTCGGTATCGGTCATTGCGACGCTGCCCGGCTCCACGAAGAACCGCCAGTTATAGCGCCAGTCTCCGGGGTCATTCATTGCCTGCAACTCTTCGAGCACAGACTCCGCCGGGATACCCATCGAATAATGTATTGTCTGGTCTGGATCCGTGTAGATGTCCGTTTCGTACGTGCGGTAGTCGGAGTACCAGAAATCACTGTCCGGTGCGATCGGCTCGAAGATCCCGACAATCTCGACCGCCAGATAACTCTCAAAGTACCCGCGTGAGGCACCACTATTCAGGCGGTCATCACCATCCGGGAGTAACGCGATCAGGTCGCCAATCTGGAGCTCCTTGATCTCAGCGGTGCCGGTTCCAATCTTGACCTCGAAGAGTGGAACTTCTGCGTCTTCAACGTCCTCCGGAATGTCAGTAATCTCGGAAAGGTTGATCGGGTCGGTCGGCTCCGGCTCACGTCCCTCGATAAGCTCAATCTGATCATCCAGCCCACTCTGATAACGGAACTGGAAGTACTGCTGGAACCCGCCCGTCGCGACTTCCAGTTCATCCAATAACTGATTATGTCGAGATGAATCGACGGTCCACTGCGTGTCCTCGATGATCGTCTGTAGCGACTCCGCCAGATTATCGCGATAACCGTCTCCATGCTGTGTCACGGTCGACAATGGCGCATCACCGGAACGGGGAAGCTGGCCCTCAAGTTCGACGTTGATCCCGCGCTGCGTCACGAACGCGTTATCGAGCGTCTCGAACAGACCCTGATCACCGACCCGATTCAGAATGATCGGAATGGCGGCGACCGCCGCAGCGGTAATCAGAATCACCACCATGAACGTCGAGCCCATAACCGGATCTGCCCCCAGTCGGCGACGCAGAGGCGCGCCGATCAGGGCGAAGAACCGTCGAAAGCTGGAATGGCTGGTTGGACCGTTCGATTGCATCGATACCTTCTCACGCGAACCGGGATTACCCGGAATCGCTCACCAGCTCACCATCCCGCAGCTCGATGACCCGATCCGCAAGATCGATAAGCGTGGGATCGTGCGTCGCGACGACTGCACTCAACCCGGTTTCACGAACCAGTCGATACATGAGCTGCATAATCGTCCGACCGGTTCGCAGGTCGAGCTGACCGGTCGGCTCGTCCGCGATGAGCAGCTTCGGTCGATTTGCAAGGGCCCGGGCAATGGCAACCCGCTGTTGCTCCCCGCCAGAGAGCTCGTGTGGTCGATGACGAGCCCGCTCACCAAGCCCGACCATCTCGAGCACCTCTTCGACCCGCTCAGCGCGCACATCGACCGGAGTCTTCGCGAGTCGCAGCGGAATTTCCACGTTCTCAGTCGCGGTGAGGATCGGAATCAGGCCAAAGGTCTGAAAAACGAACCCGATCTTGTCTCGCCGGATCGTGACGACCTCGGATTCGCCGAGATCGGAGATCCAGTCCCCATCCAGCCAGATCGCCCCGGAGGACGGCCGGTCGAGACCGCCGATCAGATTGAGCAGGGTGGTCTTGCCTGAACCGGAACGGCCCTTGATGCAGACCAGGCGGCGCTCGGGGATATCCAGGCTGATGTTGTTGACCGCGCGCAGGATGCCCTCACCGGACGGGTATTCCCGGATCACCTGATCGGTATGCACAAGCGTCGGTGCGAAGCCGCGCTGCTTCTGAACTCGCTGTTCCGCCGCGCCGGTGTCTACTGGCTGTTGCACGTCTACTCCTTCTCCCGTTGCTGGCCGTTACGATCCGGAAAGACGTTGACCCGGTCGGGATCGAGGGTGAGCCTGACCCGCCGTTCAAGCTGCAATTCTTCGATGAATTCGGACGGGATCTGTAATCGACCGGCCTTGTCGAGGACAGCGTACTCTTCTGCCCGAAGCCGGCTGTCGCCATCCCCGTCAAGATCTTCGAAGCGCAGAACCTCGCTACTGACCCGGCCGTCGCGGATAGAAACAGTGCGCTGGACCTTGTCCGAGACCTCCACGTCATGCGTAACGACGACGATCGTGACGTCGAGTTCGCGCTGGACGTTCTGGAACAACGAGAAGATCTCGGCCGACGTCGCAGTATCGAGTTCGCCGGTCGGCTCGTCCGCCAGGAGCACTGACGGCCCGTTTGCGAGCGCGACGGCAATCGCCACGCGTTGCTGCTCCCCGCCCGAAAGCTGGGCCGGTTTGTGGTCCATCCGGTCTGACAGGCCGACAACATCCAGCAGCTCTTCCGCGAACGCTTTGCTGGCGAATCCCGGAGCGCCGGCCAGTGTCATCGGGAGCTCCACGTTCTCTCGGGCAGACAGGTACGGGAGCAGGTTGCGAGCGGTCTGCTGCCAGATGAAGCCGATAACCTCACTTCGATACTGAACCCGGTCCTGCTCGTTCATGTTCAGCAGATCATAGCCGGAGACCTCGATCGTTCCGGCCGATGGGACATCCAGCCCACCCAGAATGTTCAGCAACGTCGATTTCCCGCTACCGGACGCGCCGACGATCGCGATCATTTCGCCGGGATCGACCGTCAAGTCCAGACCTTGCAGGGCAACGACCTCGAGATCGGCGATCTTGTAGATCTTGACCAGGTTGTCGCAGATAATCCGTGGTTTCCCGGAACGGGCTGCTCCTGGTTGATACGTTTGTTGTCCCTCAGGCGCGGTGTACGACATGTCCGTCCTCCTCTAGCAGCGCCAGTCCGAGTTTCTCAGTCATCTTTCACCCGCAGCGACTCTCCCAGGCCACTTCGCCGAACCACGATGCCGAGCGCAATCGTCAGGAGAATCAGCAACCCGATCCCGGCGGCTTGAAGCAGCCCGATAGTCCCCCAGGGGATAACGACCTGTACGCCCGGGAAGACCTGCGCGGCTGTCTGCGTCAACGAAATCAGCGGCAGCACCAGCCAGCCCAGCAACAATCCGAGCAGCGTCCCTCCGATAACCCCGAGTATGATCAACAGGCTGTTTTCCAGAAAGAGCCAGCCGGTTAGCTGTCGTGGGGAGAGTCCGATCGCCCGCATGAGCAGGAACTCGTTCATCCGTTGCCTGGCCGAACCCGCGGTGCTGGCCATGATGCCCGCACCGGCCACGGCTGTCGCCGAGACGAAGCCGAGCGTCAGAGCGCCGAGCGTTCCGAGTGCAACCGGATCCTGCTGTAACTCCGCGGCTCGTTGATCACTCGCATTGACGTTCCGGGATGTGTACGGCTGGACCTGTAACTGCTCGACAAGTTCATCAACGTCTCCACCGCCCAGCGCCAGCCAGCGTTCGGTCGGGCCGAAGGGCGACTGTGCCGGACGCTCGTTCAGAGCCACCACGGTTGGAAGGTCGACAACCACCGCAGGAACAGAATGCGCGTTCGTGCCTGGAAACGCATCAATCACCCCTGCCACCTGGCCATCGAACGCGAAACCACCGATCGGAACGAGAACCGAGTCGCCGACGCTGTAATCACCGAGTTGCTGCAATGGTCCGCTGATCAACACCGGAACGCCACCGTCAACCTCCGGGGTCGGCGTTGAGATTCGCATCGTCGCGAGCCGGATGGCTACCTGAGATGTGGCGCTCGCTTCGTAGGTAACGGTCAATGTCTCGTCGAAGGCGTCGATCGCCATCTCGGCGTAGGTGCTGCTGCTGAATTCATGGGTCGAGGACTGCCAGTTCGGCGCCGTGAGGTCGTCAGGCGGGATCTGTTGCCAGTCGTCGCCATCCGGGTCTTCAGAAACGCGCCAGTCTGATACCTGCACTGTCCCCCGGTTCTCACCACCCAGCGGTCCCAGCGTGGCGAACTCGATCGCGCTGATCGCCAGCGGATACGCCGGGCGCGTGATCGTACCGTCACCGAGATCGTCCGTGAGATCGGCAGTCATCTCGACTTCGCCGTCATCGGGGTGGACATCACCCATGGAAACGCGATGCTTGTATCCTTCACCGTCGACCAGCGTCAGCAGGATTTCGATGTTTCGATCTGATGGTTCGACCTCGGCGTCGTCCTCCCGGATATCAGCCTCAACGCTTGCGCGCAGCGCAATCCTGGCTGGTTCACCCGGAAGCATCGCCGCATCGAGCTGTGGCCGGGCGTCGCGCATCTCCTGCAGCAGATCTCCGTACCCAGACGGGTGCAAATCGTCCCGCAAGAGCACCGTTTCCTCGGCGTACTCGGTATCGACCATGATGAGCGAACCGAGATCGCGAACATCACCAAACTGCTCGAGTCGCTCATTGACCGGCATCGATGCCTGGACGCCATCCAGCCGATGGTGGGCCTCGGTCAACGTCAACGGGTCAACGGTACGAGACATCCGTGTATCCGGCTGGACCCGGATGTCCGCACCGATCCGGTGGTTGGCCTGATCGATCTGCGACTGCTGCCATGTCTGCGTGTAGGCAGTAGTGAAGATACCGATTCCGATCGCGAGCAACAGCAGAAGCATTGCCCGGCTGTACACCAGCGGCCGTCGGGCGATCTGCCAGGAACCGAGCGCAATCAGCGCCGCTTTCTGACGAGCAGCAACTCGATCCGCGAGCCGCGCCAGCAGCGGAACGATCCGCAGCGCGAGAATCGCCCCGGCGATCAGTCCGATGGCCGGCGCCGCGACCAGCAGTGGATCGATTCCGAGGCGCCCTTCTACGGTCTGGGTAATCGTGCTGCTGTACTGGCGAAGCTGGAAGAAACCGATCGCCGCGACGACCAGGACAGCGATGTCGATCCCGGCGCGCTGCCAGAGGCTCTCCGAGTCCTGCCGATGCCGAAACGCCTGCCCACCCGGGGTCGCCTCTCCCTCCCGCAAGACAGGCAGGGAGATGAGAAGCACACCGACAAGGCCGGTCACGACCGACGCCAGATAAGCGCCAGAACTGATCCTCGGCTCGATTATCAGGTTGATGTCGGCCAGCGGGCCGTAGAGATTGAAGAAATGCAACGCCCCCATCGACAGGATCGGCGCCAGCAACACCAGCGGTAATGCGATACAGACTGACTCCAGAAGTGACAACTGGAAGAGCTGTTTCGAAGATGCGCCTCGCGCCCGCAGTACCACTGTTTCAACCTGGCGATGGTCAACGATCAACCGGGATGTCAGAACAAGCGCATAGCCTGCCAGGATCGCCAGTTGCACGATCACGATCGTCACACTCGCCTGGGTCACCAGCAACGACCGCTCGATGCGCGCTATCAGTGTATTGAGCTGGGTCGAGACGTTCAGCCGACCCCCGAAGAACTCCTCGTTACTGATCCGGCTGCTCAGACGATTCGTCTCCCGACGAACTGTCGGGGCGGTAGAGGTTGTCATCTCATCGAAATTCGGAAAGAGTCGCCAGCTGACGGAGGACGTTCGAGGGGTCGCGGCCTCGAAAAACACCGCAGGCGTCACAACGAGCGGGCCGTACGTGTCGAACGATTGCCCTTCACTGAAGCCGCTAGTGTCCAGTTCGCTCTCGTACCAGTGCGGGTGTGATGGGTCTTCGACCTGATAGATGCCGGCGACAACGACCGGGACTTCGTAGTCGCCCTCGTGCCGGTACTCGACGCTCAGTTCATCGCCAACCGCCAGGTCGCGATACTCCGCAGTATCGGCCGAAATAGCGACCTGGTACGGAGCATCAGTCGATTCCGGCCAATCTCCTTCCAGAAGACTCGCGTAGTCCTCCAGAGACTGATAGAAGGCGAAGACGGTGAGGTCTCGTACGTCTTCCTGATCGGGAAAGGCGAAGGAATCGGACTGTCCGTAGCGATAGAGATCCGCCTCGGCGGCAGCCCGGAGGCGGCTCGTTTCCTCGGACACGAGTTCGTCTGCACTGGCGAAGTTCCCGCCGTGAAAGCGACCGGAAACCTCGACATGGGAAGCCGGCACGTCCGCATCATTGAGCGAACGCTGAAGTCCGGCGTCGTTGACCGCTCGGGAGTAGATCGGTGCGGAACTGACCAGCATAGCGGCCAGCAGAAGTGTGACTGCAGAGGCAAGCAACACAGCCCAGTCGGCCCGAATCCGACGGAGAACGGTCCTGAGGAGTCCCAGCCCAAACGGCATGAAGGCGTGTTCGCCTTTCCCGGTAATAGTCGCTATTCAACGCGTGTTTCCGAACACGAAGCCGATTAACGCACAGGTCTGATCCTTCGGTCAATCGTGCTCTTGACAGGAAACGACGCCGCATCGAACACGTTGACCAGGTCCGGGACAGAATGACCGGTACCATCATCCATTTGTACCGGTGATAATCGGGCCATGAGTCGATCAATACGGGACTGATCTATCATAGCAGACCCGCAGGGCATTCAATATGCTATAGACAAGGTCGGGGAAAAAGGCGCCGCCCGGTGGGCACCTACCGGGCGACGGGTCGGATAGTCCCAGCTCGGTTTAACCCCGGGCTGGGATTACCCCTTTTATACACCATTTGTGGTTGTTTAGAAACCACAGTAATGCGCGAATGCTCGCGGCACATACTGCGCGGTGCGCAATTTCCAATCATTCCCCCGGTAAACCTCCGCCGGACTAATGCAATTTGCGGCGTAGGCTGAACAGGCCGCGAGGCAGGTAATTCATAATCTCTTTCGAGTGTAGAACCGATACTGGAGAGATTACGACATGTCGTAGTCCCGCTTCGCCGTATTCCTGAAGAGCTCCGGCAACCCGTTCGGGAGATCCCCAGATTAGCGTTTCTTCCAGGAACTCAACCGGCACCTGATCCAGCGCATTTTCGAGGACGTCTGCGTCCATTTCCTCGGGTTTAATGTCGACATAGCCGCGGAAGCCCGCACCGAGCGGGTGCGTCATCCCCGCGGACCGGAATACTTCATCCGGCGTCATCAGACCAAGAAATCTGGCAGCGCGCGTTTTGAGAATTTCGCGAGCACGTTCATCCGTTGGTGCAATGATGGTGGCAACCTGCATCGACGGGACAATCGCGTCTGGATCGCGCCCGGCTTCCCTTGCATGACGTCGAATGGTCGAAAGTCGATCGCCATACTCTTCAGCGGACGATATAAAGGTCGGATGCCAGCCGTCTCCATATTGACCGGTCAGTCGAAGCATTCTCGGTCCATGGGCTGCGATCCAGACCGGTGGGGTCTTGCCATCACCCGGGATTAGATCCATCACGGCATTATCCAGCTGGAAATGCTCTCCGGAGAAGCTAAACGGCCCACGGGCGGTATAGCACTGTTGCACGATCTGGAGTGCCTCCTCGAGCTTTCCAACCGGCTTCTCCATCGGTACTCCGTATGGTTCGGTGTTCTCCCGTTCCCCGGCTCCGATTCCCAGAATCGGCGGGCGCTTCGTCATGTGTGAGAGCGTCATCATCGCTTGCGCGAGGAGAACAGGATGTCGGCGTAGCGGTTCCGTCACTCCCACGCCGAGTTGGAGGTTTCCGGCGACCCCGGAGAGATATCCGAGCAGCACTTGATACTCATAATGCTCGTGCGCCCACGGATTTTCTTTTGCATACCAGGTGAAGTCTTCGTTCCATAGCACCTGGGGAAAGAAATCCTGGAAATGATCCCAGAACATCGCTGCATCCAGACCGGTGAGCCGGCACAGACGAACGGCATTCTTGATATCACCTACGGGCGGCTTTGCCGGAACGTGCATTCCAAGCCGGATCGACGGAGCTGCCATTTCCTCCCCTTTCTTCACTTGTGTCACGGTGCGAACCCACACACAATACATGCTAGCACGCATGAGTTGTAACTGATACCAGCACGCGGTTCACGCCAGCGCGTTGCGGTACGCCCAGGCCGCAGCCTGGGTGCGGGATTCAGTCCCGATCTTGTTGAAGATGTTCGTCAAGTGTCGGGCCACCGTTTTTTCGGAGATGAACAGCTCGTCTGATATGTCCCGATTGGTCTTGCCGATCGCCACGAGCCGGAGCACTTCCACCTCACGTGGACTCAACCCACCGGGGCGGGGCCTCGGTTCTTGAGAGACGACTTCGCCCGGCCAGACCCCGGCCTCAACCGCCAGATGGTACAGATCATGGTGCAGCGAAACCTGTTCGATGAAGCTGGCACGCAGGCCGGGATCGCCAATTCGATCCGCTGTCCTGTGCAACATGCCAGCAGCGTTGACCAGGTGCTCGATTGCTTCTGCGGAACGACCAAGGTCCACCAGCGATCGTGCCATCCGGTATGACGTCTCCAGATGGAGTCGCCACAGACCGACCCCGCGCTCCCGCAGTCGTGCCAGGGCGGTCTGGGCATCGATCAGGGCCAGTTCAGCGTTTCCCTGAGCCCGATGCACCGCGGACCGGATAAGCAGCGCATCGACACCCCACGGAATGCTCCCCGGAATTCCGGCGATCGCTTGCTCGACTCGATCGACGATTTCCAGAACCTTCGGATAGCGGGAATCCTCGGCCAGGTCGACCAGCGCGCGGGCGTGAGCGACCAGTGCGTCGAGGCCTGTCGGACCTGCATCCGCCAGCGTATCGATCGGTCCGGCGTCCTGAAGCAAATCGATACCCCGCTGGCTGACTCCGGCAGCGATAGAGGCAGTCGCAAGCCACTGGTTGGCGCGAAGGCCGACAACCCGGGGCGATCGATTCTCTACAATGGCCATCGCGCGTTCCGCGAAATCGAGCGCATTGGCCGGTCGGCCAAGTGTCAGCTCCGTCTGGCTCAACCCGCCGAGCGCGTAGAACGCAATCCGCCGGTCGCCCGCCGCTTCGGCCCAGTTGAGCGCATCGAGCCCTCGCTCAAGCGCACGTTCCGGCATGCCGAACTCACGGCAATGAATGTGAACTGCCAGTGCGGCCCGCGCTTCGTTTCTTGCTCGTTCACTCTCCCGGATCAGGCTGCGCTCTTCGCTGCGAAGCCTTCGGATCTCCTCGAGAAACGCGACAAACGGGACGCCATCGGTCGCTTCATTGAAATTCACAACCCGCCGGTACGCCAGCGCGATCAGTGCGGTAACCTCGCCGCGATCATCATTTCGCTGCCGGAACACGTCCAGCGCCTCTGTTATTCGGGCCCGGGCATCAGCACGCGCCTGGCGATCATCCTCCCCAGCAAGCTCCCACTCGATCATCCCGAGCTCCAGAATCAGGAGGGGATAGACGGGAAGCGACGCATCGGCAAGCTCCAGCGACCCGGAGAAATGGCCATAGGCATCACGAAGATCATCCTCAGAACGATACAGACGTGCCGGGTCACCGATGGTTCGTCCACTCGATGCTTCGCCGAGTCGAATCCGGGCGATCCGCAGCCAGTCCCGGTCCTCGTCTGCCAGCTCACGCAGCGTTTCAGCATAGTGACGGGCATCGCCGCTATCGCCTCGTGCGATCGCGAACTGCGCCATGCGATCAGTCGAAGCACGGCGGTGCGCGGTGTCATCGACTTCCTGCGCGAGCCGATTCCAGCGCTGCAGGTCCTGCCATTGCGATCGCTGGTCGCCAGAGTGTTCCAGTGCGGCTTCTCGCTTCTGCAGCAGTCGGAGCTCTCGTTGATGGGCGTCGGGGTCGACCGCTTCTCCGGTTCTCCGCAGGGTGTGGATCTCCAGAGCTGCTGAGTAATGGTTGACAGCTTCCCGGGATGCGCCAAGCGCGGCAGCACAATCTCCAGCCGACTCTGCATATACCGACGCACGCTCGATATCCTCACCGGCACCAAAGTGATAGGCAAGTGCTGCATGATAGCCGGGATCCGATGGATTTCCCGATTCTTCGAGCACCTCGCCAACGGCCTGGTGCAGGATGCGCCTCCGGATCGCATTGAGTTCGCTATAGAGGACATCCCGGATCTGATCATGGGCAAATGAGAGCCGTTCATCGCGGTAATGGCCCCGCTCCAGCGGACGGGCGACGAGCAGGCTCCGCTGAACCGCATCATCGAGATGGGATCCCACGTCCTGTCGACCCGTATTGCTGATCCGCCCGGTGACATCGACCACCAGATCGAGCGGGAACTCGTTCCCGATCACGGCGGCAACCGACAGTGTCTCCCTCGCATCGGCTGGAAGCATTCCGAGCCGATGCCCGATGACGGCCCGAACACTCTGCGGAATCGCGATTCCAGCGTCCTCGATCAACTCCCAGGACCTTCCACGCCGCTGGAGCGAGCCGATTTCAGCCAGATGCAGGACCAGCTCTTCGATGAAGAACGGCACGCCTTCCGCCTCCTGCTGAATCGCCTGGGCAAGCCCACGGGAGACCGTGTGAGCAGGCGAGTCCAGAACGTTGCCGATCAATTGCCGGGCACCATGCTCGTCCAATCGAGAGAGGGAGATCCGGGTGGCGCCCACCTCGCGATAAGCATCGCGAATCAGAGCCTGCAAGGGGTGCGACGAATTGAGCTCGGTGTCCCGGTAACTCAGCACAACCAGAATCGGTAATCGCGCCGACGTTCGCAGCAGATAGCGGACGAAATTGAGATCCGGTTCGCTGGCCCACTGAGCATCATCCAGCACGAAGACGACCGGTCGATGCTCCGCTAGATGCTGCAGGGCGATCGTGTACTGATCAGGCAGTCGTTGCCTCGTAGTCGAATCGATTGAACCTGCGGCTAATGAGAGCGTCTGGGTGACGGCATCGGAAAGGTCCGCACGGACGAGCGCGTCTTCCCAGCCTGGAGGCGGATCAGAGGATAGAGCCCGGAATGCAGACTGTAGCGGCATGAAGGGTGTGGAGGTATCCTCCCAGACTACCGCGTTGATGACCGTCGCTTCATCGTTCAAGCCGGCGAGAAACTCACGAAGAAGCCGGGATTTTCCGATCCCCGGTTCTCCGCTGATGAGCACCATCCCGGCACCCTCGGTGGAGACACGGGAAAACGCCCGGGAGAGCTCGCTCTGCTCCCGGTCACGCCCGACAAGCAAATCAGCGCGGTGTACCGTCTGGTCCGGTCTGGCAGTCATTGAGCACGAGCCTTCCCCGATGTTCAGCTCGGATAAACACGGTTGCCGTCATCATCCTCCAGGATGATTGCCTCCGTCGGGCACGATTCGGCTGAGAGCAGCAGCGTCTCCTCATCGATCGTCTCCGGGTCGACCAGGATTGCCTTGTCGTTTTCATCCAGCCGGTAGACGGTTGGTGCGCTGGCAACGCAGTTCGCCGAGCCAATGCACTTTTCTCGATCGATCCGCACTCTCATCGTCACTCTCCACTCACACGACAGGACCACGGTCAGTCCAGATTCTCCAGTCGCCATACTTTCGGCAACCCGAGTTCCAGGTCCCGCCAGGATGAACCGTTGTCGTCAGACACGTAAAGTGTACCCCCATCACCCGAATCTCCGGCGTAGAATATGGTATTCGGAGATGCTGGATGCAATCGCACCGGGTCAGCCGGCCGGCTGCTGGGCAACCCCGCACCGATCGGCTGCCAGCTCTCGCCCCCGTCCTCGGACAGAAACACGGGGCACTGTCGGCTGTCGACGTAGACCAGCATTCGCCGGGGATTGACCGGGTCGATCACGATTCCATGGATATAACGGCCTCGAAGTCCCTCGATTGCCGACCAGGACTCTCCTCCATTGTGACTGACAAAGAGCCCGTGGCCTGCCCCGGCGTAGACGCGATCCGGATCGTCCGGAGCGATTTCAACACGATGCAGATCCGCGCCGGGCATGACATCCGTCCAGGACTCCCCTTGATCGGTCGTGAGAAGCAAGCCACCGTGTTCGACCCCAACGATTATCCGGCCTGGTCGTTCCTCACAGATTGCAATACCGTGGAGATGGCCACTGTGAAACGGCGGGTGAAAGAAGGTCCAGTTCGGCCGGCTGGATACTGAATCAATTGCCGGGAAATCGCTCCATGTCTCGCCTCCATCAAGAGATTCCCAGAGCATCGGAGGCTCGGTTCCAACGAGAAGACGTTCAGGGTTCTGGCGGTCGACGATGACATCCCAGCACCAGTAGTCAGAGAACCCGATCTGCTCGAAGGTCCGACCTCCGTCGTCCGACCTGTGGAGCCCCCAGCCACGGAGCCCTGCCGCGACGTAGATCCGTTCCCGATCGAACGGATCTACCGCGATTCCGCGAACCGCATGTTCGCGGAGTTCATAGGCATCGACCGAGGCGCTCCCATCAGCACGTACGCGAATTTTTCTTATTCCGTCTGCCGTCCCGGCAATCAAAGTGCATGAAGTCATCCGCAGGTCCAGTTCGACAATCAATGGTCAGCCACGTTCGCTACTCAGCTCACCTGCGCGCCTCTAACCGGTCTCGGTTCCGCCAGTTTCCGGCAGATCTGGTCGTCCACGTCCGCGATCCTGCAGCCTGCTGAAATCAGCATCGTTGCCAGGGTCCGGCGGGGCGCCCACGCCGCTCGCGATAGATCAGGCCGCGTAACCAACGGTTGCCTATAGCTTCGACTGCGCTCGATCCGGGCAATTTCATCAGCAGCATAAGCCTCAACCAGCATGTTTCCTCCGTACTGCATCCCGTCGGTGATGACCGACACTCAAAACCGTTATGTGGCCAGTCTATGTCCGGAACCTCGGTAAACCATCGGAAGAATGTCGTAATCGGCTGGACGCGCGTGTGACTGGGGAATACGGGCGTGAGGTTCAATCTTGACAGTGTTCGCCAGACCCGATTAGAATTTTGCAACTTCGCATCAGAAGCGATGAACATCGACTTCAGTCCTGACGAAGGCGTGTGTTTCGCGCCCGTATTTCTGTCGTCACCGCTTGCGTACTCCAGACGTGTGCGCAGTTACCCCTTGGTGGCGGAGTGTGAAGTCCCGTACCACGTGCGTGTGAGGACGCCCGACCAGGCTGAGGACTGTGAAACCGCATGTTAGCGGTCACGAGGAGGAGAGAATGAGAGATCCGCGTTTTCAGGACATCCTGAAGCGACTTCCATCCGCCCAGCTTAGCAGGCGTGACTTCGTCAAGCGGACCGCTGTTGTCGGTCTGTCGATTCCAACCGTGGGCGCGCTTCTGGCGGCCTGCGAGGACGACGACGTTGATGATGAGGACGCCGAACCGGAGCCCGATGACACCGAACCAGTGGATGAGCCCGACGACGATGATGAAGTCGAGGAACCGGTTGACGACGAAGACGATGACGAACCGGTCGACGAACCGGATGATGACGAAGTCGACGACACTGAAGCACCAGCTGAAACTGGTGGCTTCATCAACTGGTCAGCAACGACTGGTGACAGCGGTATCGCCAACCCGATCCTGAACGGCCGCCTGGCCTGGGTCGAATGGTGGACCTTCAATCGCCTGTTCCGCTACGACGATGAGGGTGGAATCCTCCACGACCTCGCCGAAGACTTCGAAATCAGCGACGACGGACTGACCTGGACCTTCCACCTGAACGAAGCGCTCTGGCACGATGGTGAGGAGTTCGACGCAGACGACGTTCTCTTCACGTTTGAGACCGTTGTCGCAGAAGGCACCGATACCGGCTTCGGTTCCCGGCTGCGCGTTGCCGGCGAGCAGGTCGAGTGGAACGCTCCGGATGAGCGTACAGTCGAGATCATCACACCAGAATCGTTTGGGCCGTTCCTTTTCGCGCTTTCAGAGATTCCGATCATTCCGGAACACGTGCTCGCCGACTCCGCAGACATCAACACCGATGACTTCAATACCAACCCGGTCGGCACTGGCCCGTACATGTGGAGCGAACGCGAGCCGGATCAGTGGCTCCGACTGGAGCGCTTCGACGATTACTTCGGCGGACAGCCTGCGGCCGAAGGAATCACGATCTTCTACGTCTCTGACGTCGAAGCAGCGTCTGCATCGCTCGATTCCGGTGAAGTTGACTACATGTTTGCGCCACCGGAGCTACAGCCCCGGTATCTGGACGATCCCGATGTCCGGGTGCTGCAGTATACGTACTTCACACCGATCACGCTCAGTTTCAACCACCGGCACCCGATCCTGCAGGACTACGATGTCCGCCGGGCGATCGCCCACGCTATTGATCGCGACTCGCTCCGTGAGACGGTGACTGTCGGGCTCGGCCTGGAAGCGGAAAACCAGTACGCGCAGACCGCCCCGGTGCTGGATGACTTCAACGACTACGACAACGTCAACTACTCGGAGGTCTATCCGTACGATCCAGACGAAGCCCGGGCGATTCTCGACGAAATCGGCTTTGAAGAGGGGGATGACGGGATCCGCGAGCGTGACGGCGAACGCATGTCATTCACGCTTCTGACCTACGCCGGTTTCGACGAGTATCAGAACGCGCAGCAGATCATTCAGTCGATGCTCGCCGAGGTTGGAATTGAAGTCGAACTGGACGTTCTCGAGTACACAACTCTCCAGGGCATGTGGGGCGATCCGGATGACGACCCAATGGGCCGCGCAATGGAAGTCCAGGAATGGCCGCATCCGTTCGAAATGGACCCGGATGTCTACGGCGAGCTGCACTCCAGCAACTTCCCGCCGAACGGCGACAACTACATGTACTTCGAGGACGAGGAAGTCGACCGGCTGATCGACGAAGGTCGGGCGATTGCCGAACTCGAAGACCGGATTCCGTCCTATCACGAACTCGATCAGCGCCGGCTGGAGACGCTGCCCTGTCTCCCGCTCTACTGCGCGGTGGATGCGCGGCTGCTCCACAACCGGGTGCAGAGCACGAACGAGGAGAACCCGCTGGACGATACGCCAAGTATGCGCTGGTGGGAACGCGCATTCATCGAGTACCTGTACAAGCCGGAGGAGTAACACACGATCTAAGCGGCGAAGCGCGATGATCGTGCTGGGTGGTGGAGACAACGCATGACTGCGTATATCATTCGCAGACTCCTCTGGATGATTCCGATCCTGATCGGGGTCTCGGCAATCTGCTTCACGCTGCTGTACAACGCTCCGGGCGATCCGGTCGCCGTTCTGGTGGCCGACGCCCGGCAGGCGGGGCAGCAGATCTCTCCGGAGGACCGACAACGGCTGCGTGAGCAATACGGTCTAGACCGGCCTGTGTACCTTCAGTACGTCGACTGGTTACAACAGGTCGTGCAGGGGAACATGGGTGTCTCCACCCGAACAAACGCACCAGTGACCGAAGTGATCATGAACCGGTTGCCCAATACACTCCGGCTCATGATCGGTGCACTGGCGCTCACGCTGATCATCGCGCTTCCGCTCGGGATTCTCTCCGCAGTGAAGCAATACTCACGACTCGATTACTTCCTGACCACGTTCACATTCGTAGGCATCTCGATCCCGCAGTTCTGGCTTGCGTTGATGCTGCTCTACTTCTTCGGCGTGACGTTAGGCTGGTTCCCGACACGGGGAATGGGTAGCCCGTATGCCGAACCCGGGGTCTGGAACAGCATCACGGAAGTCTTCCGGCACTATACGCTTCCAGTGCTGTCAGTGACCCTGTTCAGCCTCGCCGGATACATGCGCTACCAGCGTGCGGCTATGCTGGAAGTCATCCGCCAGGATTACATCCGGACCGCCAGGGCGAAAGGGCTTTCGGAGGCAGTCGTCATTCTCAAGCACGCCTGGCGGAACGCGCTGATCCCGATCCTGACGTTGCTCGGCTACGTGCTGGTGATTCTGATCGAGGGTTCGATCGTTGTGGAAGTGATCTTCTCCTGGCCGGGAATGGGTGATCTGGCAGTAACATCGCTCGCCCAGCGTGACTATCCCGTCGTCATGGGGATCGTTCTCCTTTCCGCCGTCGGAATTCTCGTCGGCACACTGATTTCGGATATTCTCTACGCGATCGTTGATCCACGTGTTCGCTATGACTGATCGACCTGCATCCAATGTCGCAGCGGGCAAACTCGTCCGTTGGACTGCTACACGCAGTCGCTCGACCTAGCTGGAGGAACCGTTGTCCGCAGGCACCGGTCTCGCCGAACAGGCAGATGTAAGCCAGGCAGCCGCTGAGGCTCCAAGGAGCCCGGCCGCCGTTACCTGGCGCCGCTTCCGCAGACACAGGCTTGCGGTGGTCAGCGCCACGTTTCTCTGCACCCTGTTCGTGATCGCGATCTTCGCACCGTGGATCGCCCCGCATGACCCGAATCAGCAGGATTTGCAACTCGCCCAGTTCGGACAGCCGGCAAACCCGCAGGCAGGTCACTGGCTCGGCAGCGATCAGTTGGGTCGGGACACGCTCTCTCGTCTGATACACGGGTCTCGGATCTCACTGCTCGTCGGGTTCGTTGCAACCGGCGTCGCCATCGTTATCGGAACCTGTCTGGGTGCCGTCGCCGGCTACACGGGTCGCTGGGTGGATATGCTCATCATGCGCCTGGCGGATATGATGCTCGCCTTCCCGCCGCTGCTCTTCCTGATGGCGATGCTGGTGGTAATACCCAGATCAGCAATCAATATCGCCATCGTGATCGGGATCATCGGCTGGATGAACGTCGCGCGTCTGGTCAGAGCCGAGTTCCTGACACTCCGCACCCGGGAATATGCCGAAGCCGCTCGGGCGATCGGCGTGTCGCCAACCTCGATCATGTTTCGGGAACTGCTACCAAACGCCATGGGTCCGGTTATCGTCGCCGCAACACTCGGCATCCCGACCGCGATTCTCGCCGAATCGACGCTTTCCTTCCTCGGCTTCGGCATTCAGCCGCCGCTCGCATCCTGGGGCAACATGCTGGAACCAGCCTGGTCACAGATGCGTGATCACAACGCCTGGTGGATGGGCCTCTTCCCGGGGCTGGCCATCGCCTTGACGGTACTCGCGTTTAACTTCGTGGGTGACGGTATCCGCGACGCGCTCGACCCACGTTCCAGGCTCGATTAGCAATGGAGGAAGTGTGACCGATCTTGCAGAACGCGTCCCCACATCCACCGAGCCCGGCAGCGAGGATCTGCTTCGTGTTGACAATCTGAAGACCTATTTCTTCAGCGAGGGTTCAACCGTGCGGGCCGTGGACGGGATCAGCTATTCGGTGAAGCGCGGTGAGGTCCTCGGCGTTGTCGGCGAGTCCGGAAGTGGCAAAAGCGTGAGCGGGCTCTCGCTGATGAAACTGATCGACAGCCCTCCAGGAAAGATAGTCGACGGCAGCATCGAGTTTGACGGCCAGGACATTTTGCGGATGTCCGAGTCTGAGATGCGCTCGATCCGGGGAAACCAGATCTCAATGATCTTTCAGGAGCCATTGACCTCGCTTAACCCTGTCTACACTATCGGCAATCAAATGATCGAGCCACTCCGGTTGCATCAGGGTATGTCATCTGCCCAGTCGTGGGAGCGTGCTGAGGAGATGCTTCGGCTGGTCGGTGTGCCGTCACCCGGCGAGCGCCTGAAGGCATATCCGCATCAGATGTCCGGTGGGATGCGGCAACGTGTGATGATCGCAATGGCGCTCTCCTGCAACCCGAAATTGCTCATCGCCGATGAGCCGACAACGGCTCTCGATGTCTCGATTCAGGCCCAGATCCTCGAGCTCATGCGTGAGCTTCAGAATGAGCTTGGCACATCGATGATCTTCATTACGCACGATCTCGGCGTCGTCTCGGAGATGTGTGACCGGGTCAACGTGATGTATGCCGGCAGGATCGTCGAACAGGCAGACGTCAAGCGCCTTTTCGATCATCCCACCCATCCCTATACGTGGGGACTGCTCGATTGCCTTCCCCGCTTCGAGGATGCGCTCGGGTCCAGATTAACCCCGATCGTCGGCAGTCCACCGAACCTTGCGAACCTCCCGCAAGGGTGCAAATTCGCAACTCGCTGCCCGTATGCCTGGGAGAAGTGTCACCAGGAAGAACCACCTCTGTTCGAAATCGGGCACGGTCAGGTCAGTCGATGCTGGCTGCACGAACCGGACAACAAGGGCGTCGACGCACGGGTGATCCTGGAACGCGAGATCCAGACAACGGTCGAAAAAGACAAGGGCCCACTCGTTGAAGTTCGCGACTTGCGAACATACTTTCCGATTAAACGTGGCCTGCTTCAGCGCAAGGTCGGCGATGTCCAGGCGGTCGACGGTATTGACCTGGACATTCTTCGGGGTGAGACAGTTGGGCTCGTCGGCGAATCCGGCTGTGGCAAAAGCACCGCCGGCCGAACGATGATCCGGTTGATTGACCCCACAAGCGGGACCATCAGCTACGACGGACAGGACATCACGACACTGCCGGAAAAACAACTCCGGCCATTCCGGCGCCGAATGCAGATCGTCTTTCAGGATCCATTCTCCTCGCTCAATCCGCGGCGAACCGTCGGAGCAATCATCGGCCAGCCGCTACTGATTCACGGGCTGGCAACTCGTAGCAATGTCGGTGAGAAAGTGAACGTGATTCTCGAGCGAGTTGGTCTCAACCAGCACCATGCCAACCGCTATCCGCATGAATTTTCCGGCGGTCAACGCCAACGCATCGGCATTGCCCGGGCGATTGCCGCCGAGCCGGATTTCATCGTCGCGGACGAGCCGGTCAGCGCACTGGATGTCTCGATCCAGGCACAGATCATCAACTTGATGCAGGACCTGCAGGAAGAACTCGGGTTGAGTTACATCTTCATCGCGCATGACCTGAGCGTTGTCCGGGCAGTGAGCGACCGGATCGCGGTGATGTATCTTGGCAAGATCGTCGAGCTGGCCGAGAATCTCGAGTTCTACGAAAACCCGCTGCATCCCTATACGCAGTCGCTGATCTCAGCCGTACCGGTAATCGACCCGTCCAAGCGTAAGGAGCGGATCGTCCTGCAGGGCGACGTTCCGAGCCCGATCAACCCGCCACCGGGCTGCCGGTTCCATACCCGTTGTCCGTTCCGGTTCGAGCCGTGCGACAAAGTCGAGCCACGAATGCTGCAGACCGATAACGGACACCGCGTCGCCTGTCATCTCTACGATCCCGAATATTCAGAAGGTGCTCCAGGTCGGGTTATGGCCCAGCCGGTGAATCTGGTTGCTAAGACGGAGTAGAGCCCCCTACGCCCAGAAGATACTACTCAAAAGGCTGAACCCAGCTATAAGCTGAATGATCGCGACGGCTCGCTCCGCTCGCTGCGTCGATCCGAGCAGTGCATCGTATCCGCGCAATCGCCACCAGCCATCGAGAATCGCGACGATCCCGGCTAGCACCAGCAATCCGGATTGCACCAGTGATGCGAGTGCCTCACTCTCCGATGCGGCCAGGAACTGAACAAAGACGAATCCCAGGCCAAACAACGTCACCAGAATCAGCCAGTTGCGGAACGCCCGATTGAACCAGCGCTCCGCCCCGCTTTCCCAGTGACTGATCGTCTGATTGCGCGATTCCCGGATCGCACCCACAGCGATGATCCCGAACACGAAACCGGCTGCATGTGCCAGAAACGCGACGTTCTCCTGGGGCGCCAGTTCGAAGATCGAAACGAAGGACTGGACGACCTGGATCAGGAACCAGAACCCGATCAGGATGATCGCAGCCACTCGACCGGCGGTGAAGAACGGACCCATGAACAACAGACTCCGCACCATCGCCCGTGGGAAGAGCAACACATATCCACCAAGCACAGCGGCAATCGCGCCACTTGCTCCCACCAGCGGCTGTTCGTTCCCGGAAAACGCGAGCGCGTAAATCAGCGATGCGGCGATCCCGCCCAGCAGGTAGAAGATCGCGTAGGTTCGACGACCAAGCTGATCCTCGACGTTCGGGCCGAAGATCGCCAGGAAGATCATGTTCGAAATGATGTGCAACAATCCACCGTGCAGAAAGATTGAGGTCAGAATCGTGTAGATTCGTTCGCCGTCCCAGAACGCGGCCGGAACGAACCCCCAGTTCTCCACGAACTCCCGGGCACCATCGGTTCCGAGCGAAACCTGATAAATGAAGACAATTATGTTCAGCAGAAGGAACGTTATGGTGAAGAACGGGATTCTGGTTGGCCGGGGCCTGGGATCGTCGCCGTACGGTAACACGCGCGATTCCTCTCACAATACGAGCGGCTGGGGATGATCGTCACTCATCCCCTTGCATCCAGGTATTGCATGACCCCGGCCACGCCTGTGGCACCAGGTTGATGGGGCTTATACGGAAGACAGTCCCTTACCGATGGAATCGAGCATCCGCTCCATCTCGCTCTCATTGATCGTCAACGGCGGCTGGATCCGGAGAACGTTCGCATGCTGACCACCAACGCCGATCAGCACGCCATCCTCACGACAGGCTGTACGAATCGCGCCCGCCTGCTGGTTGGCTGGTGTTCGTTTCTCGCGATCGGACACGAGTTCAATCCCGATCATAAGACCCTTGCCGCGGATGTCGCCGATCAGATCGTGATCGCTCGCCATCTCTTCGAGTTGAGCCATAATCTGGTTGCCCTTGGCAGCGGCCTGACCGGGTAGATCCTCGTCCTGCATGACCTCAAGATTCGCCAGCGCGGCAGCACAGGAGACCGGGTTACCGCCGAAGGTCGACAAATGCTCGCCCGGCTGGAAGGAATCCGAGATCTCCTCCCGGGCGATCGTCGCCGAGATCGGGAACCCGTCGGCGATCCCCTTCGCCATGACCATAATGTCCGGTTCAACGCCAAAGTGATCGATCCCGAACAGGCTACCGGTACGGCCAAATCCGCTCTGGACCTCATCCGCAATGAACAAAATGCCGCGCTCGTCGAGAATCTCCTTGACGTATTTGAAGTAGTTCTCCGGCGGGACGATGATGCCGCCCTCACCCATCACCGGTTCGGCAATGAACGCCGCGACATCGTTCGACGTGTGGAAATCGATTGCCCAGCGGACCATCTCCGCGGCTCGCTGTGCAACTTCCTCCGGGTCGTCTGCCCCGAACGGATTGCGATAGACGTAGGGCGCCGGCGCGAACGCAATCCCGGGCAGGTACGGGCCACCGCGCTTCTTGCGCTGGTAGTTGCCGGTCACCGAGAGCGTCGCGTTCGTCCGACCGTGGAAGGAGTGCGTTAGTGAAATAAACTCGGTCTTACCGGTGTACGTCTTGGCGAGACGAAGCGCGGTCTCGATGCCTTCCGCGCCGCTGTTGCCAAAAAACGTCTTCTGCAGCTTGCCCGGCGTGAT
>SLMJ01000346.1 GCA_007133615.1 Thermomicrobiaceae bacterium | reverse complement strand
CCTTTCCGTGCCACCCGTGTGGCTGTCGACCGACGCGGAACCGTCTTCCGTTCCGCCCTGATGGAACACACGCTCCCGGGACGTGTGAAAAACCGTTGTGATCAGAATAGGGCCCCTGACAACGAACGGCATCCGCAGAACTGCGTATTTGCGTTCGCAATTGCTCAATGAGTACGCGCACCACCCCGTTGTCAGCGGTTAAATCGCCAGCAAGTCGTGTCGTTTGGAAAGTCGGTCCAGGCAAGAACGCGGGACGGAATCACCCGCCAGACTGGTGTGCCGTGTCGCATGCCGTACTTCTGCTCGTAGACATCATCGAGGCGAATCTGTGTTTCCGGATCGAACACCTCGTCAACGTGTCCTTCGATGATCACGACATCCCAGCCGTCTTCCAGATGGATCGAGACCCGCGGGTCGGCATCGAGATTCCTTGCCTTCTGGGTCCCACGCCCGCCACCGAAGTGGAGGTGGTCATCGAGCCAGACACCCCAGACCGGCCTCGCGTGGGGGCGACCATCTGGAGTCACGGTACTGAGCCAGTAGTTACGAGACGGCATGGCGCGCTGGACCACATGCTCCCAGGAGAGCATCCCGGAGTCGTCCTCCGGAATGCCGTAGGAATCTTCGATATACGGCCGCGTGCGCCGAACGGAATACCCTGCTATCTGATCGACCAAAACTCCCGCCTTTCATTCAGCTCGGTCTCGCACCCTGGCCCGTCTCGCCAGTCGCGACCGACATCTCCGTGGATCCCTGAACGCCGATCGCGGCAATCGCCCCGGACAGCAGGAGTAGAACAGCCGGGAAGATCATGTGTGAAACGGGGTCATCGATCCGGATATGCTGGATAATCGCACCGGTCATCACCACAACGAAGAGCAATCCGCCCGGTACGATCAGGCGTTCGAACCGGAAACTGGCAAAGAGTCCGATGGCCCCGGCGAGTTGAATCACGCCGGTGACGATCCAGAACCAGGTGGCAACCTGCAGTTCGTCCCGCCATTCATTCTGGACGCCGGTAATCTTCATGATTCCCTGCGCGGCGAATATCAATCCGATCAGAACCCGCAAGGCGATACTGAGTATCCGCATGTCACTTCCTTTCGCAGTTGTGTCGACAACGTCGCTCGAACGGTACGCATCCATGCTAGACGCGATTCCGAACATGCCCATCGGGAGAATGTCGTAGAGGAAATCGCAAATTCGACAACTCGTTCCGAACACCAAACAAGCTGCACTCCCGTTCACCATGTGACGCAACAGCCCGGATTGCGACCGACCCGGCTCTGCCGTACACTGCGAGTGGCTCGGTTCGCGTGTGTGTGCCGAGCGCGCAGGGAGGATTACTCGAGCGCGAATGGTTACCTGGCGACGCACTCTTTACGCTCTCTGGCTGGCCCAGCTTCTCTCGATTATCGGGTTCAATCTGCGCATACCCTTCCTCCCGTTCTTTCTGGAAGATCTCGGCACAGAAACCTTCGAACAGCAGGCCCTCTGGGCAGGGTTCATCACCGGTGGTGGCGCCGCATTGATGGCTATTACCGCGCCGATGTGGGGTGCCCTTGCCGACCGTTACGGGCGCCGGATGATGGTGCTCCGGGCGATGTTCGTGGCCTCGGTGACGATATCGCTGATGGCGCTGGCGACCAGCCCCTGGCACCTTCTGGGGCTTCGGTTTATCGAAGGGGCGGCAACCGGAACGGTGGCCGCGGCAACGACGCTGATCGCCACGGTCGTCCCGAAAGAGCGTATGGGCTACGCCATGGGCATGATGCAGATGGCGGTGTTCTCCGGCTCCTCGATCGGGCCGTTCATCGGGGGCGTGCTGGCGGACATAATCGGCTTCCGGCCGACGTTCGTCGTTTCCGGCGGGATGCTGTTCCTTGGCGGAGTGATCGTTCTTCTCTTCGTCACCGAGAATTTCCAGCGTCCCGAGCCAAAAACGCAGGAGCAGAAGGACAGCGAAGTTTCGACCTGGTCGATCATCATCGGCGCATCGATGCTGGCGATGATGCTGGTGCTGCTCGTTGCCCGGACTGGCCAGAGCGCAGCGCAGCCGCTGGTGCCGCTGTTTATGGATCTGCTGGGCGCAGAAGGGCGAGCCTCATCTCTCTCGGGTCTTGCGCTTGGGTTAATGGGTGTCACGAGCGCTATCTCGAGCGTTCTTCTCGGGCGGCTGGCTGACCGGATCGGCCCGCGGAGTATTCTGATTCTGGCGGTGTCGCTTGCCGGGGTGCTCTATTTCCCGCAGGCCGCTGCTCAGAGTCCGACGCAATTCATCATCGCCACCGGACTGTTCGGGGTTGCGCTTGGCGGCATCATGCCGACTGCGTCTGCGATCGTGGCCAGTCTTGCGCCGATGGAGCGACGGGGCATCATCTATGGCTTCACGAACTCGGCGATGTCGGTCGGAGCGTTCATCGGTCCAATCGGCGGAACCGTTATCGCTGCCTTCATCGATATGCGGATCGCCTTCGCCTTCCTCGGCGTTTCGATGCTGCTGACCGCAATCTACATCTGGTATGCCCTCCCGAAATCGCTGGATCGCGGGCGTGGCACTCCCGTTTCCGGTGACGACGAGACCTGATCCCAATGATTCGTTAACATTAGAGGATACTGGTGACGTTCGCTCAGATTGGATGAGGATTGTTCATTCACCCCGCGATCATGTTTTCAACCGAGCCGCTGGTCGAGATCCAGCGCCTGCTTGGAGCCGATCTCGAGTGGCTCGGCCACGGCATGGCCATCTTCGGAGATTCCCGGCTGATCCTGGTTCTGGCCGTGATGCTCTTCTGGTACATGACTCGACACCGCCCGTATCAGGTCCTCGCAGCGAGTCTCCTCGGCGCCGCGATTGGGTCAGGACTCAAAGTCCTCTTCGATACGGCACGACCCAGTGGCCCAGACCTGTTGCTGTACTCGACGACGACATCGCCATCCTTTCCGAGCGGTCACGTGGTGCTCGCTACCTGTTTCTGGGGAACGCTCGCCTGGTATGGATTGATCCCGCGCTGGCTTTCCGCAGTGATCATCGGCATGGTGATGTTCGCCCGGGTCTATCTGGGTGTCCACTTCGTCGGTGACGTGCTCTTCGGGTTGCTGGTGGGTTTGCTCTGGCTTGCGATTTTTCACAAATGGATCGGCCCGGCGCTGGAGCGGGTCAATCCGAGGACCGTTTCAACGGCTGTGGCGCTGGCAATGGCCGGGTCGTTTGCCGTTCTTCCAATCACGAGCGCGTTTCCGTTCGGCTGGGAGATCGTTGG
>SLMJ01000037.1 GCA_007133615.1 Thermomicrobiaceae bacterium | reverse complement strand
TGATCAGAGTTACGTCCGCGGCCAGGTTGTCATTCCGGAGCAGCATTCCGTTCTGGAAGTGGTTCGTGGGGTGATTGCTCCGACGGTCATCCATGAAGATGGCGCAGAGGTACTGCTTGGTCTCTGCGGACCGGGCCAGATGCTAGTCGGCCATCCGGAAGATAGCTGCAGCATTCGCCTGATCACCCACACCGAGGCGACCGTCCGGGTTCGTTCCTGGGAACAGGCGATGGAAGATATCGAGTTGCCACGTCAGTTGCGGGCACGGCTGCAGCAGATGGAGGCCTGGGCGGCGATGCAGGCCCGACCGCACCTTGATCAGCGGATTATGGGGCTTCTCTCTCTGCTTGCCGAGCAATTCGGTCGTCAGGATGACCACGGCATGATCATCGACGTACGGATCACCCACCAGCAACTTGCCTCGGCCGTCGGCGCGACCCGGACAACCATCACCCGGATTCTTCGTGATCTCAAGCGCGCCGGGCTGCTAATGACAATCGGCACCGGCAGCACCGAGCGGTTCTGCCTGCTCGACTGGGAACCGCACGAACACTAGCCCAGGCTGAAGAATCCTGTGCCGATTCGCACGTACCTTCCGGTTCGGTTCGCCACAATCTCAGTCCTCAATTCCCGTCACACTTTGTCCGGACGGCCTGCGGTTCGTCCAGCCAACCGCTATGCCGGTTACCATCGGACGACCCACTGACAGGAGGACAAAATGGCAACTGAGACCAGCGAACGCAAGACGGTTCCGGTAACTGTGCTGACCGGGTTCCTCGGTTCCGGAAAGACAACGCTTCTCAACCGGATCCTGACCGAAAACCATGGCAAGCGAATCGCCGTGATCGAGAACGAGTTCGGAGAAGTCGGCGTCGATCAGGATCTGGTGATCGGGGCGGAAGAAGAGATCTTCGAGATGAACAATGGCTGCATCTGCTGCACCGTTCGTGGCGATCTCATCCGTATCCTGAGCAACCTGATGAAACGTCGCGACGCCTTTGACTACATCATGATCGAGACGACCGGCATGGCTGACCCCGGCCCGGTGGCGCAGACATTTTTCGTCGATGACGAGATGCGTGATCGGCTCGAGCTGGATGGCATCGTGACGATCGTCGATGCCAAGCACGTCTGGCAACACCTGGAAGATAGCGACGAGGTGCGCGAGCAGATCGCATTCGCGGACGTGATTCTGCTCAACAAGATCGATCTGGTGCCGGACGACGAGATCGACCAGCTGGAATCCCGGATCAAATCAATGAACGTCGCGGCCAGAATCTATCGCACGGAGAACGCGGCCATCGACATGGAACGGGTTCTGAATATCGGAGGCTTTGATCTGGACCGGGCGCTGGAGGTCGATCCCGCATTTCTCGAGCCGGAGTATCCCTTTGAATGGTCTGGAACATACTGGCTGGAGCCGGGAACCTGGACCTGGACATTTCAGCCAGGACCGGACCCGACGATGGATCTGAGCGTTCAGCCGATCGCCGGGACGGACGAAGGTGCACTGGATTCCCGACTGATGGACGCTGTGCTGACGTTTTCCGACGATCCGGTTGAGGTACAGCCCGACGGAACCATGACCCCTGGCGCGTCGCTCTACCAGATTCAATTCGGCGAGGATGCATCTTCGTATCAGGTTTCGATAGACGAACCGGGTTACTACGTCTTCTTCACCGAACATCATCCAGATGAGTTCGATGCCAGGTTCACCGGGCCGGATCAGCTGCACACCCGGGAGTACAAACCGGACCATGAGCACGACGAAGAAGTGACCTCCGTCGGTATCACCGAGCCGGGAGATCTTGATCTCGACAAGTTCAACACCTGGCTGCGGGAGCTCCTCATGAACCAGGGGCCGGACATCTTCCGGATGAAAGGCATCCTCAGCATCCAGGAGTTCCCCGAGCGGTTCGTCTTCCAGGGTGTTCACATGCTCTTCGACGGCCGCCCGGATCGACCATGGGGAGACGAACCACGGCGCAACTCGCTCATCTTCATTGGCCGAAACCTCAATGAACAGGAGCTTCGGGAAGGATTCCGGGCATGCCTCGTAACGTCGTAGACACCCCGATGCAGATTCAGGTCGACGCGCAGTGGCAGACATCCCTGGACGATTATGTCATCGATGCGAAATGGTCACCGGACGGCAAAATCATTGCTGCGGCGGCAGTGTCCGGACCGGTTGCCTGCATCGAAGCCGGGGGCGGAAGCCCACGCTGGAGCATCCACGCTCACGGATTCGGCACCACGGAAGTTACCTGGCACCCGGGGTTGGAAATGCTGACCTCGGCCGGGCAGGACGGCACAATTCGACACTGGGATCCGGAAAATGGAGCAGAGCTTGCCTCGATGGAGGGCGGGGATTCCTGGGTCGAGCACGTTGCCTGGAATCCCAACGGAAAGCAACTGGCAACGGCGGCCGGGCGAAAGCTCCGGCTCTGGGACCCAACCGGGAGGCTCCTCCGGGAGTTCGACCAGCACGACAGCACGATCGCTGACATTGCCTGGGAACCCGGCAGCGGCGATCTGGTATCCGGATCGTATGGCGCCCTCAAGTTCTGGAATGTATCCAGCGACAAACCTGTTCGAGTATTCGAGTGGCGTGGATCGATCCTGACGATCGCCTGCAGTCCGGACGGTAAGTACATCGCCACCGGCGATCAGGATTCTACGGTCCACTTCTGGATCGTCAAGACGGGCAAGGATCTCCAGATGTGGGGCTATCCGACCAAAGTGCGTGAGCTCTCCTGGAATGCCCGGGGGACGATGCTGGCAACCGGTGGCGGCCCTACAGTTGCGGTCTGGAACTGTGCAGGCAGAGGTCCGGAGGGGCGTGAACCGATCCTGCTCGACGTTCACGAAGGAGTTGTCAGTGCTCTGGCCTTTCATCCGCGACTCAACATACTGGCATCGGCCGATGAGACGGGCCACCTCGCGTTCTGGGAACCCGGTGGTCATGACGAACCGCTCGAGCAACTGGTTGTCGATGGAGCGGTAAGCGTGTTGCAATGGTCGCCTGATGGAGATTCGCTCCTGCTTGGAACAGAGACCGGCGCAATCGGTCGCGTTGACGTAGACTCAAACAGGAGCTGAACGTCGGAGTTGATATCCAGGAGTTCAATCGCATTGCCAATCTACGTCTATAGTTGTCCAGACTGTGAGATCTACGTTGAAGAGCTGCGGCAGGTTGGCATGAGCGACTGGCCGCCGGTTGAATGTCCGGTGTGCAAGGGGCTTTGCGAGCAGGAACTGACGTCGGTTTCAC
>SLMJ01000107.1 GCA_007133615.1 Thermomicrobiaceae bacterium | reverse complement strand
TGCAGTCCTTCCCGTTTCATTACGTGCAGGACGAGTTCATCACCGGCTACACCACCTACACGCTGCCTTCGCTGACCGAGATCGAGTGGTTCTCCGGTTACCCTGGTCCCGGCGAATGGATAGCCGGGTTCCCGATCCTCTACTACGCGCTGCAGTGGCCGTTTATCGAGCTATTCGGCCTATCCCTGGAGACGGTTCGTATTTCGACGTGGCCGTACCATCTTCTGACGGCCGCTCTGATATATCTCATCGGAAAGGAATTCTTCCGATGCCGGCCGTGGGCGGTCTTCTCGGCGCTCGTATACGTCCTGCTCGCCCCGAACCTCTATATGGCTGGCTACGGGATGCACAACATCAGCAGCACGTTCTTCTTCCTTGCTGCCTTCTATACGGCGATCAGGATGGTCCGGGACAATTCACGCGGCTGGGTAATCGCTTGCGGACTGTTCTCAACCATGGCTTATCTGACCTACACCTCGTCATATCTCACGCTGCCGCTGATCGGCGCATTTATTGGCCTGACGGCACTATTTCACCGGCAGTGGCAGCCGATTGTGCGATTCGGGCAGGTGCTGATGCTCGTCGCGATCGGGCTGTCGCCGTTTCTCACCTACGCGCTGACGGAGCATAACTACTTCACCCAGCGCAGCGATCAGGTGAATGCCGTCTCGGCAATCTGGGGGTCAGACGATGTCGAGAGTCCGGCCAGCGAACTGGTAGCGCACATCTGGACCAACATTGAGTCGCTCTACACGTCCGGGATCGGAGGCGTGACCGACTACTGGTTCGGCCATCAATCGCTGTTCGACTGGTTCACGCTGGTTCTGCTCCTGGCTGGACTGGTGCTTGCCACGGCAACGGGAATCGCGAGGCGAAGCGCGCTGGATCTCTCCGCAGTCGGGATCGTGCTCGCAACGTTCATTTTCGGGATGCTGTTGACGCTTCCTGCAGGCGGGTTTCACCGCACGACGCTGGCATTCCCGTTCGTCGCGTTGCTGATCGGACTCACCATTCGCACCTTGGTCGAACGACCGCCGTGGCTCCGTGACCGTCCACGCCTGCACATGGCTGGGAACGCAGCGGCTCTCCTGATGTTTATATTGATCAACCTATCAACATTACAAACGATGACGAGCGAGGACGAACGAATCAGCGGACTCACCGATAGCGTCCCGATCACTGATTTCATCGAAGAGACGGTGCCGCCCGGTCAGGACGTCATCGTCAGCTCATTCCCCGGGTATCACCTGGAGCGGGAAGTGATCGTTAGAACCGGAGACAGTTACGACGTGCGGATCGAACCGTTCAACGACGCCGTTGAGCACGGCGGCGATACGCTGATCATCCTTTTCCAGCCCTCGAACGATCAGACCCATCGACTGGAGGCTCGCTACGGGGATGGAGACTTCGTCGATGAGTGGAATGGCTACGAACTCGACCGCCACCTGATCTGGGATCCCCATTGACCGCCAACAGATTTCGTCAGATGATCCATAGATCAACCAGCAACGAAGCTGAACGAAGGGGATCGGTCCATGGCGGACGAGAAGATCAGCCGGAGTCGAACATTTTTCGGCGAAGAGGGCGTCGCTGGATTCACGCACCGGGCGTTCACCAAGGCGATGGGCTTCGATGATGAAGACATGCAGCGACCGGTCATCGGCATTTGCAACACCGCGAGTGATCTCAACAACTGCAATCGCAATCTGACCGAGGTCGCTCAGGCGGTCGAACGCGGAGTCTGGCAGGCGGGCGGCTTCCCGTTGACGTTCCCGACCATCTCCCTGGGCGAGATCTTCCTGAACCCGACATCGATGCTCTTCCGCAACCTGGCCGCGATGGACACCGAAGAGATGATCCGGGCACAGCCGATTGACGCGGTGGTGCTGCTGGTCAACTGCGACAAGACAACCCCGGCCGCGCTGATGGGAGCCGCAAGTGCTGATGCGCCGACGATCATGGTCAGCGGTGGACCGATGCTCAGCGGGCACTTCCAGGGACAGACACTCGGCGCGTGCACCGACTGCCGGCGGCTTACGGCAGAATACCGCGCTGGTGAACTGGACGAAGATACCTACAAGGAGATCGAAGACGGTATCGTCCGCAGCACCGGTCACTGCATGGTGATGGGCACCGCATCGACGATGAACTCGCTGGCCGAGGCACTGGGGATCGCACTTCCCGGCAACGGGGCAATTCCAGCCCCGGATGCCCGTCGCTTGCGCCTGGCCGAAGCATCCGGTCGACGAGCAGTGGCGCTGGCCGAATCCGGCACACGGATGTCAGACATCGTCACCCGCGAAGCCTTCGAAAACGCGCTGGCGCTGCTGGCCGCGCTCGGTGGAAGCACCAACGCCGTGGTCCACCTTCCGGCGATCGCCGGGAGGCTCGGCATCGATCTGCCGCTTTCGCTCTTCGATGAGATCAGCCAGCGGGTTCCGATCATCGCCAACATGCGCCCGGCTGGAGCGTATCAGATGGAAGATCTCTTCCATGCCGGGGGAATTCCGGCGGTAATGCGTCAGATCCTGCCGCATCTTCACGGCGATGCATTGACTGTGAACGGCAAAACGGTCGCGGAGAACGCAGAAGGAGCGAAGATCTACAACGAAGACGTGATCCGACCACTGGACAACCCGCTCCAGCCGGAGGGCGGGATCTCGCTCCTGCAGGGTAACCTCGCCCCGGACGGCGCGATCATCAAACACTCCTGTGCCTCGGAACATCTGATGCATCACCGGGGTCGTGCCGTCGTCTTCAACGGTTTCGCCGATCTGCAGGCACGACTTGATGATCCGGATCTCGACGTGAATGAGAACGACATCCTGGTGCTCCAGAACGCCGGTCCGGTCGGCGGACCGGGGATGCCGGAGATCGGCAACTTCGCATTACCCCGAAAGCTGCTGCAGCAGGGTGTCCGGGATATGGTCCGGATTTCCGACGCCCGGATGAGCGGGACGGCCTTCGGTACGATCGTGCTGCATGTCGCTCCGGAGGCGGCCATTGGCGGAACACTGGCTCTGGTGCAGGATGGCGATGAGATCGAGCTCGACGTTCCGAATCGCCGGCTGACGTTGCACGTAGACGACACCGAACTCGACCGGCGGAAAGCAGAATGGACCGCTCCCGACCCGCAGTACACCCGAGGCTACGGCAAGCTCTATCTGGACACCGTCAACCAGGCCCCGCTCGGAGCTGATTTCGACTTTCTGCGCGGCAAAGACCCGGTCCAGGCAACCGAACAGCCGAAATTCTGAGCGTGAATCACTCTTCTGAGGAACTGCCAGGTTGTC
>SLMJ01000082.1 GCA_007133615.1 Thermomicrobiaceae bacterium | reverse complement strand
GAGCCGAGGCTCATGCTGACGAACCCGACCGCCAGCATCATCCCGGCAACCGGTCCCCGTGCTTCGGGCAGAATCTCCTGAGCCTGAGCCAGGTTCACTGGTCGCACGGACATCGTGATCATTCCGACGATGATAAGCACACCAAGCACCCACCAGGAACCGTCTTCCAGCCAGAGGTAGAGATAGAAGAGCGGGGTCGTCATCAACGTGACGATCACGAGTGTTTTCTTTCGGCCGATTCGGTCGGACAGGCTTCCACCGAGGAACCCGCCGATAACCCCGGCGCCGAAGAGAATCGAAAGCGCGAAGCCTGCGTACCACTCGCTGTAGCCCTTGCTGACCAGTAGCGCGACCAGGAAAAAGTGGAACGGGACAGTCGCAATCGCCTTGATGATCGAATACCCAAACAGACCGGTCAGAGGGCGCAATCGCGCCTTCACCAGCGGCTTCAGCGCAGCCTGATTGCCTGCACGGGCACGCTCGTCCCCTTTACTGGTATCAAGTGTGAAATACAGAATGATCGATGCCGCAACGCCGAATACAAGGACGACAAACGATCCCTCAAATGTGAATAACGCGATCGCCGCGGTAATGACGAGTGGTCCGATCGTACGGGCGAGCTCGCCGCCGGCCATGAAGATCGCCATCGCTCGCCCGAGTTTCGGGCCGCCGAATTCGCCTACCATCGCGACTGCCGGCGCGTGAAACGCTGCGGAGGCAAGGCCGGAAACGAGCAGCAGCAGAATCACAACGGAAAGGTGCGGTGCCAGGCCGATCATAGAGAGCGACATCGCAGCGATGCCCGGTGTCAGCACCACAAAGAGCCGTCGGCTGGTGCGATCAGCGAAGTAGCCGATGAACGGCTGCAAGATACTGGGCATCTGCTGGGCAGGAACCATCAGGCTGGCGAGCGCCAGCGAGATACCGAGTTGTTGCTGCACATAAGGAATGAGGACGCCGATGTACGAGGGGTAGAGGTCATGAGCGAAATGGGCCCCGGAGGCAATCCAGGTGCCACGCGCGTTATATTCGTCCTCTTCCTCTTCCAGTTCCTCAGCGGTTGGTGCTTCGACTTGATCAGAAACATCGCCGGGACGATCACCGGCTATGGAAGATCCCTTTGAAACCACTATTACAAACCTTGCTACGTCGAATGACCCATCTTTCGGGCCAGTATACGACCGAACGCAACATGACGATAGGGGCTACGAGGTCGGTAGGGGCCGACGCCCTGTCGGCCCGTTCAGAAATTCGACGGGCACCGGTCCCACAGGGGCGTGGGACCCTACATCATAAGGAGAAACACCGGTCCCACAGGGGCGCGGGACCCTACATCATTAAGCGTATTTGGACTGTAGCCCTCACCCATCACTCGCCTTGCGCTGCAGTTCATACAACCGGGTAAGCGCTTCCAGTGGAGACAGCGATTCGACGTCGAGCTGTTTCAGTTCGTCCAGCACCGGGCTGTCTGGTGCAAAAAACGTCATCTGCATCGGAGACGACTGCTCCTGGCGCATCGCTTCCCGCCGCGAATCACCGTGGCCGTTAGCCGAGATCTGCTCAAGATCCTGCAGGATTTCTCCGGCCCGATTGACGACCGAGCGCGGCATACCGGCCAGTCGGGCGACATGGATCCCGTAGCTGCGGTCGGCACCTCCAGGTACCACCCGATGCAGGAAGACAACCTCTTCGCCCTCTTCCAGCACGTCAACCCGGTAGTTCACGGCACGCGGGAGAATCTCGGCCAGTTCGGTCAATTCATGATAATGGGTGGCGAAGAGTGTTTTGCAGCCAAGACGGGAGCTGTTGTGCAGGTGCTCGACGACTGACCGGGCGATCGCCAGTCCATCCCAGGTGCTGGTTCCTCTCCCGATCTCATCCAGTACGACCAGGGATCGTTCCGTTGCGTGATGCAGAATCGACGCTGTCTCCACCATCTCGACCATAAACGTGCTCTGTCCCGACGAGATATCGTCCTGGGCGCCAATCCGGGTGAAGATCCGGTCGATTATACCGACGTGAGCCTCATCGGCTGGAACGAAGGACCCGATCTGAGCCATGAGCGCGATCAACGCCGTCTGGCGAAGATAGGTCGATTTCCCCGCCATGTTCGGGCCGGTCAGGATGGCGATCTGCTCTTCTTCCGCATCGAGCCGGGTGTCGTTGGGTACAAAGGTGCCGGTGCTGACAGTGGTCTCGACCACCGGATGACGGCCGCCGGAGATCTGCAAACGATTACTGTCATCCAGTGTCGGGCGAACGTAGCCACGGCGCACAGCCGCTTCGGCGAACGATGCGAGTGAATCGATGTCAGCGATCGCATCGGCCGCATCCCGGACCAGGCTCGCCCCGGCCACGACTTGCGCCACGAGTCGCCGAAAGACGTTCTGCTCCAGCTCGGCGATCTGTTCGTCGGCATTGAGCACCCGACTCTCGTACTCCTTGAGATCGGGGGTGATGTACCGTTCCCCGCCAACCAGCGTCTGCTTGCGCTGGTAGTCGTCCGGTACGAGATCAACGTTCGCCCGGCTGACCTCGATGTAATAGCCGAAGACCTTGTTGTAGCCGACCTTCAGGTTCTTGATACCGGTTCGCTCTCGCTCGGTTCGCTCCAGGTTGGCAATCCACTGCCGGGCGCCGCTCGATGAGGACCGGATCGCATCCAGCTCGGCACTGAAACCCGCCCGGATTGCTTGCGCCGATCCGAGCACCGCTGGTGGATCATCAACCAGGGCGTGGCGGATCACACTGACGATCTCGCTGCACTCAGGCATCCGGCGAAGGATCGACGGACGTCCCTGCTCCGTTATGAGCTGATCGATCACTGGCAGATTGTCCAGCGAGTTCGCCAGCGTCCAGAGATCGCGTGGTCCAGCGGTTCCGGTGACTGCCCGGTTGATCAGTCGCTCGATGTCCGATACGTCCTGCAGTGCCTCGCGAATTCGCGCCCGGACCAGCGCGCGTTCCGCAAAGAACTGAACGCCGTCCTGTCGCGCAACGAGTGCATCCAGATCGAGCAGCGGCTGGCCGACCCATCTGCGGAGGCGACGGGCTCCCATCGGCGTCTTTGTTTGATCGAGCACCGCAACAAGCGACTGCTTCTTGTCGCCGGTCGTGCTCTCCAGAAGTTCAAGGTTTCGGCGGGTCTGGGCATCCAGCATCATCGCCTGGCTGGTCGAATAGGTCACCAGATCGACGATTTGTGCCAGGGAGTTCAACTGGGTCTCGCCCAGGTATTGCAGCAATGCACCAGCCGCCCGGATGGCAAACGGCTTCCCGCGACACCCGAAGGCATCCAG
>SLMJ01000288.1 GCA_007133615.1 Thermomicrobiaceae bacterium | reverse complement strand
GTTCGATGGTGATGAGGCGGATCCTCATCCCGAACGAGCACCTGATCACCGGGGGCAAATCGTCCGCGAGTCATTCTCCGGCCTCCCAGCGATCCTCGAGTTCCCGTACCTTCGCGTCGATCTCGTCCGTGCTCAGGTAACCCTTCTCGGTCAGCAGCATCTCCACCGATGCAGACCACCGCTCGAAGTACGTCAGGCGTTCGTATTCCTCAGGCGGAAGTGCCTCGATTCCGCGCCGGAGCTCGTCGGTCACCATGATGCCCTTGCTTTTCAGCAAATTGGGAAGCACGGCAGTCTGTCGTTCCCAGTCGAGCCAGGTGTGGTCATCCTGTTCGATTGGCTCATCGGTGGGCCAACCGCCACGATCGTGTGGTCTGGGCATTGATCCTCTCCTTCCGATGAAGTCTTACCGAGTAGAGATCACTCAGTGCGCGGCGTGATGACGGCGGGATCGCTGAAGTCGTCGTTCGCCCAGTGCGTTGATGAACGCGACGATCACGCCGATACCGCTCAGAACGTAGAACGCAGTAAAGACCTTCCCGAGTGATGTCTCGGGGGTGAAGTCACCGAAACCGACGGTGGTCAGGGTGATAACGCTGAAATAGAACGCGTCGACAACTGCCCATCCTTCTATACGGTTCATTGCTATCGTGCCCGACAAGATTAGCACAGCTGCCGTGAATAGCAGTCGCCGGAACTGAGGGTCACCAATTCCCGACAGGAGCGAAGTTAGCAGATTCCACGTGGTCATCAGAAACGAGATCATTGATCGTTCTCCTCTAACAGGAAGGGGTCACCGCGAATGCCAGTTCCACGCCGTGCGTACGATCTCGTCGAAGTCGGTGTAGCGCGGTTCCCAGTCGAGGGTCGAGATTGCTCTGGATGGGTCGGCGACAAGTTCCGGCGGGTCGCCCGGACGTCGGGGACCTTCTTCGAACGGAACCTCTCGACCGCTGACCCGTGCAACACTTTCGATAACTTCCCTGACCGAATACCCGCGGCCGATTCCCAGATTCAGTGCCTGGCTGGAGGCGCCGGCTTTGAGTTTCTCGAGCCCCTTGATGTGGGCATCGGCCAGATCCAGGACGTGGATGTAGTCCCGTATATTGGTGCCGTCAGGCGTGGGGTAGTCGGTGCCGAAGATCTTTACCGGACCGCGTTTACCGAGTGCGGCGTCGATGATCAGAGGAATCAGATGCGTTTCCGGATCGTGTGACTCCCCGATCCTGCCCTCTGGATCCGCGCCAGCCGCGTTGAAGTACCGCAAGGCCATCCAGTTGAGGTCATACGCCTCGCCGTACCAGCGCAGGATTTTCTCGACCATCAGCTTGGTCTCGCCGTAGGGGTTGATCGGCGCCTGTGGCTGCGACTCGTCGATCGGCACTCGATCTGGAACCCCGAATGTTGCGCAGGACGAAGAGAAAATGATGTCCCGTGCGCCGGTATCGAGCATCGCATTCAGTAGATTGAGGGTGTTACCGACATTGTTGGCGAAGTATTTTCGCGGATTCGTGACCGATTCCCCGACATAGGCGTAGGCCGCGAAGTGGATGACCGCGTCAATCTGCCGGTCCGAGATCGCTGATCGCAGAGTCTCGCCATCCGCCAGGTCTCCCTTGATCAACGGACCCCACTGGACCGCCCAGTCGTGCCCCTCTTCGAGATTGTCATAAACGATCGGTTCATGTCCTGCCTCCGCCAGTGCGAGGCAGGCGTGACTGCCGATGTAGCCTGCTCCACCAACGACAAGTACCCGCACGAGTGCTCCTCAATCACCACCGCTTCGAATAGCTCGCCAGCCTGTTAATGGGCGCTGCAGATGGACGAGTACTGGCGTAACCGACACGGTTTTCATATTATGGGCCAGACTGCCCCGCAACGAATCTGACATTACCACGAAACGCGAGGAGAGGCCTGTATGAGTGGCGCAGTGGATATCAAACTCGCCGACCGTATGAGCAAACTCGGTACCGAGACCGCATTCGACGTCCTCGTTCGTGCCCGGGCGCTCGAAGCAGAAGGCAAGCACGTCATCCATCTTCAGCTCGGTGAGCCGGACTTCGACACGCCGAAACACATCGTCGATGCGGCAGTGGATGCGCTGCGGGCGGGCGATACGCATTACACGCCAACAGCGGGTATTCCTGCTCTCCGGCAGGCAATCGCTCAATACACCAGCCAGACTCGCGGGATCGAATTCGCCCCGGAGAATGTTGTCGTGACGCCTGGTGGGAAACCGATCATGTTCTTCGTTGTGCTCGCGCTGGCTGGAGAGGGCGATGAAGTCATCTATCCCGATCCAGGTTTCCCGATCTACCAGTCGGTCGTGAACTTTTCCGGAGCCACACCCGTGCCGCTGGAGCTGAAGGAAGAGGAGGGCTTCGGCTTTTCGCCGGAGCAGATCCGCTCGCTGGTCAGTGATAAGACGAAGCTTGTCATCATCAACTCTCCCCACAACCCGACCGGCGGGATGATCTCCGAGGAATCGCTGGAGGAACTCGCCCGTCTGGCGGTCAAACACGACTTCATAGTCATGGCGGACGAGATCTACTCCCGGATCGCCTATGACTACGACACCGTTCCCACGAGCATCTCCACCTATCCAGGGATGAAGGAGCGCACGATCATCCTGGATGGCTTTTCCAAGACGTTTGCGATGACAGGCTGGCGATTGGGGTATGGCGTCATGCCGACCGCGCTTGCGGAGCAGGTTACCCGTCTTGCGGTCAACTGCAACTCCTGCACGCCGGGGTTCATCCAGCAGGCCGGAATCGCGGCGTTGACCGGGCCGCAGGAACCGGTTGAGGCGATGGTCGAGGAGTTTCGCCGCCGCCGGGATGTCGTTGTTAGCGGTCTCAACCAGATTCCCGGAATCAGTTGCATCCAGCCCGCCGGGGCATTCTATGTTTTTCCGAACATCAAACAACTCGGCAAGACGTCAGACGAGGTGGCGAATGATCTCATGTACGAAGGGCACGTTGCGCTCGTCTCGGGCACGTCGTTCGGCGCGGCGGGAGAGGGCTACATCCGGATCTCCTATGCGAACTCGATGGAGAACCTGCAGGAGGCGCTGCGCCGGATCAGGGAGACGGTGGAGCGGGTGTATTGATATAAAGCACAACGTAGGGACCGACGCCCCTGTCGGTCCGTGAGTCCAGGTGGGCATGCGGTCGCACAGAGCCTGTCCTGAGCGGAGTCGAAGGAGGCGTGCGACCCTACGTTCTTCCTCGGTTACTGCGCTGCGTCCCGGAAGTCCTCGAGCAGTTCTTCCAGGTCGTATTCTTCGGTTTCGTCGCCCCACTGAATCCG